>DFQC01000007.1:169011-187483 GCA_002377585.1 Anaerolineales bacterium UBA3499 | reverse complement strand
AACAACATTACTATGAAAAAATTAAGTATCTGTACAACCAAATAGCTTAGATTAATTCCAAGGTTTCCTAAAGCTTCCATCTAAATTGCTCCTCTTAATCTTTTATCAATCCAGTAGTAATTAGCAATTCAACTTGCAAACAATATAATCAACGCGACAACCAAAGCATAAATAGCGACAGCTTCAGCAAATGCTATACCAAGGATCATATTAGTCTGAATCAATGGAGCTGCATCAGGATTACGACCCATAGCTTGCACTGCTCCACCTACAACGGTACCAATACCAATACCTGCTCCAATAAGACCTATCGCCGCAATACCTGCGCCAATAAGTTTAGCCGCTGCTACTATATCACCTTCCATACATATCCTCCGTCAAAATTGTATTACAACCTACAAATCAATGAGCATGAGCCTCAGTAGCTTGACTCATAAATACTAAAGTTAGCATAGAAAATACATATGCTTGAATCAAGCCAACAAACATTTCAAAAAGATACAAACCTGTTGGTATTATAAACGAAACTAACGAACCCATTATAAACAACAATAATTGGCCCGCAAAAATATTTCCAAATAATCTAAACGTAAACGACAGTATCTTAGCAAATTCACTTATCAATTCCAAAATTCCAACAGCAAAATCCATAAGACCCATACCCGGCTTGTTCACCAGAGCACTAAAATTAAGGAACTTTCCAACATGTCCCATCTTAAGAGCTGAAAATCCGAAAACCTGTGTCATAAATACAGATATCAAAGCTAATGCCAAAGTGAAATTTAAGTCGGTAGCAGCAGCTCTTACATACGGTGTAATAGTACATGAATGGCACAACTCATGATGACCATGATCACCTTCATCATGAGGAAGTTCATGCCTACCATCAAGCCAATATGCTGAACCTATAGGATGTGCCTCATAACCTGTAAATTTACCATGTGCTGGTTCTAGTACTCCGACACTATCAACACCAGGTATAAGCTCCATCCAATTAGCCACTAACACCATAATGAAAATAGTAGCCATATAGGGAATAAATTTGATAGCATTCTTACGTCCTGCTGTACTGACAGCTGTGTTCCACAAAAACTCAAACAATGCCTCAAACGCATTGTAGAATCCACTAGGGACTAAGTTTCCGCTAGACACCTTACGCCAAATATAAAATCCAAGTGATAAAACCACTATATCTGTTAGGAGTGTCGCAACCAATGTATTAGTTAATGGCTGATTAATAACTGGGACATTTATTGGAGGATGCCCTATTTTCTCTCCAGGCAAGAACACATTAGGAGCAATAGTTGGTAATGGACCAAACTGTAAATATGCTCCAAAAATAATACAGGCTAAAACAATCCAGCGTTTTACACCAAACCGCCTTCGATTAAGTGATTCTGTCGTCACTATTAAACTCCTCGTCCTCTTCTATTTCTGACACTATATTACTAGATAAACCACGTGTTGATCTCAAAGCCAAACGCATTGTAAGATACAATACAATTGGCACACTAAGAAGCAACAATCCTATGGTGAACCAAGAATTACCATCACCCACGCGGGCATCGAGCCACCTTCCAGTTACAATAGCCAAACCTATAAATAGTATGGCCACACAACCAACTTGTCCGGTGACTGATAGCAGTGTTACCTGCCATACTTTCTGGGGATCTCTACTTTTCAGAAGCTATATTCTCCCCATTTTGGACGTTTGCGCATTATATCACAAGCCAAACTGAGCGTCAAAACAAATCCTGAGCTGCCTTCATAGCCCAATTAAACCATGGGGATGAGGCAGTTCCCATCAATATGATTCCTAACGACAAAACCACAAGCGCTATTTTGCATGTTGCAGGAATATCGATCGACCCGGCTCCATCTGGGGCTGGACTAACATAAACAACCTTTAGCACAACCAAGTAGTAATATAATCCCACTATTGCATTTAATACACCAACAAAAGCTAGCCAAATCATGTCTGCTTTTACCGCAGCAGCAAACACATAGAATTTTGCAAAAAATCCAGCCAATGGCGGCATACCAGCTAGAGACAGAAAAGCTACTAACATTGCCAAGGCCAGATATGGAGAGCGACGACTCATACCAGCATATTGTTGAATATCGTCAGTACCAGCAGTATGAGCAAAAACGATGACCACACCAAAAGCAGCTAAGTTGGTAACCACATAAGCAATCAAGTAGAAAATAACAGACGCAACACCTAATTCAGAATAAGCAACGAAAGCAACCAATGCGTAACCAGCATGAGCTACAGATGAATATGCTAGTAAACGCTTAATATTAGTTTGAGCAAGAGCCACTAAATTGCCAAAGGTCATAGTAACCGCAGCTAAGACTGCCATAGCAGGTAACCAATACTCACTAGCAGCCAGACCATAAATAAAAACGCGCAGCAAAACTGCAAAACCAGCAGTCTTAGAGGCTGTTGATATAAAACCGGTGACTGGACTAGGAGCACCTTCATACACATCAGGTGCCCAAAAATGAAAAGGTACAACAGCAATCTTAAAACCAACACCTACCAAAATCAAAACTACAATTGCACATATAGCTGATACAGATACAGTACCAGATGCCAAAATAGGTGCTATAGCGCTGAGATTAGTCTCCCCTGTAAATCCATACAGTAAGCTAAAGCCATAAAGCATGACTGCAGAGGTAGCAGCCCCAAAGAGAAAATATTTTAGTCCAGCCTCTGCAGAACGATCATCTGTACGGACATAACCTGCTAACAAATACCCAGCTATACCTGTTGTTTCAATAGCCAAATATAGCATGATTAGATCTGCTGCTGAAGCCATGAAACACATACCAATCACAGCACCAAGCATTATGGCGTAATAGTCCCCTCGATGAGCTAAATCCTTAGAGCCTATACTAAACATTGCAGTAATCCCACCAGCAAAAATAAATGCCAAGCGGAATACAAATGCAAGCATATCATCACGCACCATTCCACCCCATATCAAATCACCGCTAGGCTGCGAATACATTAATGCAGCCAATATAATAAGTAGGCTTCCGACTGCTGTCGTAACAGCAATAAGATGCTTACGATTGTCTTTCAGTAGAACATCCATGGTCAAAACTACTCCAGCCAGCACTAAAAGGCCCACCTCAGGTAAAAGTGCAATCACAGATGACATCTGATAGTTAGATATACCCACTTATATTCCTCCTATCACTGCCATAACACTTTCTGCTCCGCTAGAAATGAGAGGAGCCATCCACCCGGGGAAAACACCTAACAATACAAGTACCGCCGCTAACAATACAATAGCAATCTTATCTTTACCACTTGAGTGCGTGATATGACCTTCGAATTCTGTTGGCATCTTACCAAAAAATACTTGCTGAACTACTCGCAAAATATAAGAAGCTGTAATTGCTATAGCTATAACCGAAATCATTACAATCCATGTGTAATAAGGAGCTATGAAATATTCGCTAGAAACTGTTCCTGCACTCCAAAGACCAAGCATGATAGGCAACTCTGCAACAAACCCAGAGAAACCTGGCATACCCATTGAAACAAATCCTCCAATAATGAAGGCAACAGTAACCCATGGCAATTTACCCGCAAACCCCCCTAAAGAAGGAATATCCCTTGTGTGAGCTCTATCGTATACAACTCCAACGCATGCAAAGAATAAAGCTGTCATTACTCCATGAGAAAACATTTGTAAGCCAGCTCCGGTAATGCCTTGAGGGTTTAATGTCGCTACTCCTAATGTAACTAATCCCATATGTGATACTGAAGAATAGCCAATGACATATTTCAAATCACGCTGTTTCATAGCAACAAATGCTCCATAAACCACATTAGTTAAAGCAAGAAAAACAATTAATGGCAACCAAAATCTTGCTCCGTCAGGCAATAACATTACTCCGACCCTAAGAGCTGCAAAAGCACCTAACTTCATTAACACACCCGCATGAAACATAGATACCGCGGTAGGTGCTGCCACATGACCGACAGGACTCCAATTATGAAACGGAAAAATTCCAGCAAGCACCGCAAAACCAAAGAATACAAATGGAAACCAAAGCTTCTGGAATTGCATAGAAAATTGCACTTCTTGTAAAGCTATCATGTCGAAAGTTCCCAATCCAGACACAAAGTACATTGCTAACATACCTACCAGAGCCAATACAGAGCCAATGAACAAATAGAGTGTCAATTTCATGGCCGCATACTCGCGTGTAACTTTCCAACCCCAAATAGCAATTAGCAAATACATCGGGAATACAGCTATTTCATAAAAGAAAAATAAGTGAAACAAATCTAGAGCTACAAAAACTCCAAACACACCGCTGGCCAGAAGGAACAGAAATGCAAAAAACTCGCGAGGCCTGTCATCAATACCCCATGATATCAACACGCCAGTAAAAATAACCATGCCGGTCAACAAAACCATCGGCAAACTTATTCCATCAACACCTACATAATAAGAGATGCCCAAACTTTCAACCCAATTGTATTTTTCCACAAACTGATATCCGGCTGTCTCCATATCATAACCAAAGTACGCAACAATAGTGAGTGCAAAAGTAATACTTGCAGCAACCAGAGCAGTCAATCTTATTTCTTTTTTCTTATCCGCAGGAAACAAAAACAATACTAAACTAAATGTTACGGGAGTAAGTGTTATAACTGACAAAATAGGAAAACCCATGTACATCACCCAATAAGTGTTGTTACTGTCTGATTAATCATAAATGTTATCCACCATGGCCAAATTCCAATAATTAGCATAAGAACTATTAGTGGAGCAACTACAATTTTTTCGCGAGTACTAATTTCCATGTTGTGATCAGACCATTCTGGATTGATCGGACCATGTAACACTTGTCGTATTGCTTTCAGTATGTACGCTCCGGTAAAAAATAAGCCAATCATACTAAGAGCTGTCATAGTAGAAAATACAGGCCATGAGCCTCTTACAATCGCAAATTCAGATACAAACCCACTTAATCCAGGTAACCCTAGCGAAGCCATGGAGGAAAAAATCAGTATGCCACCATAAACCGGTGCAAGTTGCCATATACCACCACCCAACTCATCTAAATTACGCGTATGCGCCCTGTCATATACCACACCTACCAAAAAGAACATCGCAGCCGCGGAAATACCATGGTTGAACATCTGTAGAACCACACCTGTTGTTGCAATTGTGCCACTTAGACGCATGGAAGGATCATTACTGCCGGTTACCATAGCTGCCGCTGCGATACCTAGTACAACAAAACCCATGTGGTTTACAGAAGAATACGCAACTAATCGTTTGAAATCAGTCTGTCCATAGGCGGAGAGTGCTCCTAAAACAATAGCTAGCATAGCCAGAAACGCAAGCACGGGAGCAGCAGCTTGTGCCTCAGCAGGAAATAAAGGTAAGACCAAACGCAAAAATCCATAGGCGCCTAGTTTTAGTAAAACCCCAGCAAGTATCATTGATCCCGCAGTCGGTGCTTCAGTATGTGCATCTGGTAGCCAGGTATGAAATGGCCACAAAGGAACCTTTATGGCAAACGCAATCACAAAAGCCCAAAACGCAACCGTCCGCACACTAGACGTGGAGAAATTAGCAAATATCTCTTTATCGAATCCTGGCCATACTTGCATCAAAGTGACCAAATCAAAACTGCCGGCGACCACACCTAATATCTGTATTGCTAACAACAATCCTAGCGATCCAACCAGTGTATAGACAAAGAATTTATATGAAGCATATTGTCGAGCTGGTACTTTCTTGCCACTTAAGAATTCTCGTTCACCTTTAGGACTTCCCCAAATATTTATGAGCAGATACATTGGCACTAAACCTATCTCCCAAAATAGGAAAAACACTATTAAATCCAGTGCCATGAAAACACCTAACATTCCAGTTTCAAGCATCAAGAAAAGCAACATATAACTCTTAACACGATCTTCTATACCAAAGGAAGCAAGTACACCTATAGGCATCAACAAAGCAGTCAAAAGAATCATAGGTACACTAATCCCATCTACCCCCACATGATATGATGAACTAATTGCCGTGTACCACTGTGCTTGTTCCACAAACTGAAAACCATCGACCGACGTATCATATCCAAACCAAAGTATTATCGCCAAAGCAAAAGTGATTAAGCTTGACACTAATGCCACACGTCTCACTAACTGCTTCTGCTCACCAGGTACCAACATTACCGCTAACATACCTAAAACTGGCGAGAACAATATTAGTGTCAAAAGATTTTGGTTCAATAAATTCATCATCTGTTATTTACAATCTATCTAAGGATCACAAATAAAATTGCGCCGATAACCACCACGGCGCTCAACGTTATATTAAGATAATCCTGTACACGTCCACTCTGTATAACACGAAAAGACTGACCTGAAAACCGTACTCCATCCCCAAACTTGTCCGGAGCATAATCTATACCCCATTTTTCAAACCATACAGCCACCGATCCAATTTTCATTGTAAGATTGGCAAATGAATGCAAAGTTCCATCGATCAATACACGATCAATCCACTTAAAAGCGACAACTTCAGATATCCATTTAACCGGACGCACCAATGCAACATTGTATAGCTCGTCAAAGTAGTATTTATTAGCAAACACACCATATAATGGTCCTAATACTTTCACTAATGGATCTTGTTGACCTATCGCCAAAGGCCGTCTTCCATAAACAAGCCATCCCAACAACAGTCCAGATATACCAGCAACAACTGAAAATATCACGGGCGTCCATTGAAATTCGAACCCAGATATATGATGCGGAAGTGAACCTATAACAAAATGCTCGAATGGATTGCTACCAAACATAGATCCCAAAACCGGAAAGTCCATATGTACTCCAACATATCCAGCAAAAACAGCAAAGAACGATAGTACTACCAAAGGCAAAGTCATTGTCCAGTTACTCTCGTGAGCTTTTGCCGCACTTTCAGTTCGAGCATCACCTAGGAAAGTAAGTGAGATTTGGCGCATGGTATAAAACGCGGTTAAAAATGCAGAAATTAATAACACAACAAATACCCACCAATGTCCATGTGCAAATGCGTCTGCCAATATCTCATCCTTAGACCAAAATCCAGCCGTCACAAATGGAAATCCTGCTAATGAAAATCCGCCAATTACAAAAGTCCAGTATGTAGTGGGCATGCGTTTAGCCAGACCACCCATATTCAACATATCCTGTGGATCCAACTTTTCATTTGTATGATGCATTCCATGCTCAACACCATGAATAATTGATCCTGAACCCATAAATAATAACGCTTTGAAAAAAGCATGTGTCATGAGATGAAAAGCAGCAGCAACATAGGCACCTATACCAAGTGCCGCTATCATGTATCCAAGTTGACTTATTGTGGAATAAGCTAAAACTCTCTTGACATCATTCTGTGCTACAGCAATAGTCGCTGCGAATAAAGCAGTAAAAGCACCCACAAAAGCCATCACTGTAAGTGCTGGACTGCCGTGTCCCCCCGAATTAAGTAATGGGAACATTCGTATTACCATATAGACTCCCGCCGAAACCATGGCAGCAGCATGGATCATAGCGCTGACTGGAGTAGGACCTTCCATCGCGTCTGGAAGCCAAACATGTAATGGGAACTGAGCACTTTTACCTACTGTGCCAGCAAATATCAGCAAACCAATCAAATGAGCTGCAGCCATGCCGCCAATAAGAGACGGTGACTCGAGCAAATGCTTCATAATTTCTTCGTTAAAGAATATCTCTCGGAAATTTAGTGTTCCAGCCTCAAAGTACAGATATGCAATTCCAATAAGCATTATTACATCCGCTAAACGTGTTGTCATAAAAGCCTTTACAGCTGCTCCGCTTGGAGTAATCTGAAATTTGTCATCATAAGTGCGACCATACCAAAATCCAATCAAAAGATAAGAGCAAAGCCCCATAATCTCCCAACCAAAGAACAGCAAAAGCAAATTATCAGCCACGGTCAAAACCAGCATTGCACCAGCAAATAGCGACAAAAAGGCAAAAAAGCGCGAATACATTGGCTCAACACCATGATGCGGTGGACTGCCACTAACATCCCTTTGATCACGGCTTTTTCCGAAGTTAGAATAACCCACACTATATAAAATTATGAGAAAACAAGCTAATGGCACAAAGGTAAGCATCACTATAGTCAGTGGGTCGACAGCCACTCCCATCCTCAATACTGTGTCTCCAGCAGGAAACCAACCAACATCAGAAGCTATCGGATGCTCTCCAAAATGATCAGTAGACAAAGCATTGAACACTATGATCCAACTAAACAACAAAGAAAGTCCCATTGCAAATAATGCCACCAGGTGACTCATAGAACGATGTCTACTAGTGAAAAGAATTATTACAAAAAAAGATATTAAAGGAGGTGCTGGCACCAACCAAGTTAACATTTCTGACATTTCCATAATTACCATTTCATCATGTCAATTTCTTCTGCCATTACTGTTTCACGTCTTCTATAAATAGAAATTATTAAAGCTAATCCGACAGCTGCTTCTGCTGCAGCTACAGCAAAAACTATTATCGCAAATGCCTGACCAGACACATTCTCTGGTTCGTTATAACGCCAAAATGCAATTAGGTTAACTATCACTGCATTAAGCATTAACTCAATACCCATTAATATAGCTACTGCATTTTGGCGAGCCAGCACTGCATATAAACCTAAACAGAAGAGTGCAGCCGCAAAAGTAAGATACCAAGCTAAGGGTATCATCGTCTATTACCTATATAAACAAACCATTTATACATATACCACTTCCCTCATTCAGGTTGTTTAGATGGCAGTGCTACAGCAATCGAACCAATCAAAGCAACAATTAATAACACAGATGCAATCTCAAATGGAACAACGTATTTGCTTGGGTCGACAAGACTTTTCCCCAAAATGAGTACTGTATTACCTACATCTCCTTCGGGTAAAGTTGGCCACTTAGTGAGCCAAATCAACGCAGATGCTGACACAAAAAACAATGTTGCTAAAATTGCACCAAACCACCAAGTGTTGATCCTCTGAGGTCCAACATCCTCCATGACTCTTCTAGTCAACATTACTGCAAATACAATCAATATAGCAATCGCACCAATATAAAGCACAACCTCTACAGTAGCCATAAAACTGGCATCTAGCATTACAAAGATTGACGCTATACCTAATAGGGAAGCCACTAACCACAAGGCAGCATGTATGAGATTCCTAACCGTGACCACTAGATACGCAGCTACTAATGTGGCCGAGGCAAATAAAATAAAAAAGATTTGAGAAGCTGTCACTTGTATATCATCACTTCAGCAAGTTATACTGAATTCACTTCAGCTTGCAATTCACTTTGGGCTGCCTGTTCCTTGCGAGAAACTCTACGCAACACAAACAATGTAGCCACAACAATTAACATATTGGCCAAAAACAATATCAATGAACGAGATCCTATACTGAAATCTACAGGTATAGATTTATCTACCAATGCAGTCACCACAAGAGCCACAAGTGAAAGGGGAACTAAGAATTTCCAGTTTAAGTCATTCATTTGATCAATTCTCACTCGAGGTACTGTGACACGAATCCACAACATTATCATACTAACAAAATATGTTTTAATAAGGAAGTAAACAACTCCAAGCAAAGGATATTGATCAACCCATGGCCCTCGCCAACCACCCAGAAACACTACAGCTGTAAGAGCACATATAGTGAATGCATGCAAAAATTCTGCAAGCATCCATACACCAAACTTCATGCCAGTATATTCAACGTGAAAACCTGCTACTATTTCACTTTCCGCTTCGAGAAGATCAAATGGAGCCCTGCCAACCTCGGCGATGCTGGATATCAGAAACAGCAAAGCCGCTATAGGAGCTGCCACAACAAACCAGACTTGCTGCTCTTGCACTATCGTGTTCATACTCATCGAACCTGCTAGAAGTGTGGGAATCAGAAGTGCGATAATCATAGGTACTTCATAAGATACTAGCTGTGCAACAGTCCTGAATGACCCCAATAAGGCATATTTGTTGTTGCTCGCCCATCCCCCCATCATAATCGCCAAGGTCCCAATAGCACCTACAGCAACACTATAAAGAATACCCACATTAATATCCGTGCCTACCATAGTCGATGTAAAGGGTATGACAGCCCATATACCTACCACCGATGCAACAGCTATTACTGGCCCAATGTTGAAAACCGTTTTATCAGCCCCAGCAGGCGTAATATCCTCTTTAGTTATCAGCTTAACTATGTCTGCAAAACCTTGAAAAAGACCAAAAGGTCCAACTCGATTCGGGCCCAATCTGTCCTGAAATCGCGCAGACACCTTGCGTTCCAACCAAATTGTAAGAAGTGGAGTCAGTAAACAAAAGTTTGTCAAAATAAACGCAGCAACTAACTTCTGTAATATTGAGACTGCGCTAGGATTCAAGCCTATCTCACTAAGACCCCATCCAAACAAATCGTATAAAGAAACTAGAAGATCACCTAATCTTACTTCTGGCATATTACCTTTCCTAACCTAAATCACACCCAATCGAGTGCTCCCTTCCGCCATGCATACAACAGTCCTCCTGCAAGAATAACTATAAAAATGACGCCTTCTACTACCGCGAAAAATGGCAATTGCTTGTATGCCACAGCCCAAGGGAAAAGAAAGACAATCTCTACATCAAATATGACAAACACCAATGAAAATATATAGTATTGAACTTTAAACTGAATCCATGTGTCACCAACTGTCTCCATACCACACTCGTATGTTTCATTCTTCAAAACATTCGGCTTTTTGGGCGCAACTATGGTGTTTACTACCAAAGGAACTGCTGCAAAAATAGTCCCGAAGAGGAGAATAATACCAATAAAGATCCATTCATGTGCCATAAAATTATTTTACAAATCTTACCTCATTATGGGGTAAACCCGAATTTGTACTTCCAACTAATTACAGCATTTGTGACAATTAGTGCAAATAATAGCATGAGTGCAATAGCGTGTCAACGAACCTTATACAAACCCTAGTGTTTTGTACAAATTTATATACAAAATAATTTGTGAGTGCAAGCCTGGTAAGTATCTGATGTTCCTTTTATTATATAAAAGATATAACCATCGAAAATGTGGTCACGCTTTGCTGGAAGTATAACCAATGCCAGCAAGACACAGAGCTCCACCTACAATATGTAACCACGAAAGACCTTCGTGTAAAATCATCCAAGCTAGAGCTGTAGCTGCAACAGGCTCTCCAATCACAGCTACAGTCACATAGGATACGGGCAAGTAACCTAGTGCCCAATTAAAGCTGCTATGTCCAATCAATTGTGGCACAATTGCCAATAGCAAAAACCACAAATAAGTCTCTTTCCCATAACCCAATATAGGTGATCCTGTAATCCATACTATCAAAAGCATAATTAATGCAGCCATACCGTATACAACAAAAATATAAGTCAAAAGAGGAAGCCTAACACGCATGTGCCTTCCAATCATAAAATATCCAGCACCAAAAATTGCCCCTAATACCGCCAAACCATTGCCATACATAGCCGAACCCTGAAAAAAACTTCGCCATGACGGACATGAGACCGTAATACCTGTTACTACACAGGTATCACTTAAAGCCATAATAGCTCCGCCAATAATTGCAAGCGTCATGCCAAAGTATAGAACCGAGGCAGGCTTTTCATTTAGAAAAAGCGGGGATAACAAAGCCACAAATATAGGTAAGCTGCTCACTAATATTGTGGAAGAAGCCACTGTAGTATATTCAAGCGAAGTAATCCAAGTCACAAAGTGAAGCCCAAGAAACCCTCCGGAAGCCATAGCCAACATCCATTCCTTACTTCCCATACCTATCAGTACCCGTCGCTGACGAATATATACAACAGGCGACAACATTACAGTTGCTATTGCAACCCTATAGGCAGCTATGACAATAGAAGAAGCATCGCTTTGTGCATTTCGAACAAATATACTAGCTGTTGAAGATGCAATTACTCCGATAAGTAGAACAAACAATGGACGCATTATGCTCTTTTATCAATTAGTGACTGAAAAGAAACCATGAACTGCCAGTATATCTTAACTAGATTACAGCATACTAGTAGTAATCATAAAAACTTGTCATTATAGTTCCCTGACGATGTTTATATTCCTTGACAAAGCGATACAAATAAGGATACAATTCACTACTTCAGTTCAGATGAAATGATTGAAAAAATCACAACTTTTTTTCGCATAACTACTGACATATAAAACACAAAATGGAGAGCCATTTATGACACATGAACTTCCAGCATTACCCTACGAATTTAGTGACCTTGAGCCTCATATAGATGCTCGAACAATGGAAATCCATCATGGAAAACACCATAATGCATATGTAACAAATCTCAATGCTGCTCTAGAAGGTCATCCTGAACTACAGGATAAATCGATTGAAGACTTACTCAAGGATCTCGAAGCGGTCCCAAGTGACATTAGGGGTGCAGTCCAAAACAATGGAGGTGGTCACTACAATCACACATTGTTTTGGCCAAGCATGAGTAGTAACGGAGGTGGTATTCCTAGTGGCAATCTAGCAGCTGCCATAGATAGCACATTCAATGATTTCGAATCTTTCAAAGCCAAATTCTCAGCAGCCGCAGCAACTCGATTTGGCAGTGGATGGGCATGGCTTAGCATAGACGGGAACAATAATCTGATAGTAAGCTCAACAGCAAATCAGGACAATCCCATATCAGAAGGAATGTCGCCAATTTTAGGACTTGACGTTTGGGAGCATGCATACTATCTGAACTATCAAAATCTCAGACCTGATTACATATCCGCTTGGTGGAACATAGTGGACTGGAACAAAGTAGCTGAACGTTTTGACCAGTAACCGGTATGATTCATGCACTTTCAATTGATTAAGCAAACCAAATCTGAGGAGGATAATAAGTAACATGACTTACATTATTACGGCATTATGCCTGCGTGATAGCTCTTGCGTAGATGTATGTCCAGTGGAGTGTATCATTCCAGGCGAGCCAAAAACAGAATGGCCCTGGTTTTACATCGATCCTGACACATGCATAGACTGTGGTGCATGTGTACCAGAATGTCCGTATGAAGCAATTTTCGAAGAGGATGAAGTGCCTTCTGATTACACTGCTAAAGGAGGAGAATACATAGCTAGGGTAGGACTTGAAGGACATTATGAAGGCGAGAACGAACAAGGCGAACAAGTAACACTTGATTGCACAAGGCAACTAGAAGCTGGAGAGGTATTAGATCTCACAGAAGACATCCAGCCTAATTATGATTACTTCACTGACGGTCCAGGCTATGACGCGCTGGACATGTAGTCGGCAAACATAATCAAGTTTCTACGTAGAATCCAGCGAGAGAGCTCTAATAAGCTCTCTCGCTTTCTATATCAAAGGAGATAGATCATAACAATGCGAACTGAACGGGATTCTTTGGGAGAAAAGTCCCTCCAAACTGACTGTTATTTCGGTATTCAAACTGCTAGAGCTATTGAAAATTTCCCAGTTAGCGGACTACGACCATGGCGTGCTTTCATTTGGTCTATGGCTCTCATCAAGCGATCAGCAGCCAATGTCAATCATGCTTTGGGACTCCTGGACAAAAAGAAATCCAAAGCTATCGTACAAGCATCTTCAGAAGTAATGGAAGGAGATTTTGATACAGAATTCCGAGTAGACCCGTTCCAAGCTGGAGCTGGAACATCGCACAACATGAACATTAATGAAGTTATCGCGAACAGAGCCATCGAGATATTGGGTGGCAATAAAGGCGACTACAGCATTGTTAATCCAAACGACCACGTAAATATGGCACAGAGCACAAACGACACAATTCCAACTGCTATTCGACTGGGATGCTTATGGAGACTGGATGAGTTATTGAAATCTATAGACGGATTGTCTGACACGCTACAGACCAAATCTATTGAGTTTGACGACGTATTGAAATCAGGTCGCACGCATCTACAAGACGCGGTTCCAGTTAGACTAGGGCAAGAATTTGGTGCCTATGCCAAGGCCTTGCAACGAGACAGCGAACGTATACTACGTAGTGCCAACGGACTGCGCCGCTTAGGTATTGGTGGTACAGCAACTGGAACAGGACTGAACGCACACCCTGAGTATCATGCCAGAATGGTTCAAGATCTGAGCAAAATCACCGGATTAAAGCTATCAGAGTCCGACAATCTATTTGAGAGCATGCAATCACTCTCTGATGCGGCCGATTTCTCGTCTAGCATCCGTATAACAGCGATGACACTAACTCGTATAGCCAATGATGTACGACTACTATCCTCTGGACCTTCAACTGGCCTAGATGAAATAAGACTGCCCGCAGTCCAACCAGGGTCCTCAATCATGCCTGGTAAAGTAAATCCTGTACTAGCTGAAATGCTCAATCAAGCTATGTTCCACATACAAGGATGTGATCATACTGTAGCGCTAGCATCACAGGCTGGACAACTCGAACTTAACGTGATGATGCCCATCATCGCACACAATCTTTTCGAGATGATGCAAGTAATGATTGGAGCGGTACAAGCATTTGACGAAAAATGTGCACAGGGTATCACAGCCAATAGCGTTAAGGCTGAAAGTTGGCTAAACAAAAACGCTATTGTAGCAACTGCACTGAATCCACTAATCGGGTACTTAAAAGCTGGTGAGTTGGTAAAAGATGCAATGAAACAAAACGTCTCTATTCGCCAAATAGCTATGGAATATATCAATGATGGAACCTTGAAACACAAAGATGAGGATCGCCTAATCACTCTAGACGAAGTCGACAAAACTATAGGGGATCTACGAAATCTGACAGATGGCGGTATTCATTAAAAAGTAATGGTTACTAAGAGTGGTCCTTACCTGATATTTGACCATCCTTAGTGGGAATTGGCTCGCCATGTGGGTCAACAACAGGATTGCCTAAGAATACAGCTATGCGATCCTCTAGCTCCTCTGATATTACATGCTCTAACTTCTCTGCTTCATCATGTACTTGATCAGATTTATATCCTAAAGCTTCTATCAAGTACAATTCTATCAGTCTATGATGCCGTATGATTTCAAGGGCAATCTTCTCTCCGGTAGATGTTAACACTACCCCCTTATGTGACGTATACTTCACCAAAACAGGAGAATTAACAGACATTTTCTTGAGCATTTCAGTAACCGATGCAGGAGCATAGCCCATTCTTTTTGCTAAAACAGAAGTAGTAACTGGACTATCTCTTTGCTGTAATTCGTAAATAGTTTTTAGATAGTCTTCAATTGCATGTGAAAATTTACCAGTTTGATTCATTCAAACTCCTCAATTTAAGCCATGGAATTATAGGAGTGTATAATCACCTAGTCAAGATTGGTATAATAGCAATCTCAAATATAATAAATAATGCGATCATCATTAACAATTACTGAATCTCAGGCAAAGAGCATGATAGCTCATGCTCAACATGGTTTGCCCAACGAAGCCTGTGGACTACTTGGGGGAAAATCAGGACATGTAAGCACTGTATATCCTGGCACTAATGCTGAGCATAGTCCAATAAGTTATCTCCTGGATCCAATTGATCAATTTAACGCAATGCAAATGATTGATAAAAATGGTGAAGATCTGATTGGAATATTTCATTCGCACCCAAAAGGTGTAGCAATCCCATCAGAAATCGATATTACTCAAGCATATTACCCCAAGGCTGCCTATGTAATTTTGGCACGCCACAACAAAAACGATTGGTATATGCGCGCCTATTATCTTGTTGAATGTCAAATCAATGAGGTCAGAATACGTATAATAGATACTCAACACACTATATTAGAAAGCGATAAGAGAACTAATTAATATGCTAACTCCACTTGCTTTTGGTCTGATTATTGTAGGGTATCTTATTGGAGCGGTACCAGTGGGTTTACTAATAGTCAAACGCATAACGGGCAAAGATGTACGAATGGTAGGAAGTGGCCGTATAGGTGCCACGAACGTGATGCGAGCTGCAGGAATGTGGGCAGGCGTTACAACAGCAATACTAGACTTGGTAAAAGGAGCATTGCCAATTCTTATAGCCAAATTAATAATGCCATCAGACGAATTTGCATGGGTTCATGTATTAGTAGGTGTATCAGCTGTACTAGGACATAACCATTCCATATTCCTCAGAGAATCGATAATTAACCCTAAGACGGGTCGTAAGAAAACTATATTACGAGGCGGAGCCGGTGGAGTAACGACGGTAGGTGGTGCAATTGGGTTATGGGTATGGACTGGATCCATAGTTATACCAGCAGGAGCTGCGATTTTGTTCGGAATAGGGTATGCTTCAGTCGCCACTATGTCAGGCGCAATAATGACAACAATAATTATGATAGTTCGATCCAATCAGGGTTTACTACCAAGCGCCTACATCTATTATGGCGTGATGTGTTTGTTACTACAACTATGGGCTCTACGTCCTAATATTAAACGCCTAATGAACGGGACAGAAAGATTAATAGGATGGCGAGCCAAACGTATGACTGGCAACATGACTGCAGACCCGACTTCAATCAACCAGGACTAAAATCACAATGGCAAAAAAACGTAATACCAAACGCAAGACAAGTTCGTCCAACATAGTTTTAGTGGTTTTCGGCGTAATGGTAGTGATCGCAATGGTATTGGGCCCGCTCCTAACATTACTAGAATAATTTTCCAGCTTGCTAGACTATTTGTAACATTACAAGCGCACTAATCACAAGTATAGTAATAAGACTATACTCAACTATGGAATGTGTATGACTCACCATCTCTGATATATTCCTAATTATACCAATAGAAATGTGAAGTACTAAAAGCAATGATATGGCCACAACAATTGGCGGCAAAGACAAATATCCTACCACCCACACAAGCTCACCAATAATTAAACCTATTACAAAGGCATTCTTAGCAGACCTTGAATCTGACAAGCCATAAGCATACAAAAAACGAAAACTTAATAGCCCCATTATGACCATTGCAGCTGTTGCCGATATAGCAGCTCTAACCTGAATGTTTACCAACCAAAACAACCATAGTAACCCTATTGGATAATAAAGAGCAAACAACCTAATACGATCCGAATAAAATACCGGCAATTCTATCGCACTATATTCTGTTATCAATACTAATGTCAAAAATCCCATACCGCATAGTAAGCCCACCAACCATGCAATCCCCATTGGCCAACTATCGAGAACTAGCCCCATTATTACAACTACTAATATAGGACCAATACAATGGTAATATGGCCTAATATTACTATGATCATCTTTAAACAACACATGACTCCTTATCATCATGTCTGTTCCAGAAATTGCAGAGGCTGTCACTACTAGTATCATTATTGTTTGACTATCAACCAAAAAGTGCAACGGTGACCCAAACAACATTAACTTCACCATACGTGACTGAGTTTCCAAAAACTGAGCAACTACATACCCGAGTGCCACGACTGATGTCAGCAAACTCAGCTTATCCATTTCTAGGGTGTTTTTGCTATATTTCTTCTCCATGTGTATATTCTAGCAAGAGCGTATGACCATGTCAAAACAGGCCCGACAATAATTTATATATGTTATCACTAGTAAAACAACTCTTTCTAATATCACTTGGGATCACGATAGGAGGATTAGTTAATTACCTAGCTGATCAATTACCTTCAAGGAAAAATTTTTCATACCCATTATGTCGTCACTGTTGCAAAACAATATCGCCTATACGATGGATTTCTTTAATGAATTTTGTAGTAGGCAACTGTGAGTGTGACAATAAGATATCACTCAGGCCAGTTTTGGTAGAGTTATTTTTTGGCGTATGTCTTCCATTGATTGATGAGTCTATCTCAACAAATACTCATTTCGTTGTATCTCTTTTACTCTTAGTATGTTTCAGCCTCATCATTGTAATTGATATAGAACATAAACTAATACTGAATTCAGTAATTGTTCCTACCGCATGCGTCGCACTGTTATATGGTATGCAAACAAACAATCAAAACTTATTCATAATTTTGGCATCAGGAATAGCTGGATACCTAATAATGCTAATGATATTTTTTGGTGGCAAACTTTATTGGAAATTATTTCTTAAGCATAAAGGTCTACCTGATGACTTAGTCGTGTTTGGGATGGGAGACGTAAGACTCGGAGGATTAATAGGATTAGCGACCGGATGGTCAGAGCTACCTCAAACAATGGTAGTATCCTTCATCGGCATTGGTATTGTAGCTATAGCTATCAAATCAAATAGCAGTTATAAACCTTTTACTATGTTGCCAGTCGGCCCATTTTTGATAGTAGGTGCTCTAATTGTCTTATTCTTTATATGATTTAAATAATGTTACCAGGACTTTATAGCAAATAAGAAAGTATTTTGATGGACAGATTATGAAATCATAT
>DFQC01000007.1:0-168693 GCA_002377585.1 Anaerolineales bacterium UBA3499 | reverse complement strand
TGAAATCATATATAGTAGTGCTCTTTTCTGGCTCTTGACGCTGAGATATAATCATTTGTAATGGCTAGAGTAAGAATATCGGATCGTGTCACAGAAGTATATCTAGCAGCAAGCACACTAATGTTTGTTGGTTGGGGAGGACTGTTAGCACTGCTTTTGTTCACAGTACCCACTGTGGACGCAAGATGGATGTTTTTCCTGCTTGCTCTATCAGCTCTAACCGGTACAGCAATACCATTTATCATATTCCTTGCAAGACGGTTTGGCAAAACTCCAATCAGCGTTAATGTCCTGATTAGAAGAGCAATATGGGTTGGAGTTATCGGATGCATTCTTGCATGGCTACAATTAGGACGTGCTCTCACCTGGACTATTAGTCTGCTGATAGTTAGTGTTATAGTAGGAATTGAATGGCTTATAGAAATACGTGAGCGCAGCCTATGGAATCCCGACAATGTCAATGAAGAATGAGCATTTACGGTCACTTCCATCAGTAGATAAACTGCTAAATACAAGAGACATACAAGTTCTTGAAGATTCATTTGGTCGTTCACTTTTGACTGAAGCAGTACAAATTGTTCTTAACAAAGAACGAGAAAGTATCCTCGAACACAATAATATACAGGTGTCAAACTATAGTGAATTGACAAATAAAATAGAAAATTGGCTGCAAACAGAAACTTCCTTAATACTCCAACCTATCATCAATGCAACTGGGGTTATTCTTCATACAAACTTGGGTCGCGCACCACTATCGAAAGAAGCTCAAGAAGCAATTATTGCGATATCCAAAGACTACAACACATTAGAATATGATCTTGATTTAGGACAGCGTGGATCACGTGGTGCAGATGTTGAGAATCTAATTTGTCGAACCACAGGCTCCGAAGATGCTTTAGTAGTAAACAATAATGCAGCGGCCGTTATGTTAGCACTGAAATCCTTGGCAGACCAGCGAGGTGTAGTGATTTCACGGGGACAACTGGTAGAAATAGGAGGAGGATTTAGAATTCCAGATGTAATCAAACAATCAGAAGTAAGTTTAGTGGAGGTAGGTACCACTAACAGAACTCATGCGCACGATTATCATCAAGCCATAACAGAACCGCACAACGACATCGCATTAATCATGCGAGCTCACCATAGCAACTACAATATTATAGGATTCGCAACTGAGCCCAATCTACAAGAGCTTGTATCAATAGGATTAGAGCATAACATACCAATATTAGACGATCTTGGATCAGGTACATTACTTGATACTTCCAATTTTGGTATCACACATGAGCCGACGGTACAAGATAGTTTGAATGATGGTGCAAGTCTCGTCTGCTTTTCAGCCGACAAGCTGTTAGGAGGACCACAAGCAGGCATAATAATTGGAAAAAAACAGCTTATTAACAGACTCAGAAACCATCCGCTTGCCAGGGCTATGAGGGCAGATAAGCTCTGTATAGCAGCTCTTTCAGCTACATTACTTCATTACATAAAAGATGAGGCCACAGAAAAAATACCTGTCTGGCAAATGATAGCCATGGATATTAGTACAATCAAAACGCGGGCTCAGCGAGTAATCGATCAGGTGGGTGGAACACTTGTGTCTGGATTATCAACTATTGGCGGCGGAAGCCTACCAGGAGAGACCTTGCCAACAATTTTGGTCAGCTTACAAGTCGAATCGACTGCACGATTTGCCCAGGATATGCGCAATCATAAAATAATAGCTCGTATCCAAGATAAGCAAGTTGTGCTAGATCTTCGCACAGTACTACCACATCATGATGATACACTAATATCTATACTAAGCAATTTACTCAGTATACGTATATAGAAACATGAAAACAGATATAGATCATCTAATGCAGGAACGTAAACTTGACGCTATTTTTGTCAGTGGTAGTACACGAGACAATCCAGCCATGTACTATTTGACTAATGGAGCCAAAATTGGAGAATACAGTCTCTTAGTAAAGAAAACTAACGAAGATGCCATTTTAATTGTAATAGGAATGGAACGAGATGAAGCCAGTGCTTCCGGATTGCAGATTATTGAGCGCAGTCATTTTAATCTTTCTCAACTATTACAGCAAGAATCGGGGAACAAACTAGTAGCTCATGCACGAATGCTTGAATCGATCTTTCAAGAATTAGAGATTGATGGCAGAATTGGAGTCTATGGACGAGAAGAACAAGGGTTCACTTTAGCACTCTTCCAAGAGTTAGAATCACGATTGCCAAACTTAACTTTTGTAGGGGAATCTACTCCCAATTTATTGCAAACTGCCCAAATCACTAAAGATGTGCAAGAGATGGCACGAATTCGCAACCTATCTAAAAGAGCCCTTAATGTTGTCAGTGAGACACGAAACTATATTAGCACTCATACTGTCAATGATGGACAAATTGTGACCAAGAAAGGCACTCCATTAACCATAGGGGATGTAAGAAGTCGTATTCTTCGATGGAGTGTAGAACACAATCTTGAAAACCCCGAAGGGTTAATATTTGCAACAGGACGAGATGCAGCCATTCCTCACTCACGGGGACAGGATGTAAAACCGCTACGTGTTGGTGAAACCATTGTATTCGATTACTTCCCTTGTGAATATGGCGGAGGATACTTCTACGATTTTACACGTACTTGGTGTATAGGACATGCATCTCCTAGAATCGAACAGTTGTACAAGGAAGTGATAACAGCATATGATATGTCTTTGTCTAATCTTCATGTAGGACAACATTGCTCTACATCACAGAAGCTAGTAAATGATTACCTCGAAAATCAAGGACATAACACTACACGAAGTCATCCAGGGACAAATAGCGGATATGTGCACACCCTCGGTCATGGTATCGGTCTCAGCGTTCACGAACACCCACGCCTCTCCGAAACAGCTTCTGATAACGATATAATACAAGCAGGCATGGCCCTAACTATAGAACCAGGGTTATACTATCCAGAGTACAATATTGGTATTAGAGTTGAAAATTATGTTTGGCTTAATCCTGCAACAGGATATCCAGAACATATTGGAACATTTGACAGAGAATTAGTCATCCCTATATAAATCATAGGACGGTAACTGTGACTGTACGAATTCTTGGAATTGAAACCTCATGTGATGAAACCGCTGCTGCCGTAGTAGAGGAAGGCTCAACAATTATCTCGAATGTTGTAGCATCACAGAACGAAATACATGCACAATATGGCGGAATATACCCTGAAATCGCTTCTCGTGTCCACATAGAAACAATTCACAATATAGTCACGACCGCACTATCTGAAGCACATGTCAGCCTAGATGATATATCAGCAGTAGCAGTCACACGAGGACCAGGACTAATTGGATCTTTACTTGTTGGTATAAATACTGCCAAGGGTATTGCATTAGGCCGACAAATACCATTAATAGGTATAAACCATCTAGAAGGACACATATATTCGCTGTGGTTAAGTGAACACGCTGATAAAGTAGAGTTCCCAGTTCTAGCACTAATTGTATCAGGTGGACACACAGAAATGTTACTCATTAAAGATCATATGCAATATAAACGATTGGGTGGCACCTTAGATGACGCAGCCGGTGAAGCATTTGACAAAGTTGGTAGATTATTAGGCTTACCCTACCCTGGTGGACCTAACCTAGAAAAGGCATCGCTAATGGGAAACTCTTCTATTTTCGATTTCCCTCGCGTTTGGCTAGACAACAGTTGGGATTTCTCATTCAGCGGACTGAAAACAGCTGTTGTGCGAGAAGTTCAGCAACGTTTCCCAGAACTAGATTTGGGACGTAGTGCCTCTTCAGTAGATTTGCCTGTCGCTGATTTAGCTGCAAGTTTTCAGGCAGCTGTAGTAGACGTACTAAAGGAAAAATCAGTGCAAGCAGCTGAGAAATACAACGCTAAATGTATATTTGTCAGCGGTGGTGTATCAGCAAACACAACTTTGCGCGAAGCAATCAGCGATCGAGCAGGTGATTTGCCAGTTTATTTTCCACCAAAATTTTTGTGCACTGACAACGCATCTATGATTGCTGCTGCAGGTCATCAACGTTTTGAAGCCGGTCAACGTGATGATTGGAATATGGATGCTAAACCTTCCTGGCCACTAGGTCTCTAATAACTAAACTTCATTAACCAGCACACAAATAATAGGTCTGCGCCGTATCTCATTATAGAAAAATTTGGAGAGAGATTTTTCCAATCGAGATACGATGCCATCGTTATGCCTGTCCTTTACTATAGATGCGACCTTCTCTTGAGCCCTAAGAAACAATTGTTCCGAATCCCGTACGTATACAAAGCCCCTCGATGTAATAACCGGCTCATCTAACAGTTCGCGTGTTTCGACATCAATCATCATGTTGACAATCACGAATCCATCACTGGCTAAACGATCACGCTCACGCAGCACCTGAGGACCAATATCTCCAACACCAGTCCCATCTACATAAACATACCCGCCAGGAATCCGATCGCCGATGGTTAATGATTCGGTTGTCAATTCAAGTATTGTACCGTTTTCAATTACAGCTACATTGTCCGCAGGCACACCTACCTGGTGAGCTAAATCAGCATGGGCATGTAGCATGCGCAATTCTCCATGCACCGGTATAAAGAATTTGGGTTTTACCATTCTAATTAGTTGTTTCTGTTCCTCGGACTTTGCATGTCCGGAAACATGTACGGGAAGTAAAGGGTCATAAATCACTTTAGCACCACGCTGAATAATTTTATTAATGGTGCGAGAAACCACCTCCTCGTTGCCTGGGATCGGATGGGCAGATAAAATGACAGTGTCACCTTCTTCTAAATCAAACTGGCGATTACGTCCAACCGACAATCTACCTAGAATGGATGAGGGTTCACCTTGAGAACCAGTCATCATCAATGTTACTTTGCTATTAGGTAAACCTAGTGCCTGATCCAGCGGCAATAGCACATCATGCGGATCCTGCAAATACCCTAGCTTTATTGCAAGCTTAGAATTTACCACCATAGATGTACCAACCAACGCAACACGCCGCCCATTCCTATAAGATGCATTGATGACCTGCTGAACACGAGAAATTAGTGACGCAAAAGTTGCCACCAATACACGGCCATTAGCAGCACGAAATGCTTCGTCAAAAGCACCATCGATGATTGCCTCTGAACTCGTCCAGCCAGGCTGATCAGCATTTGTAGAATCTGACAAAAGTGCCAGGACACCTCGACCAGCAAAATCACCAATTTTAGTGAAATCAGTTGGCCAGTCATCAGTAGGAGTTTGATCAAGCTTAAAGTCTCCGGAGTGAACCACTAATCCTACTGGCGTGGTGATACCTAGCCCAACAGCGTCTGGAATGCTATGACATACATGGAAAAACTCCACTTCAAATGGGCCAATATTAATACTATCACCAGCATTAATTTCTATGATTCTGTCTACATCGTATAATTTAGCAGCCCGCAGTTTAGCTTCAATCAAACCACATGTTAAGGGCGTACCATATATTGGTGCATCAATTTTATCTGCAATATGCCGTATGGCTCCAGTATGGTCTTCATGACCATGAGTTATCACAATACCGCGCACACGATCAAATTTATCTTCTAGATATGTCATATCAGGAATAATATAATCTACGCCCCACATATGATTTTCCGGAAACATCAAACCCGAATCAATAACAAGTATGTTTTTTCCATACTCAAAGAGCATCATATTCTTTCCAACTTCCCCTAAACCTCCTAGGGGAATTATTCTAAGTGTTTTTTTACTCATTCATTCTTACTCCAACAAAAAAACCCGCCGGCACTTATTGCCCGTCGGGTTACATTCTTCACAGTTATCCAGTTGTCACACATAACCAACCAGCTTACTCTTATCCTAACAACGCCCCCTTTGAGACAAACTACGTAATAGTCTCCCTTAACTCTATCACATAGAGGACAGCCTGTCAAAGACAGGTATTACCTAAGCGAATGCAGGAATTATTGTGAAGTAAAGAGTATATACGGACAAAATAGCCATAGTTGGTATATATACAACTGGGATCCAACACCAGACATAACTGTAATTTGGCCAATGTTTCTCCAAATACCTTGACCATCCGCGTAGTCCAGCCACATAAAACAAAGCAAATGGCAAGAGGGCTGGGAATAGATAACGACCTTGATGCTGGACAAACTCTAAGTTGTACTGAAGATATTGCAAAATCACGATTGACAACGTCGACAGAATAACTAACCAATACAGTTTGTCTACACTGGAGTTCAAAACTCTGACTTTAAGAAGTAAATAATTGCCAATGACAATCACAATCAACAGGAAAGTTAGCAAACGTAAAAGAATCGGCTTCATAGGTACAGCCATCCATCCAAACTGACCCCAGAAACTATTAAAGGTGGTTTGCACAAATCGCAAACTCAACCCAAGCACGCCAAACTTGTCTAGCCAATCCACTGTACGAGGCTGCCCCACTACAACTTCGGAATGATTTATCAATCCTAACAAATCTGGCCAGTCATAAACTAATATATTGCGTAACCACCACACTGCACCAATAAGCAGAGAAGGAACTAACAGTTGCAACAAAGAAGACAATCTGACCTCTCGCTCTTTGATTCGATATATAGCTGCCACAATAGCCACTACTACTAGAGCATATACTGTTACCTTTGTCAGGAACGCAAAACCAACTACTATTCCAATTACCCATGGTTTCGTACGACGCATAATCAACCATAATCCCAATACCATACATACTTCAGCCATACTATCGTTATTAACCGAAGACATCATTGCCAAATGCTGAGGTACAAAAGCAACAAATCCGGAAACTGATAATGTAATAGGTAAATTCCTTGAAAAAATAAGATTGGTTGCCATTGAAGACAGTACAACAACACATGCACCTAGAATCAACGAAAACAAACGTAGTGCTAACAACGAACCATCAAAAGCAACAAAAATTGGTGTAGCCAAAAGATAGTACAAAGGTGGCTGGTGTGCTTCATATTTCAGCAAATCAATGCTCATGCCATGTGGAAAACCACGCCGAATCAAGTCGGTAATATATTTTTGGTCATAATCACCCAACTCTAAAATAGGCAAAGATCGATGCTCAACAATATGTTTTATATAATTGTAATGAGCAGGTTCATCTGGAGCTTGCCATGCAGGTGTATTGACAGCATAGAGCGTACCTATAGCCAAATACACAAGTAAAATTAGACTAACACCGACAATATATGTATTAGACAATTTGTTCATATTGTCTAATCTCCCAGACGATTCATCTCCTGTGTCACAATTTCTTTGTCAAGTTTTTTGAAAAGAGGAGAAGGTTTGCGAAGAGATTGTCCTTGGGATAATACACTCGGCTCCCATTTTCCTATAGCATTTTCACTGACATATTCAAGAACATCATAAGAGAATTCCTCGCCTACAACATTTCTCGTAGATTGATTGCCAAAAATTGTGCCATCATACCCCATATAATTGTGTAATTTTTCTGAGCTAAATGGCAAGAAGGGCGAAAAAATAATTTTAAGTGAATCGATGGCATGTAAAGCGGTATATATGGACCTGGATGCTTTATCTGGGTCTGATTTTATTGTAGACCAAGGCTCTTGTTCCTCAAGATATTTGTTGACCTCAGCGGCCAATCGCATAGCTTCTTGAAGAGCTGCTCGGAACTTTATTTCTTCTAACAAACCACCAACATCATCAAAACCTGATTTTATGACATCAAGCAATTTATAATCCTCAGGGCACAAATCACCTGGCATAGGTACTCTACCGTCAAAATTTTTGTATGTAAAGCTCAATACTCGATTGACAAGATTGCCCCAAGTTGCAACCAATTGATCATTGTTACGCTGCTGAAACTCAGCCCAGGACCAATCTGTATCTTTAGTTTCTGGCATATTAATAGTAAGATAATAACGCACTGGATCAGGCCCATAACGTTCTACGACATCTTGCCCCCAAACCGCCCAATTCCTACTCCCTGATATCTTCTCGCCCTCAAGATTCATAAATTCATTTGCTGGAACATCATATGGCATATTTAGCGAACCTGCTGGATCATCAGGAAAAACTCGCCCTACACCTGCTAATTCTGCCGGCCAAATAACAGCATGAAACGGTATGTTGTCTTTACCAATAAAATAATAAGTACGTGCTTCCTGTTGATACCACCAATTGTGCCACAGTGAAGGATCACCTTTATTTAATGCCCATTCAATCGAAGCAGATAAATATCCTATAACTGCCTCAAACCATACATAAAGACATTTGCCATCCCATTCGCGCAAAGGCACAGGAATACCCCAATCTAAATCTCGAGTAATCGCACGGCCATGCAAACCAATTTCATTGACTGTGTAGCGCGATGGCTTAATCACATTAGAACGCCAATGATCCTTGTCTTTTTCCAGATACTCACTGATTTGAGGAGCCAATTTAGCCAAGTCTAGAAAAAAATGTTCAGTATCACGCAATTCCAATGATAGGTTTCCTGTCCTAGATCTCGGATCTACTAGTTGCTTACCATCAAGAATACTGCCACAACCATCACACTGATCCCCCCGAGCATTTTCATATCCACATAAATAACACGTACCTTCTACATAACGATCCGGTAAAAATCGATTTTCGTTTGGAGAGTACCACTGTTTTTCCGTCTCTCTGTATAGATAGCCATTATCTAAAAGCCGCTTGAAGATAGTCTGAGATACTTCAAAGTGATTCCCAGATCGAGTGGTGGTAAATAGATCATACGTAATACCCAACTGCATGAATAGATTTAGAAAACCATTGTGAAAATTCTTGTATATTTCACTAGCGCTCTTACCTTCCGCATCGGCCCGCACGGTAATTGGAGTACCATGAGCATCTGAACCTGATACCATCAAGACCTGATTTCCACAAAGTCTATGATAACGAGCAAAAATATCTGCGGGCAAATAAGCTCCCGTAATATTTCCTACATGAATCTCTGCATTAGCATAAGGCCAAGCAACAGCTACTAGTATATGTTTTGACATAATATATAAATTATAAAGAAAATTTGCCAGTTAAGGCTATGGAAAGAGATAAATAAATCTTTAACGAATAAAGTGTTAAATTGAACTTAGTACTTTATTGACAATGTTTGATAGAGGCCAGGACCTCCTCGCCATGATTAGCAGGCTTGACTTTAGGCCATACTTTCGAAATCTTACCCGACTCATCAACAATATACGTAATCCGATACATTCCCATATATTTACGTCCATTCCATTCTTTTTCTCCCCATGCATAATATGATGAAGACATAACATTATCAATATCGGATAATAACAAAAACGGGAGATTGTATTTGGCAATAAAGTTGTTATGGGATTTTATACTATCTGCACTAATGCCTAATAAAACAACCCCTTCATCTTGTATTTCGCTGTAAACATCGCGCAAACTACAGACTTCCTTTATACAGCCGGGAGTATTATCCTTAGGATAAAAAAATAGCACAACTTTCTTGCCAGCAAAATCTTTTAAAGATACAGTTGCACCATTAGATGCAGGAAGCGAGAAATCTGGGGCAATGGCACCTTCTTTAAGAACCGTCATATGCTCACCTACGCCAAATGACTATAGAAACTGTTTGGCATAATTGCTGTGTAAATTTTTCTAAACCACACATCATACTCAATCTGAGTATTCTTTTAGCATCCGAGCTCGCCTAGGATGACGCAAACGACGCAGCGCTTTACCTTCAATTTGCCGTATACGCTCACGAGTAAGACCAAACTTACGACCAACTTGCTCAAGAGTATGTGCATGACCATTAGGCAATCCAAAACGCATTCGCAAAATACAGGCTTCTCTAGGAGACAAAGTTGATAACACTTCTTCGACTTTCTCCTGTAGTAAATTTTCTTGAGCAGATTCGCCTGGAGCTGGCAAACGGTCATCTTCAATAAATTGTCCTAACTCAGTTTCACCGTCTTCTCCTGATGGCTGTTCCAATGACATTGGTTGCCATGACACCTTGAACATCCAACGTACATATTCTGGATCAAGATCTAAATGGACGGCAAGCTCCTCAGGGCTTGGCTGACGACCATTTTTTTGTTCTAGCTTGTAAGCAGTTTTATACAATGTACGAATTCGATCATTCATGTGTACCGGAACACGTATTGTACGACTTTGGTCCGCGACGGCACGAGTTATAGTCTGTCGTATCCACCAAGTTGCATAAGTACTAAAACGAAAACCTCTTCGATAATCGAATTTCTCAACAGCTTTCATTAGACCCAAATTGCCTTCCTGAATAAGATCAAGGAATGGAACTCCCTGACCAACATATTTCTTTGCTACTGATACAACTAGCCGAGTATTAGCTTTGATAAGATGAGCACGTGCTAAGTGTCCATCCTCAACTGAATATTGCAATTCTTCTATAATATCAATAGGCAAATCATCTTCATTTATTATTTTTTTAGAAGCCTTTTTGCCACGCTCATAACGCTTAGCCAAATCAACTTCTTCATCAGTAGTCAATAAAGGTACACTAGCCATTTCCTTTAGATACAAACCTACACTATCATCTACTGATATGTGTGACAGATCAAACATAGCCTGAGCAGACTTGAATAAATTCTCTTTACTATCATCATCAGTTGAGTCTACACCCTCATCACCATCATTAATTTGAATGTCAACCCCAGCATCATGCAAAAATGTGAATAGCTCCTCTAACAGAGTGGGAGAATCTTCAGCTTGTGGAAAAAGCTGCACAATATCCTCAGTAGTTAGATAGCCAAACTCATTGGCTCGCTCCACAAGCTCCGTTAATATATCTGCAGACTCATCAATTACTGTTTCAATCATAAGAACTCCTCTTTAATAAATTCTGTTACAAAACTATCGACAAAATTTTGCTAATACTATCTTCGTGACATTCACACTGAGATTGATTTAAATTAGAGCCACAATTCGCGCACAACCCTTTGCACTCTGTGCAACATAACGCTTGTATTGGTTCTGATACTAACAACAATTCTCTAAACAATGGTCCTAAATCCAATTCACAATTACCACCAATCGTAAACTGGGACTGCTCATTATCATGCTCACTGTACAACTCTGATATACTGGCACTTGTCGTACTCAAGTGATTGACAAGACATCGACCACATTCCGTAGAACTCGTTGCTTCAATATCACCTGCCACTAAAATACCTAAATGGATTCTAGTCAGACTAATGTTCCCAGACAAACTATTGGCGTACACATCCGAAGCAATATAAAATTCTTGCTCTTTAATCTGTACGTCACTCACGAAACCAACAGATTTATTAAGAATATGACCTACTTTAAGCCTAAGTATATCCGAGCAATTGCTTGTCAAAACTTATCCGCTATTATTCAACTATTTTATGATCCTGCTAAATTACTAGGCCCGAGGATACCCAATTGCAAGTATAGCATGACCAATTATTCAAGTCAACACCTTTATCAATTTTTACCCATATATATAGTGTAAAAGCTAGGGTGAAACGTTATATGTAGGATATTTTGTGTGTATACAAAAATGTTAAAAATAGTGATTGCAACACATAATAATCATAAAGCTATTGAACTATCAAAATTAATGGCCAGTTTACCGATAACATGGATTACCCTTAAAGACTTGGAAATAGATACCATGGTAGAAGAGACTGGAACAACTTTTCAAGAGAATGCCACTCTCAAAGCTAGAGAGTACGCTCGCCTTACAAGAATGCACACCTTAGCGGACGATTCTGGACTCACCGTCGAAGCTCTAGATGGACGTCCCGGAGTGTATAGCGCTAGATATGGTGGAAATGATATCACTAGCAAACAACAACGTGAACTATTGTTAAAAGAATTATATTCTATACCTTGGAAGGATAGACAAGCACAATTCAAATGCACATTAGCACTGTCTAACCCAAATAGCACTGATATTACAGTAGTTAATGGAGTGTGTGAAGGCCTAATCACTATTGGCGATAGAGGTGCAAACGGTTTTGGGTACGACCCGATTTTCTATGTACCACATCAGAGTTGTACAATGGCTGAAATGGATGCGGACACCAAGAATATCGTAGGGCATAGGGGTAAAGCTACACACAAAATGAAGGATCGGATTTCCAAATTGATTTAATAAGAACAAAATATAGACCGTAAATCGCTCAGGCAAGATATCCCCCTACCATCACTTAACGGCAATCTTAATCCAGCACTTATAAATACTCAGTAGCAAGTGATTTGTGAATATTATCGAAAATACAAACCTCTTCACTCAACACATTCTTTGGAATAACACAAAGTACATTAAATGTAGTTCCGACCATACCACCAATACGGATCTTACAAGTTTGACTCACTAATTGATGTGCGTCTGGCAATTCCATAGTGGTAATACTTGCAACCCAACGTACTAGTTCAGTAGCTGCTATACGAACTGCATCATCCAATGGACGCGCACATCCAATAACACCAATATGAGTGTTGTTCTCAAACCTAGGCCAGTGAATCTCGTCTTGCAATAAAAGTTTGTCAACAACCAAAGTGCTATTGAATGATCCTTCTATAGCAGTACCAGTAATTTCGCCGTCACCCTGTGAATAATGACCATCACCAACATACAGGTGCCCTCCATCTACATTCGAGCGAAGATATATTGTGGATTCAGGTCCAATGTCAGTTATATCTAAATTGCCTCCAAACTCTCCAGCAACTAGACCCATCCGAATTTCTCCATAAGCAGGAGCAACTCCTATAGTACCGTGAAAAGGTTGATATGGTGCCCTAAGCGTAACACCGTTACTAGACTTGGTCACCAATGACTGTCTATCAGAACTAAATTCCCATATCCATACATTTTCATCCTGATCAGGCTGAAGATTAGGTGACAAAGGACTACTAGACAACAACCCAAAATTTGGCGATATAGTAGCAACACCCCAATTACGCGCAGGATCCATTGCGATGATATGAATAGCAATAATATCGCCTGCACTAATACCATCTATAGCAATAGGACCGGTCAGAGGGTTTATTTTCGGAAACGGTGCTATCTCACGAGGTTTATCATCTTTGGAAGTAATTTGACCACAAAAAGCATCTTCTGTATAAATCTCAAAAGGCTCGCCTAACCCTACGCTTGCTATAGGAACATTGCCACCATATTGGAAAGCAAATTTGTCTGTTTTAATCATCAGCTAAACCAAGTACCATTTGCAAGTTGTTCAACTATGTCAACAAACATCTCTGTATCATCTCGATGCACACTGTGACCTACATTTGGAACCACATTGACCGCACGATCACCTGCTTCTTTGCGAAGATTTGCCTTGTCCTCAATGGAAACAAAACGACTCTCTTCTGGCAAAACCCAAACAGTGGGTACTTTTGCTACAAGTTCAGATACATCACTCCGAAGATCCCAAGGAGCATTTCCTGCAAAAGCTGCACGTGCATCGTCAAAATCCACCTGTTCGAGTGACAAAAGCTTCCAGGTTGCATCTCGTCGCGACCATTTGGGATTGAGCTCGATTAGACCTTCTATATCATGTGGTAAATTTTCTTCATCCCATGCCAGCATTTCCATAGGTGTATTTTGGTCGGGAAAGTATGACACTGGATCTTCCAACAACAAAGTTTTAGGATTAAAAATGCCCTTAAGGACACCGATCTGAGCAAGGGTTCCACCAAATGAATGTCCTATTAGGAGATCAGGCTCAAGAGGTATGTTTTCAGCAAAATCCTCGAGTAGACTATCAAACGAGAAATCTCCATTAGCCCTAGTACTTTCACCATGTCCGCGCATATCAGGCGCAATAAATTGCCATCCGCGCTCTGCTAATATTCTTGCCGGCTCGGTCATAGCCCCCGCATTGGCAGTAATGCCATGTAGACCCACTATAGTCTTGGTGCTATCATGCGCACCCCACTGCATCACATTCAAAGTAGCCATCTTATTTACCTGATGCCCAACCGACAATTTGTTGCCACAATTTTGCATAGCCTGACCACTCCACAAAGGCTGGAGGAGCCCAGTGTGGACCACAATCTGAAGTAAAAGCCACTGACCTACCTTTACCAATTGATCCCGCAACAATTAGTGGGTCTTCACCCACTTGGACGATTACTGTGCTATCTGTCTTCGGTGCCACTCGATTATATCCTAACAGGATTGGCCAATCAGCTCCAACACCACTTACAATAGGATGATTTTCATCACTAACCAAAGGTTTTATACCTTGAGGTTGTTCAGACCTATCATCACCAGATTCAAGTACAACCGGCAGCACGGCCTCTACTGCAGTTCCCTGATATCTAGCCTTTGCATCAATACCTTGAAAAGTTAGATATCCTCCTATCATAACTAATCCTCCCCCATTCATCACATACTCTTCAATCAATTCTAAACGATTTGGAAGAGCACGTGATGCGCTAAACGTTTCTGGGTGGAGCAGTAAAGTATTAGTACCAATATCACTCAATATTACGCAATCATATTTATTTATTTCATCTAATTCACAGGGAAAGTCAGTTGCCGCAACATGTGCAGGCTGATAGGTAATATCATATCCAGCAAGATCTAATGCATCTCGAAGCCACTGAACACCTTCAGCATACTCAGTTGTGGTAAAACTATCAAAACCCTTCTGGTGTATAGAGTGAACAGTCCATGATTCACCTGCTATTAGAATATTTCCTTTTTTTGTCATTTTTACCCCTAATTATCTAAGTTTGTTATTGAGTTTAAAAAGGCGTTCTCTAACTCTTTGATATTTATTGAAATGGCAACATCAACATTTGCTTCTTTCCCATCCCTAAACAAAAAATCTACAACTGTTCTTCCATAAGTATGATTGCCTGACAATTCCACATCGACCCTAGCTTTTTCTGTTGTTACTAGAGCAGGCTCAGCTGCAACTAGTGCTGCAATAGGATCATTCAGAGGCATCAATTGCGGTCCTAATATTGATGGCTTAAAAGTTGAAACTAAAGATTCTAAAAGTTCAACGACAAACATTGAAATTGGTGAGGAGATTTTTCGCACATCTTTTATTAGCTCATCGCTTATCCCAACATGCAAAGATGTATCTATTGGTATAAGGGTTATAGGCACTCCAGAATTGAACACCACAGAAGCCGCTTCAGGGTCACACAAAATATTCCACTCGGAAGATGCCGTTTTATTTCCAAGGCCTATAGAACCTGCTAAAGAAAAGATTCTTTCTATACTGTTTTTCAAACTTGGGAATAAGTTAAACAAAATTGCCAAATTAGTTAAAGGCCCAGTTGTAACAATTGTAATTCCAGGGTTATCAATAATAGTGTCATACATTAATTGAACTGAATTTCTATTGTCTGGTTCAATTGAATTCAAATCATTACGGTCTGAATCAAGACCTGAATTCAAATCTAAAACTTTAGCTATCAATCTATCCCTAACCAACGGATTTTCTGCACCTTTAGATACAGGAATGTTCAATTTTCCAATCTGAGCAATTGTTATACAAGCATTCTTAAAGGTTCTATCATTTGCCAAATGTCCTGCACCAGTAGTAACTGCTTGGAGCGAAAGGTTATCACTTCCCAAAGCAACAATAATTCCCAAAGCGTCATCATTACCTGGATCACAGTCCAAAATTATTTTTTTAACCATCATGATTACTCCAATATATTGTGTGAACGATGATTATTGTGTTCTATCCAGATAGAAAATGTTAACCCAGCATCGTAGCCAAGCATGGAATCATCAAAACAAATTGTGCCGGTAAATCAAAAACCTGAAGTATATCAACTGATGCAACAAAAAAACCGAATGAAAATATTCTGTAGAACGATCTGTCAAATCATTATTTTGACCAACACCTTAGCGTAAACTAATTTCAAAATATTCCCTGTATCGATTTCTCCAACAAACCCATTACCGGACCTGGCAAAACACCAAACAGTAAAGTTGTGACTGCAGCCAACACAACCACAAAATTCAACGGTACTGGAGACGAATCTATCTCATTTCCATCCTTCATCCACATGAGTACAATAATTCGCAGATAATAATAAGCAGAAATTAGAACAGTTGCAACGGAAGCAATCACAAGCCATGTATAACCTACATTAACAGCAGCTCGGAACACATAGAACTTTGCTACAAAACCCATTGTCGGAGGAAGACCAGTCAATGAAAGTACAAATATTGTCATTGCCACGCCCAATCCGGGGTTGGATCTTGCTAGACCAGCAAAATCACCAATAGCAGTACCTATATCATCTGTCTTCTCCAATGCTATAACAATTGCCCAAGCCCCAATATTAGCGCATGCATAAGCAAACAAATAAAATACCACAGCACTCGCAGCAAAATCAGAGAAATCACCTTGCCCCCCTGCCACTATAGCTACAAACAAATAACCCGCATGAGCTATGGATGAATAGGCAAGCAGACGTTTAATAGATTTTTGAGAAATGGCAGTAATATTACCAACTATAGTCGATAGTATGGCAAAAATAGCCATAAGAGGCGCCCATTCCACAGCTACCAATTCAAATCCTTCAAAAAATACACGGACTAATGCTGCAAAACCGGCGGCTTTGGCACCAACCGACATGAACGTAGTAACAATTGAAGGTGCTCCTTCATAAACATCAGGCGTCCACATATGAAATGGAACTGCTCCAACCTTGAAGCAAAAACCTACAAGTACAAGTCCAATTCCAGACAACAGTAATGGTGTCGACCCATGCACTGCAATAGATGCAGTGATACTTGCTAAACTAGTTGACTGTGTTGCACCATATACTAGCGCAATACCGTAAACCTGAAACGCAGAGGCAAAAGCGCCCAGTAAAAAATATTTCAGCGCAGACTCTTGCGAACCAGTTCGAGTGCGTGCTAAGCCAGCCAGCACATATAATGGAATCGAAAGTAATTCGAGAGACAAAAATACAACTATTAAATCTTTAGCCATCGCCATGCTCATCATGCCAACTACTGAGAACAACAATAGCGGATAAAACTCGCTACGCTCAATATCATGTTGTTTTAGGTAGTTTAGAGATAGCAAAGTCACCAACAGTCCACTCCCCAAAAACAACAAATGCAAAAGGTTAGAAAAACCATCAATTGCCAACATTCCACCAAACGCTTCTTGTGATACCTCAGGTGCGGACACGACCAATACAATAGTTACAATCAATCCCAAACAAGTGAGCCATCCTGAAACATGAGTTCTATCTTTAGAAATCCAAAGACCAACTATAAGGAGTACACAAGCCCAAGCCGAAAGAAACAATAAAGGCAATGTAGCTACTAAATTAAGATCTGGTATTATCATTACATACCCAAAGTATTATGCTGAATTACTGCAACACTAATGTATTTCCGAAATCAAGAGCCGCTGTTAACTGTTCTACAGAGGCACTCATCAAGTTGAAAAACGGACTTGGATACAAACCTATCCAAAAGATCAGTATTAGTAGTGGTACTAACACCACAATTTCCCGCCAATTCAAATCCTGCAGAAGCGCGTTTTTTTCATTACTTACAGCGCCTAGGAACATCTTCTGAAACATCCATAGCATATATATTGCCGCCAGAATTACACCGAGAGCAGCAACAATGCTGTAATAATATGATCCTAAAGCTTCTGATCCAAAAGCCCCTAATAGAATAGTAAATTCTCCTACAAATCCATTGAGCCCGGGTAAGCCCATAGACGATAGTACTACTATTAATGTTAGACTTCCATACAAAGGCATAACAGTCCAAAGACCACCAAATTCATCTAGTGAGCGTGTATGCCTTCGTTCATAAATCATGCCTACAATAAGAAACAAGGCGCCAGTAGAGATACCATGGTTAACCATTTGCAATATAGCACCTTGAATACCACGGTCATTTAGAGCGAACAATCCCAACATTACAAATCCCAGATGACTTACTGAAGAATATGCCACTAATTTCTTGACATCTTTCTGTGGATAAGACACTATCGCACCATAAATAATTCCAACGACAGCCAAGAATGCAATACTTGGAGCAAAGTAGTGTGAAGCATCAGGGAACAAACCTAAATTAAATCGCAAGAAACCATAGGTGCCTAATTTGAGCAAAACACCAGCCAGAATTACCGACCCAGCTGTTGGTGCTTCCACATGAGCGTCTGGCAGCCAAGAATGTAAAGGCCACATAGGAACCTTAATTGCAAAAGCTGCTGCAAATGCTAAGAACAACCAACGTTGCGTCCCCGGAGGTATGTTACCCATTGAGGCAAGTGCCGTATAAGAGAAAGTACCCTGAACTGTACCGATCCACAACACAGCCACCAACATTAGTATTGACCCAGCCATGGTATATAGAAAGAATTTTATAGAGGCATAAATACGATTTTCACCACCCCAAATGCCAATAAGAAAATACATTGGAACAAGTGTAAATTCCCAGAATATATAAAATAAGAACAGATCAAGAGCCAAGAACACACCAGTCATTCCAACTTCTAACAATAAAAAGAAAATCATGTATTCTTTAACGCGTTCCTCAATGGCTGTCCAACTAGCAAACATAGCAATAGGAGTTAATAATGTAGCCAGTAGGACCAACAGCACGCTTAGACCATCGACTCCAAGATGATAATCAATACTCCAGTTACTACCAATTTGAATCCAAGACTCTGATACAACCAGTTGCATACCGGCATCTTGACTATCAAATTGACCTAGCATGACTAGAGAAAATACAAAGGTCAGCAAAGCAGTACCTACGCCAACCCAACGTAAAAGATCTTTTTTCTCTTTGTTTATCAACAAAAGCACAAAAACACCTACTAGCGGAAAAAATGTAACCACAGTAAGAGTCGATGTTATATGTAAAATAAATTCATACATAATATTCCCCTGCCTATAATAATCTAATCGCCAAATACCAAATTTGCGATAGACAACGTCACCTAATCAACATAATACCAAGCACCATCACTACTCCCAACATTACCCCCAATGCATAATTCCGAACATATCCAGTCTGAACTGGCCGCAATACCTTGACAGCAATATTATGAACCGAGTAGGCTAATCCATCAAAAAACTTGTTGATACCAAGCCTATCAACTGGTCCAGAAAGTGTTCCCGATACATTTTTAAAAGACTTAAGAATTATTTGGTTATGTACAAAATCATGCCAAAAATCCCGATCTACCTTGAAGGCAAGAAAACGTGCTTTCCATTCATATAATCTAACAAATGTAGTGCCATATAACTCATCTATATACCATTTGTTATAAAAAAACTTTAGGCTAGGACCCAAAACAGACATTAACGGATCTGGAGCTGTAGAACTTTCTAAAGGTCTTCTATAATAAACAATGAATCCTACAAAAATGGATGCAACGGCTAGAGCCGTAGAGGTCAACGCAACCGTAAGATTAAAATCTATTCCATGGAAAAAATGGTGAGTATGTTCTAACCATGAACCAAGCGTATGAGACCATGGTAGATTAATCCCACCGCCTACTATAGACAATATAGCTAGACCAATTAATGGCACAGTCATGGTAGGTGGATTTTCAGCAGCATGATTAGCAGCAGCAGATCGTGAGGAACCAAAAAACACTAGGATAATCTGACGTGTCATATAGAATGCTGTAATTACTGCAGCAAGAGCTAACAATATATATACTGTCATACCATGCCAGTGCCCTTCAACCATACCCACATGCCAAGCATCAGCCAATATTTCATCCTTGGACCAGAAACCAGACAAAGGGAATATACCCGCTAAAGCGATAGCTCCAACGACATACACACCGAAGGTTATTTTCATCTTATCCTTTAGACCACCCATATTACGCATATCTTGCGGATCACAATGGTCATCCGACTTGTGTGCCCCATGTTCAACACCATGAATAACAGAACCTGCGGATAGAAATAGTAGCGCCTTAAAAAAGGCATGCGTAATCAAATGAAACATAGCGGCCACATGTGCTCCTAGACCCACAGCAGCGACCATAAAACCCAGCTGACTAATAGTAGAGTATGCTAAAACACGCTTAATGTCCCACTGTGCTAAAGCAATAGTACCTGCCATTAATGCAGTACCGGCACCTAATAATGCTACTGTCATCTGAGATGAAGGAGCTATAGCATAGATAGGAGCTGAGCGAACCATCATATAAATTCCAGCAGTTACCATTGTGGCTGCATGTATCAAAGCAGAAACTGGAGTCGGTCCAGCCATAGCATCTGGTAACCAAACAAAAAGAGGAATTTGAGCAGATTTACCTGCAGCACCCACCAACAACAGTAAGGTTATTGTAGTAGCCAATTGGCCAACTTCCATCCCATGATTTTCAAAGTAATATAAAACAGCATCAAATTGCAAAGAACCCACAGCTCCGAAGATCATGAACATAGCAATTAGAAAACCAAAGTCACCTATCCGATTTACCACAAAAGCCTTGCGACCTGCACGAGCGTTTCCTAGATTGTCATCACCTTTATCGTACCAAAATCCTATCAACAAGTAGGAGCATATACCTACGCCTTCCCAACCAACAAATAACATCAAATAATTGTCGGCTGCTACAAGAACCAACATCATAACCACAAACAAATTCAGATACACAAAAAATCGTGCAAACCGTTTGTCTCCATGCATGTAGCCAACCGCGTAAATATGTATTAATGTTCCTACCCCAGTCACTAGCACCATCATAGTTACCGAGAGAGTATCCACACGAATCTGCCAGGGAAGATACATCTTCCCAATAGTTATCCAATCGGCCACAAGAACGGTCTCTACGTGAAAATTATTGTTAACTAAAGCAAACACCTGAATGACAGATACAATAAATGAGGCAGCTACTGCACCACTAGCGATAATACCAACAAATCTTTCACCTAAGTAGCGACCAAAAACCAAGTTGGTCAACAGGCCAAGTACAGGAAACAACAGTATAAAGGGTACCAATTCGAACACTATAATCTTCTATCCTTTTAACATACTTATATCATCCACATCAATAGATGCTTTGGAACGAAATATCGTCACAATTAAGGCAAGTCCCACTGCTACCTCAGCAGCAGCTACAGTCATCACAAAAAACACCAATATCTGCCCATCTAGTGCTCCGAACTGGCGTGAATAAGCTACAAAAACCAGATTAGCTGAGTTGAGCATCAGTTCTATTGCCATAAAAAGAATTATCGCATTGCGACGTAATAGCACACCAGCTACACCTATAGCAAACAATATTACAGAAAGAGCAAGATAGTAAGAAGTTGGTATCATAAGCGCCTAGATTTTCTAATCCGTCTACGTTGTCTACGTACACCAGTCAAAACAACTGCGCCTACCATCGCAGCTAAAAGCAGAATTGAAGTAGCTTCAAATGGAAATAGGTATTTTTGAAACAACAAGGTTCCAATAGCAGAAGGACTCCCATAACCAGATGCATTTTGCATTAGATCCGACCCCACACTAACTCCTTGTCCTAATACCACATAAAACGAAATCGACAACAATAATACGATCAACACTATGCTAAGTGGCTTCTGCCACAATAAATTGTGACTGGTTTGTTTCATTTTTTCCGCACCCAATAGCATAATCACAAATAAGAACAACACCATGATTGCCCCAGCATAAACAGTCACTTGAGCCATTGCAATAAATGGCGCGCCCAACAACAAATAAAATGTTGCGACGACACCAAAATTGACCACAAGAAAAAGTGCCGAGTAAATCGCGTTAGAGCTGGCCAGCATTCCCAATGCTGCTGCAACAGCAATTACAGCCAACACCAAGAAAATCACCAACTCAGGTATGTTTGGTAACATCAATTTAAGATGGGTCCTCCATATCTGGAATAGCACGGTCAAATTCACCTTGTTCAACTTCCATTGGTGTAATATCTGATCCTTTTACTGACGGTACGAGAAGTCTATCTTTTACATAGATTGCACTCTCACGATCGTAATAAGACAATTCATAATCATGCTCTAGCACTATAGCCTCTGTCGGACAAGCATCTTCACAGTAACCACAAAAAATACACCTTAGCATGTTAATCTCATATACAGAAGCATAACGCTCACCTGGAGAAAACCGTACTGCATCGGTATTCTCTGACGCTTCAACAAATATTGCATCAGCTGGACATGCAGCTGCACACAGTGAACAACCAATGCATTTTTCTAAACCATTTTCATAACGCTTAAGTACATGACGCCCCTTAAAACGTGGTCTTACGGTCCGCTTTTCCTCTGGATATTCAATGGTAATCCTAGGCTGAAAAACATGCTTTAAAGTTGTTGCTAGACCTTTCATAATTTCGGTTACCATATCAATAACCTCCTAACCAACAAAAACTATCACCACTGCAGTAATGACAACATTGAAAAGCGCTAATGGGAGCAACACTTTCCAGCCAAAAGCCATAAGCTGATCATAACGCAACCTAGGTAATGTTAATCGTATCCATATCATCAAAAATAAAAAAGCACCTGTTTTTATTGCGAAATACAAGATACCAAGCCATGGAAGTTTGTCCACAAATGGACCTAAATAACCTCCAAAAAAAAGTGTAGTAGCAATTGCACTGACTGCAACCATTTTAATATATTCACCCATAAAAAATAGAGAGAACTTCATCCCAGAATATTCAGTAAAATAACCAGCAGTCAACTCTTGTTCCGCTTCAGGCATGTCAAAAGGAGCCCTATTTAACTCTGCCAACCCAGCAATCAGGAAAATCATCGCTCCCAAAGGCTGCCAAATCACATACCATGTACTAGATTGTTGAGCTTGAACAATCCCCTGAAGACTTAATGTACCAGCTAACATGATCGGCCCAATAATAGAAAGGCCTAAGGCTATCTCATAGCTTATCATTTGAGCAGATGCGCGCAGACCGCCCAGCAATGCATATTTATTAGCTGATGACCAACCTGCTAACACAATTCCATACACGGCCACTGAAGCTATAGCCAGAATATATAAAAGTCCTACATTCAAATCACTAATGCCAAGCCGTATAGTTCTTCCAAATAGCTCTACATCCGGACCTACTGGTATAACCGCCACAATCACTATAGCTGGTATCATCGTCAGTATAGGAGCCAAAAAAAATAGTACTTTATCTGCTCCAGCAGGCATCACCTCTTCCTTAAATATAAGCTTGATACCATCCGCTGCTGGCTGCAGCAATCCCCAAGGCCCTACTCTGTTTGGCCCCTTACGCACCTGCATCAAGGCCGCAATCTTTCGCTCCGCAAAGGTAAGATAAGCAAATGCAGTTAGCAATACAAATGCAATGAGTGCACTTTTGATAAGGGCTTCAATTGCAATACCAATCATTCTTTTAAGCCGTTGTCAATTGTATTTATATTTACAGGTACAACACCTCGCAACATTGGTCCATCCATGCTACGAGGAATTAGGACTACTCCCTGCGGAGCATCATTGCTAACACGGGCTATTAATTCCCACTCTTTGCCATTTACAATTAGTGATACCATGTCCCCGTTTGCGACGTTATATGTCAACGCATCGCCAAAATTTATTTCAATGTAAGGGTCTGATACCCTAGAATTCATAATTTCGGATTTGACAAATGTGCTACCACGATCATACAAAACATTCACTGGAACCCCTAACAATTCTCCAGTCGCTAATCCAATGGGCTCTACATCTCCCGGATTAACAGCAACCCCATTCTCAGTCAAAGAATGAATTTGCATACCAAGACCACCTGCATTCTGAAATCCCGTACCACCATAATAACTATCGTCTCCACCAATGTCCGGCCATTGCTCTTCTACAGCTGCGAGATTTTCATAACTTATATCCCGATACCGTGGTACTTCAAAGGATATCTGACGCATAATTGCAGCAGGGCCAGCCGACACATCTCCCATATTCATTTCATTAGCAATTCTCTGGAATATTTCCCAGTCTGGTAGAACGTTCTCAGAAGAAGGAAGAGCTGGATAGAACCGTTGTACTCGCCGATCACCAGTTGTGTAACTACCTTCGCGTTCAACAAACGCTTGTGCGGGTAGTACTACATCAGCGTTCATGGTAGTCTTGGTTTTGAAAAGTTCACTAACTACTACAAACGAATGTTCTGACAAAGCCTCTCCATCACCAACCGGATCTGCACCTGCAAGCAAAACCACATCTGCATCTGCAACAAACTCAGCCGCGCTTACACCTGATGGTTTCACACCCATATCCCACGCACCTTGCGTATTGCAGTGTGACCAAACTGGTATCAAACCGTTGTCTTTCTTACCGACATTACCCTTAGCTATCAAAAGATTGGAGCAAGCTTGCGCTAATGAATTGGATGCAGCATAATTTTGGCCTTCACCACCGTAGATGATAATCAGATTATTGGCTTCTGATATAGCTTCAGCCGCAGCAATCACATCGTCATTATCGTTTGCAGCTATGTTTGCCATTATTCCAGTTTGGCCATCAGTAACGGCATGACTTAGAGCCAATATAGTCCGCACCTCATCACCATAGTTGTATCGCACGCAATGTCTTGCAATTTTATCAAGCTTGGTATCACGGGCATTTGCCACTATTAGAGCAGCTCTGCTTTTATCTAATGATGCGCCCAGCTTAGTTGCCGCTTGTCGTACCTTAAACCACCACAGTGGAGCTTCTTCAGATAAGTCGCTGGCTATCACCAATATGGCAGTGTCTGCTCCTAATTTTGCTATATCAGTATCAACACCTACTCCCACCTGCTGCACCAAATCTCCACCGCCCAAAAGACCAGGCCACTGTGACACACGACCACCATTCGCCTGAATTAGATTTCGAAATACAAAGAGATCCTCATTAGAAAGTCGTTCGCCTGCAATTCCAGCTATAGATCCATTGGCTGACTGCATTTTTTCAGATACTAGACCCAACGCAATATCCCAAGAAGTCTCCACCAATTCTCCATGCCTACGCACCATAGGGGTAGTTAGACGATCTGGGCTACTAACAAAGTGATGACCAAATCGGCCTTTATCACAAATCCATATTTCATTTACTTGTTCATTTTGTCTTGGCATAACACGCTTAATTGACCAATTACCATCTTGACCGCTACGACGAGTATTAATGTGTAAGTTGCATCCTACAGGACAATGTGGACATATAGAGGGGGTATGCGACAACTCCCATGGCCGTGCCCCAAAACGAAAGTCAGTTGTTGTAAGTGCACCTACAGGACATATATCTGTTGTATTTCCCGAGAAATAACTATCAAATCCTGGGTCTGAATGAGTGATAATCTGCAATGATCTTCCACGCTCATCAAAACCAATAACAGAATCGCCTACTAGCTCATCCTGAAAACGTGTGCATCTAGCACATTGTATACACCGCTCTCGATCAAGAAAGATGAGTTCACCCAAAGGAACATGCTTTTCAATATTCATCTTCTCTTTAAGAAGAAACCGAGACTCACTGGAACCATGACTCATAGTAAGATTCTGTAGCGGGCACTCGCCGCCCTTGTCACAAACTGGACAATCAAGCGGATGGGAAGTCAGCAGAAATTCAACCACATCTTTGCGAGCACGTGTTACTTGCGAAGTAGTTGTACGAATGCGCATACCATCTGACACAACCATGGTACACGCAGTTTGAAGATTCGGCATCCAATTGATTGTTGGTTGCCCGTTTTCCTCTAGCATCATATCTCCAGTTTCGCTGTCACGAAGAGGCGTACCAACCTCTACCAGACACATCCGACACATGCCTACCGGATCCAATTTAGGGTGATAACAAAAAACTGGAATGTCATTATCAACTCTTTTAGCTGCGTCAACAACTAAAGTACCTTTAGGTACAGCAACTTCTTTATCATCAATGTTCACCAGAATAGTTTCAGTCATGAGAGTCACTTATTTTTGTTGAGGTTATCTGCGCCATTCGCTGCATCAGGTATATGTGAATTAAAATCTTGCTGAAACAATTCGATGCCAGAGAAAACTGCACTAGTGGCAAAATCACCTAATGGACAAAGACACTTTCCAACAACCTGTTGTGCTACTTCCCCTAATAAATCTACATCGGCTTGCTCAGCTTGGTCGCTATTAATACGGCCAAGCAAATGATGCATCCAATAAGTACCCTCGCGACAAGGCGTACATTTACCACACGATTCATGCTCAAAAAATTTCATAGTCTTCAATGCCGCCCAACTTATATCTACAGTTTCATCAAGCAAAATGATTGAAGCAGAACCGAGTTGGGAACCAATCTTAGGTATATCTTCATACGTCAATGGAGTATCAAGCACCTCATCGCTTGCAGGTAGAAATGGAGCAGATGCTCCAGATGGCATGATAGCTTTTAGAGTTTTGTCATCTCGTATACCACCAGCTAAGTCAAAAATCAGTTCTCGGAAGGTAATCCCTAATGGCGTTTCATAATTACCTGGGTGTTTAGCATGTCCCGAAAGGCACATTATCTTTGGTCCACAGCTTTTTTCAGTGCCAATCGATTTATACCATTCAGGCCCACGAGAAATTATAAGAGGAACATTTGTCAATGTCTCAGTATTATTAACCACAGTAGGTAATTGATACAAACCACGATCAGCTGGAAACGGTGGTTTAAGACGGGGTTGTCCCAATTTACCTTCAATTGACTCCAACAAAGCAGATTCCTCTCCACAAATGTAAGCTCCAGCTCCAAGATGATTGTTTATCTGCAATGAATAATCAGTATTAAAAACCCGTCTACCTAATAAACCTCTATCATTCAACTGCCGAACTTTAGATTCTAGAACCTGAGTAAGCTCCCAAAACTCCCCCCTACAATAGTTATATGCTACTTCCGCTTGAGCAGCATAAGCACAAATCATTAGTCCTTCTAAAAACTGAAACGGATTATGCTCCATTATCTCTCTATCCTTAAATGTGCCAGGTTCTGACTCATCTGAATTAGCAACAACATAACGCGGGAATCGGTCTGAGAGAAAAGACCATTTTAGTCCAGTAGGAAAACCTGCTCCACCCCTACCACGTAGACCAGAAGCTTTTACAATATCGATAACTTCCTGTGGAGTCATCGTAGTTACTACTTTCTCATACGCTTCAAATCCACCCAAACTCAGATAGGTATCTAAATCTGCAATGTTTTCTTCACCACGATTGCGATGACGTAACAATAAGTACTCAGTCATTCAGAACCTTCTGGACTTTTATCAATCTCAGCATTTCCTAATTGTTCAATTACCGCCTGTACATCGGAAATAGTCTGACGCTCGTGGTAACTGATACCATCTCTATTTTGCACTTGGAACATTGGTGCTTTGTCACAAGCCGCCAAACACATAACCGACTCAACAGTAAACTCACCATCCTCAGTTGTTTCACCTAACTTCACACCCAATTTTTCACACACTTTGTCAGCAAAATCATCTGCACCCCGCAAAGCGCATGGAAGATCAGTGCAGATCTGTATTCTGTTTTTCCCTCCAGAGTGTGCATAGTAAAGTGTATAAAATCCAACAATGGAAGCCACTTGAGTAATTGAAATCTCTAAGATTTGGGCAATTTCACTCATTACAGACACAGTTGCCTGCAAACCTTCCTTCTGCGCAAGAAAAAGAAGCGGCATCACTGCTGACCGCTTTTGATCATCTGGATAACGCTGCAGTATATCTTTTACTTCAGCAGAATATCTAGTGCGAAGTGTCTGATTTGCTGTATTAGAACTCACCGGTCTACATCTCCTAGCACTATATCTATGGAACCAATCATTGCCACAAGGTCAGCAACTAGATACCCTTCAGACATAAACGATAAAGATTGTAGATTATGAAATGATGGAGTACGAAAGTGAACTCTACCAGGCTTCGGACTACCATCACCAACTAGACAACAACCTAGTTCTCCTCTCGGTGACTCAGTCGCTACATACACCTCACCTTTCGGAGCCGAGAAACCTTCCGTCCAGTATTTAAAATGATGAATCACAGCTTCCATGCTATTACCTAGCTCTGAACGCGGGGGTGGACTATATTTACGATCATCCGTAATAACTGGGCCAGGCTCTAATTTATCTAAAGCTTGCTTTATAATCCTCATAGACTCGTGAAATTCGCGCATCCTCACTCGATAACGAGCATACACATCACAACCATCTTCTAGAGGAACATCAAAATCATATTCGTCGTACCCACTGTATGGCATAGCTCTACGAACATCGTAGTTAATACCAGAACCACGCAATGAAGAACCTGTCATACCACGTTCCAAAGCATCAGACGGATCAATAATACCAATATCAATCGTGCGTCTCATAAACAAAGGATTACGTGTCAACATTCGCTCATAGTCTGCCAGTTTTTCCGGCAAATAGTCGAGAAAACGATTTACAGCAGGAACAAATTCGTCCGGAACATCCCTCCACACCCCACCAGGACGAATATATGAAGTCATCATACGCTGGCCGCCAATCATCTCGAAAATATCTAATAAGTTTTCTCGATCACGGAAGCAGTATATGAGAACACTACTGGCATTAAGATCCATCGCAGAAGTGCCCAACCATACCAAATGAGATGCAATACGTTGTAACTCTGCACAAATTACTCTGATTACTTGGGCTCGTTTAGGCACTTCAATATTACAAAGCTTCTCAATTGCTAAACAATATGTAAGGTTATTACCTAAATTGTTTAGATAATCCATACGGTCTGTCATAACAAGAGCTTTGAGATATGTTTTCGCCTCCATGTTCTTCTCTATGCCAGTGTGCAAAAAACCCACGTCAGGCACACAACGTACTACCTCTTCACCATCCAACTCTAAAATTAGACGCAACACACCATGAGTGCTAGGATGCTGCGGTCCAAGATTGAGCACCATCGTCTCGCCTGTTTGAGCCTTATCACTAAACAGTGTTTTAAGTTCATCCAAAGTCGTTTCTAATTTTCGAACCTGACTCATATCATTCCTTGGCATAATCTTTCTTGCTGTCAATCTCTTCCCAGTTGAATGAAAATTGAACTTCCTCATAACCAAGTGGGTAATCTTTACGTAAAGGATGCCCATCCCAATCTGCCGGCATAAGAATGCGGCGTAGGTCAGGATGACCTACGAAATTAATGCCCATCATGTCAAACGCCTCTCTCTCTGGCCATTCGGCAGACTTCCAACACTCAGTTACACTCGACACTTCAGGAGACTTCCCAGGAAGCTTAACTTGCAAGCGTATACGTGCGTTTTTTTCTAACGCATGCAGTATGTACGACAATGAAAAACGAGGTTCATTTGGATAGTGGTCTACAGCCGCAATATCTACAAGCAATGAGTAATCTAAACTGGAGTCAAAGCGCAGTAAATTACATACATCCAATAAATAAGTGGCAGCCACAATAAGAGTCGGCTCTTCACGAAAATGCACCACACTTTCAATAGCTTCTGGATGCGATGCTCGCACTTGATCTATAGTAGTTTCTATATGGTTATTCAATATATTATGCCCAGTGAGTGATACTTTCCTCACGTACCTTGTCATGCAATTTCATTATCCCGTCAATCAATGCCTCCGGTCGTGGCGGACACCCAGCCACATATACATCTACTGGAACAATTTCGTCTACACCTTGCACAAGAGCGTAATTGTTAAATACACCGCTGCACGATGCACAATCACCCATAGCAATAACCCATTTTGGATCCGGCATTTGATCATATAGACGACGAAGCACTGGAGCCATCTTTCGGCTGACACGTCCAGCTACAATCATCAAATCACTCTGTCGAGGAGAAGCACGCATCAATTCCATTCCAAACCGACTGACATCATAATTCGCAGCTTGAGTAGCAATCATCTCCATTGCACAGCACGCTAAACCAAAAAGCATAGGCCACATAGCACCAGTTCGACCCCAATTCACTACCGCTTCCAGCGTTGTAGTAACGATTCCAAGATTACCCAACTTATTTTCAGCGCCCATAACAATTAGCCTCTCTCACATGTTCCTCTAGAATTAAGTGTCCATCATTCCCATTCTAAAGCACCTTTTTTCCATACATATACGTACCCTACCAACAAAATCATCACGAACACCAGCATCTCAATAAGTCCAAATAGTCCAAGTTTCCTTAGGACAACAGCATATGGCAACAAGAAGATCACTTCTATATCAAATAAAACAAACAGAACAGCTATAAGATAATACCGTACCGGCATACGTCGCACTGCTGTCCCTATTGGTGTCATGCCCGACTCATATGGCATGAGTTTTTCAGGAGTATCCCTACGAGGACCAAGTATCTGACCAAGCACGACCATAGCAATAGCTAGCCCTGTTGACACTGCAAGCAATATGGCGATGGGTAAGTAATCCCTCAACAATTCTTGTAGTGGCATTGGTTACTCCCTAACTTAATCAGACTGTTAATGATCTATCTTGATGATCTAATTGTGGCTTTTGTCACAATGTTAAAACGAGTTTATCACACGTAATAAAAGGAGTCAACAACGGTTTTATTTTCAGACTATATTAGCTTAAAGTAAGCGTGACATTCGCGTTACTAGTTGGTGCCTAGTGCACTCAACGGGTTTGAATAATCACGCAACAAACTTTGCAATCCTCTAAGAGCACGAGTGTATTCCAATGTAAGGTCCTGATAATTTTGTGCCTGCTCTAAATCACCTTGACCTCGCATACCAGTTTCAAGATGCTGCAACTCAATAAGCCAATGACGTAAATTACGGCTACGCAATCTTATTGCAGAACTAATAACATCCTGAATACGACGTTCATCTTCTAATACTAGCTCATTTCCAGCATAGCACAGTTCTTGCCAACTCTCATGCAGACCAACATCCATATTGTTTTCTATGTATTCTTTTGGAGTAGTCACAGCCTGATTTATACTAGCCTTAATTATTTCGAATAGCCTTTGATATTCAGTAATACCAAAATCGCGGGAAGACAGTACTTCTGAACCCGCTTCTCGCAATGCGCGGTCGACTCTTGCGACTACCTCAGGTTTACGTAAGAAAGCCACCACAAGATAATTCTCAAGTTCATCAATCACTTCTAAATGCTTTTGTGGCTCATTGCTATCCGAAATAGCTCGATTGTAATTATCTCTACTACCAAATCCAGTCTTTTTACCCATATGTATCATCCGTTCATCAACACGAAGGACACGTGCTAGTTTTTGCATATAATCCGCTCTTTCTGCCGGATGACTCACGTCAGAAATTATAGGGACAATATCATCGATTATTTCAGCTTTGACCTTAGAATCCTGCAAATCACGACCTGTAGTAAACACATTCATAACATAATCAACAATCGATGGTGCTTTCGATATTAAAGATCGCCAAGATTCTGGATCAGATGCTATAAGCTCATCTGGGTCCATTTCATTTGGCATAGTTGCTACACGAATGTCAAGTTCTAGATGACCTTCATCACGGAGCAAACCTCGTGGATCAAAAATAGGCGCTGACTCCCGTTCCAAATTTTGCCTGGCGACGCTCAGGCTACGAAGAGTTGCACGATCACCAGCAACATCAGGATCCAATGCTAACACAACACGTGGAGCATACCTTTTTAACAAACGTAGCTGTTTTTCTGTTAATGCGGTACCCATTGCAGATACCACATTTGTAAAACCGTCCTGATGTGCTGCGATTACATCCATGTAACCTTCAACCAGTACAGCCGCACGTTCTTCGCGAATACGCATATAAGCTTTATCAATACCATAAAGAAGAGATCCTTTGTCAAAAAATGTGGTTTGTGGAGAATTAATGAACTTGGGTTGATCATCTGAGCCAACTACGCGAGCACCAAAACCTACAACCTGTCCCTGCTGCAGACAAATCGGCATCATAATACGGTCACGAAATCTATCATAGACCCTACCATTATCTTTTTTTACTAACAAACCTACAGATACAAGATCATCATCAGAGTAACCTTGCCCTAAACAAAACTTGCGCAATTCGTCCCAACTAGAAAGAGCATATCCAAGCCTGAATATGCCCCATGTTTCCTCTGACAAACCTCGCTGTAACAGTAGCTTACGAGCCCTATCTGCAGCTTCATTATCAATCAATAATTTATGGTAGTATTCGCTTACCATAGTAAGCAAGTGGTGCATTCTCCGACGCTCTTGCCGTTCATTTTCCTGTTGCGGAGATTGATGCTCCAGCTCTACTCCAGTACGATGACTAAGGTACTGTAAAGCTTCCAAAAACTCCCACCCTTCTTTTTTCATCAGAAAACTAAAAACATCACCCCCTTCATTACAAGCACCAAAACATTTCCAACTTCCGGTATCCGGCCAAACTACAAAAGCTGGTGTATTCTTGTTGTCATGAAATGGACAAAATCCAGTATATGCATTCCCGGTTCGACGGAGCTTTACAGTTTCTCCAATGATTTCTATAATGTCAAGTCGTGATTTAATCTCTTCAGTAGCTTTCATATTGATGTCACTAAGGTTGCACGAACAATATAAACACAATTGTGCTTGTCACACAATATGTGCATTAATATTGGTACTCTAGAACCCATCCAATTTAGACATGTCCACTACACCATCTGCCATCTGAGTAACAGACCGGAGCAAAGCAATACGATTTGAACGAACATCCAAATCATCATCCATAACTAGAACTTCATCAAAAAAAGATGTAACAGCAGGAATAATACTAGCAAAGTCATTAAGAAAATCGTCCGCAGTATCACTAGGTCCAATGCTAGACAATGCTTCCCAGAGGTCTGTCTCGGCTTCAGAAGAAAACAATCCCTTGTCAACCAATTCTAATTCCTCATTCTCTGGCAATATTCGCACACATCTCGCAAATGAATCAAGGATTGTAGACCAATCTTCTCGTGCAACCCATGTGGTCAAATCATCTATTGACTGCAATGCTCGATATGGATTAGAGCCTTGGACTGACAGTACAGCTTCTAAGACATCATGTCGATAACCACGATCGCGTAGAACACTTTGAAAACGCTTCTGTATAAAAATTGATGCTTGCTTCACAACACCTTCTGTATTTACTGGCTGTGTCTGAGCAGCAATTTCTAATGCAACACAAAGATCAAGATCAAGCTTCTTTCCCAAAAGCAATTGCACACACCCTAATGCCATTTTTCGCTGACCAAAAGGGTCTGTAGCAGAAGTAGGCTTAAGACCAACTGACAACAATCCTACAAGTGAGTCCAACCTATCGGCTATACCAACAATAACCGCGGGCATACTTTCTGGTAAATCTCCATCTATCTGCAAAGGCCAATAATGTTGCTCAATAACCTTAGCCACATCATCTGATTCTCCAGATCGGACTGCATATTCACGCCCAATCACCCCCTGTAATGCTGTCATCTCTATTACCATCTGAGTCGCCAAATCAGCTTTTGCCAAATGAGCTGCCCTTGCAATTGTCGCAATTTGTTGGGTTTCTATGCCAAAAACTTTTGCTAATTCCACAGCGATTTTCTCTATCCGGTCAGATTTGTCCATCATGGAACCAAGCTGTTCCTGAAACACTAGTCTATCAAGGTCTTGCCGAAATTCCTGCAGATTACGCTTGCTGTCCGCTTCAACAAAATAACTTGCATCCGCAAATCGTGCACTTATTACCTTTTCATTTCCTTGGATAACAAGCTCGGAATCCTCAATATCAGCATTATGAACACCCACAAAATATGGTAACAAATTACCATCATCTAAAACAGGAAAATACCGTTGATGTTTCTTCATCACTGCCATTAATACTTCTTGTGGAATATCCAAGTGATAGCGATCAAATTCGCCTAGAAAAACCTTGGGGCTTTCAACAAGATTAGCAACTTCCAACAACAAATCTGCGTCATCCAGAATGTTACCCCCAACACCTGAAGCTAGTTCACGACCATTAGCCAATATAATATTGCTACGCTCTGATTCATCTATAACAATCTTGTGATCTAACATAATAGATAAATATGCAGCAGCTTCAGGAACGCAAATCGGACTGGACGATAACGATCTTAATCCACGTGATTCGCGTCCAGCCACAACCCCAGCAAAAGAAAACGGTAGCACATCGCTACCTAGTAATGACACTATCCAGCGTATTGGACGAGAAAATGATATTGAATTCTCTCCTGACATCCACCGCATTGTCCTCTGAAAATTCAGCTTGCCAATGATTTCTTGAGCCACCCGAACCATCACAACAGGTATTTCTACCTTTTCTTCCAGTAGGTTTGCTACAACATACTCTCCATCATCTATATTACGAATCTCCAATTCATCAATTGCAACACCTTGACTACGAGCAAAACCTTTGGCTGCTTTTGTTGGTTTGCCATCAACGTCATATGCATGTTTTACGGCTGGCCCACGCACTATCCTTACATTATCTGTGTTATCTGATAACAGATTATTAATGATGACAACCAATCTTCTAGGTGTACCATTAACATCCAAACTAGAATATGACAATCGAGATTGAATTAATAATTCAGGAACTAACTCTTTCAACTGTTTAATTGCATAATCTAAATCAGCTACTGGTAATTCCTCTACACCGATCTCAAGCAGATATTCAATCGGACCTTTAGGATCCTTAGGAAAATCCACATTATCAATCTCTGATTCTGCAACAGTACTATCTGTCATAAGAGGAAATTCTAAGTTCTGACGTTGCTCTATATAAGTTTGTGCTATTTTTCTGACTAATCCTCGCATTTCCCTAAAAAACACTGCTCTTTCAGTAGTACCTATAGAGCCTCGAGTATCTAAAACATTAAAAGTGTGAGAACACTTTAGAGCATAATCATATGCTGGTAAAACTAATCCGACATTTAGTGCGGATTCGGCTTCCGACTTGTACAACTCATACAGTTTACGTAGTCGATCTACACCTGCCACTTCAAAATAGTAACGACTATGTTCCTTCTCAGACTGTAGGTTGACATCTCCATAAGTTATATTGTCAACCCACTGAATGTCACGAAAACTTGTTACGTTCTGAGTAGCAATAAGAATACGCTCGAGACCATATGTAATCTCCACTGCAATAGATTCTAGTGGTACACCACCTACCTGCTGGAAATAGGTGAATTGGGTAATTTCTTGCCCATCAAGCCATACCTCCCACCCTAGACCCCATGCTCCAATCGCAGGTTGTTCCCAATTGTCTTCTACAAATCTAATATCATGATATCTCATGTCTATACCCAAAACTGCCAGGGATTCCAAATATACTTCCTGAGGATCTGATGGTGCTGGTTGCATAATAACTTGGTACTGATAATGTTGCTGAAGACGATTAGGATTTACTCCATACCGACCATCATCAGGACGTATTGAGGGTTCAACATAAGCAACATTCCAAGGTTCCGGCCCGAGAACTCGAAGTGCAGTAGCAGGATTCATTGTTCCAGCACCTACCTGACTATTATATGGATGCCATATTAGACACCCACGATCAGACCAGAATTTCTCTAACAACATTATTACTTTTTGAAAACTAAACATGGTTCTCATTCATGTACCTACATGTTCTACTGATCAAATCCATTAACAGCCCCGACCGCTCTGGTAATATTATCAAAACTGACATTATTAAGCCTACGAACACGATCTAAAAAATCTACTGACTTCAATTGTCTTTCTAACTGCACAGAAATGTAATGTAATTGTACATTCTCTATTTCAGCCAATATTCTTGATCGTACACTTAAATTTTTGACAGAAGAATATTCATTCCTTTGCAAAAAACGCATCAATTTAAGTGCGTCCACACTAACTGGCAGAATATTGCGTCTGCCAACCCCACAATTAGGGCATAGAACGCCCCCTGCCAAAGCATCAAAATATTGGTTTTCGGGCTGTATAGGTTTGTTATCACCTAAGCAAAACTCCAATTCCGGACGAAACCCGACCATTGCCAACAAATGCAATTCATAATGGCGCATAACAATTGATAGATTATCGCTAGCACTAACCCTCGACAACATTTTCCCCAAAAGATAATATAAATCTATGTTTGGCTCTCCATCAGGTGTAAAACTATCAAGCAATTCTATTGAACAACTAGCATAGCTACTTCTAACCAAATCTTCGCGCAATTGCCTATATGCATCAATGGTCTGTGCCTGAGTAATAACATACAGATTACGACCACTTACAAGAAGTACATCCGAACGCATATAAAGATCAAGATGGCCAGTTTTACGACTTGATGGTCTACGTACACCCTTAGCAATCGCTCTTACTTTACCATGATTAGGTGTCAACAAAGTGAGCAGCCTATCCGCTTCACCAAAAACTTGATGCCGAAGGACAATCGTTTCAGTACGTATTGTCCGTGTACGCGCCATTTTTCGATTATACCATTCTGAAATATTGCAATGTTGATACAAAGATACTGGTCCTACACGCCATGGTAATAACTAGCAACAATTCTAGGAGCGATTTGTTGAATAAAAAAATCTAAACAATATTACTAGGATGCGCTATCAAACAAATTAGATTGATTTTTTTTAGATTTGTCAAATATTAATTTTTGCTTTTTGCAACAAGTTTGATAATTAGGTCCGATGTAATACACGAACCCATCTAATCTGACGCTCAACTACCTGATGCACTTCTAGCATAAAACCATTAACTTCTATGCTCTCTCCTAATACTGGAACCCTACCAAGCTTCTCAAAAATGTAGCCTGCAAGCGTATCTGAATCTCCACCGTCTATGTCAGTTTGTAGCTTACGGTTTAAATCATCAATATCGATGCGACCCTGCACCAAATATTCATGTTCACCAGTTTGCTTAAATGGAATATCTTCCTCCAAATCATATTCATCCTGGACCTCACCTATAAGCTCCTCCACTAAATCTTCGAGAGTCACTACTCCTGCCATTCCACCATATTCATCAACTACTATTGCCATATGCATCCGTTGACCCTGTAACTCAGGCAATAAAGCATCGATTTTTTTTGTTTCCGGAACAAAAAATGGCTTGCGGAGCATATCTCTTAATACAGGACTTTCTTCACTGTTATTTTGAGCTGCGAGTAAATCCTTAGCATAAAGCAAACCAATTATGTTATCAACTGTTTGATCATAAATAGGTATTCTACTGTATCCATTTTCTACAACTGCCATATGAGCTTCCGATAATGTAGTTTCAACATCAAGAGCCAAAACATCAATGCGCGGTATCATAACCTCTCGCACCAGAGTATCACTAAACTGAAAAACGGAGTGGATCATTTGACGTTCGTCCTGCTCAATAGAGCCACCCTCCTCACCAGCATCTACTAAATCCTTTATCTCGTCTGGGGTTACTAACAAACGCTCACGCTCACTTAAAGGTGCACCTAAACGTTTGGCAACGAATTGGAGCAAACTAGTGATTGGACTAAACATCCAAGTCAAACCCAACATTGCTGGAGCTAACCGAATTGCCCATAATGCAGGTATATTCACCACCAAAGACTGTGGAACCATCTCCGCTAGCACTAATAACGACAAAGAAGATATGAATGCCAGTAACAAAATCTGTGCATGACCTACCGTTACAAATACAGGAATCAATGCCCACAACAAATATCCAGTAAACAATGCATTGGCAAGGCCATGTAATAATCGCAAAGTAATATGCAGACGAGTAGCATCATCTAGTACCATTCGAGCAATTCTAGCTCCAGTATCACCACTCTCAAGAGCATCTTCAAAATCATTAGCTGAAACACTAAGAAATACAGTCCTTATGACTGACAGAAACACGCTCACTAAAAATATTGCTAGTACGAAAATGAAATTATTCATCCCTTGATGAGATGTGATCATCAACCTCTCTTGAAATAATACGTGCCGGTACACCTGCTGCCAAACTGCCATCTGGTAAATCCTTGGTAACAACTGACCCAGCACCAGTTCTAGCCTTAGAACCTATCCGTAATGGCGCTACTAACATGGTATCACTTCCTATGAAAACATCCTCTCCAATTTCAGTTCGATGTTTGTTTCTATCCATACCATAATTACACGTAATAGATCCTGCTCCTATATTAGTACGTGCACCTATAGTAGCATCACCAACATATGAAAAGTGACCCATTTTCACATCTGGACCAAGATATGAGTTCTTTACCTCTCCAAAATTGCCTATATGCACACCGCTGTCCAGATGTGTACCAGCCCTTAGATGCCCAAATGGCCCTACATCAACATCATTTTCTAGTTTAGCTCGGTCAAGTACCGAAGACGCGATTTGGCAGCGATCACCAATTACAGAGTTTTGAATTGTACTATTAGGACCTATTGTACATTCCGACCCAATAACAGTATTTCCTTGCAAGTGTGTGTTGGGCAACACAACAGTATCCAAGCCAATTTTCACACTCGCCTCTATATAAGTATTGGCAGGATCAATTAATGTTACACCGCGCTCCATCCAGCTATTATTTATGCGAGTTCTTATAGCGGTCTCGGCTTCTGCTAAATGTATCCGTGTGTTAATACCTATTATTTCATCTACAGCAGTAGTTGTAACAACTCCAATATTCTGATTCTGTAAGGATGCTGATTTGATCAAATCAGTCAAATAGTATTCCCCATTGGAAGAAGGTTTTAGAGCAGATAATTCATCCCATAACCAAGATGACTGAAAACAATAAACGCCAACATTAAGCTCATTTATAGAAAGCTGCTCTGCGGTTGCATCTGATTTTTCTACAATCGCTTGTACTTCACCTAGCTGGGATCGAATGACCCTGCCAAATCCACGATCATCATTTGATATAGCCGTAATAATAGAAATAGGACCTTCATTTTCAGCCTGGACATTTATTACAGATTCCAGCATCTCTTTAGTAAGCAAAGGCATATCAGCAGCCCATACCAAAACCATGTCCGCCCGTTCACGAAGCACTTCTGCTGTCTCATTCAAAGCGTGACCCGTGCCTAACTGTTCTTCTTGAATAACCACTGTAGCGCGATCCCCAATACATTCTTGCACCTTCTCAGACTCAAATCCTACGACTACGATTGGCGTCATATTACAAATACCCAGGCCTAAATCCAAAGCATATTCCATTAGTGGTCGACCTGCCAAAGTATGCAAAACTTTTGGAACATTCGAACACATACGCGTACCCTTACCCGCAGCTAATATCACAGATGCAGTTTTTATAGACATATTTGAGAGTACATCGAACATGAAATCCAGCAGCATAACAGCCTACTAGAAACAATAAATTCTGGATAATCTCTATAACTACTTGGGGGATCGTCGTTCACAATTAGTGGGTTTGGAATATAGTTTAGGCTGGGCCGCCTGGATTCGAACCAGGATCTACGGTTCCAAAGACCGATGTGCTACCATTGCACCACGGCCCAAAGGCTAACAGCTAACATTATAATATTGTATCATAGCACTAACAATATAGTGTATTACACTAGCATCCTGATGGTCATATACCAATAAATCAATGTATCTTGACAATGACGTTAGTCTAGCTTCTTCGAAGCCGGTTAAGCTCTTCCCAAAGAGACCTTTCCTTATCGGATAATTGAGTTGGTATCTGCAGCTGCAAACGTACATATAAATCACCAAATTCACTAGAATTCCTAAGATTAGGCATACCTTTACCTTTCAAACGTATGGTTTGACCACCTTGACTGCCCGCGGGAACTGACAGCGACAAATTTCCGTCTAAAGTAGGCACTACAACTTCTCCACCCAGCACTGCCACAAACAAATCTACAGGAAGCCTCAAATACAAATCATCATTCTTTCTCTCAAATCGTTTGTCAGGTCGTACTCGTACTCTTAGATACAGATCGCCTTTATAGCCATCTTGCCTACTAGGACCTTGACCAGATATACGTACACGCGTTCCAGTTTTGGCACCTGGAGGTATCTTAACATCAATTGATCGGTTACCTTTTGACAACCTGCGAACAGCACCTGTGTATGCCTCCGCCAACGTTATTGTTGCTTCACTAACCATATCCTTAGAAGTATTCATGTCCATCCCCGGAACATTAGCCTGTGATCCGGTTGCCCCAAATATGGTATTAAAAAAATCCGAGAAGCCTCCTTGAGGTACACCTTGACCAAACAAATCGCCATAATTAAATGAACCTTGTCTGGGTTGTCCCTGCGACGCCCAATTTGACCAATCAAATCCCCCAGGTCGCCCCCCTCGAGATTGATGATGATACCAACTAGCACCAAGACGATCATATTTAGAACGCTTTTCAGGATTACCTAACACATCATAAGCTTCATTAATCGTCTTTAGTGTCTGTTCAGCAGATTTATCATCAGGTCGAAGGTCTGGATGATATTTGCGTGCCAACTGCCGATAGGCTTTCTTAATATCCTTATTGCTTGCAGACCGAGAAACGCCCAAGGTCTTATAGTAATCTTGATATTCCACTTTAGTTACTCACCATATATATCTGTAATCACCAAGTATCCACTACATTGTCAACCAATTTCATTTGAATTACATATGAATATTAATTCAATTACTCATATAATCAGCCATTTTTGAGCTTTCATACCGGCAAATCGATTTGCATCCATCTTAAAGTTCGTGTCGATTCAAAGAAGTGTTGATGAAGAAATTTGTTAGCCTCACCATCAGGATGTTCGATCCAAACATGACTACTTGAATTACCCAACCTATTAAGTGCGTATTTAAGCAATTCATGTTCTAAGTCAGAACGCCATTGCGGAGATATAACCCACCTAATCTGGTCCGCAACACCTGGTCCAGACAGTATATAGATCCATCCTATTAACTCTCCAAAACGCAAGATAAGCCACCGTTCTTCTTGATTGCCAGTGATCAAATGGCCAATATCCCTAAATATTGAAGGTCGCAAATGTTCTATCTGTAATGGTGCAGTCCATGTAAGACCTTCAGGACTATATTTGTTTAGAAGCGAATATTCCAACGGCCAATCATCACGCAAAGCCTGTCGTATTCTCATTGGATCCTGGAAAGGCCTGTAATCTGTTAAGTGTTTACCTTGGCGCTGCCAAAGCGTACGAACAGTCAGAGTCTCAAACCCAATTTTTGTATAAAGATTAGCAGCGTCATTATTGTCAATATCTACCTGCAATATAACACGTGTAGCACCCTTGCTAGCGACAGACTCCAGCGCTGCTTCAACTAATTGTTGAGCAATACCTTGCCTACGATAATCCGGATGCACAGCCACATTGGCAATCAGCCAAGTGTCCATTGCACTACTAATTGGTTGTGCGCCAATATTACCAACTACAAGACCTGAACTTACGTAGACAAATCCATGTTGCCATGAAGGATTACCTATCGGAAACCAAGACATCAGCCAAAGAAAAGGACCTGCTTTACTCATAGTGCGCATTTCACGTATAGCAGCACGGCCACTTTCATCTAATACGTCTCCAAAGCACAACTCAATTAATTTAGCTATTTCGGGTAAATCATGTTGCACATTTACCGACCGCAATCCATCTTGCATAATAAAATTTAACCCTGTGACCATTATACTGGTTTTGACAGAAGACCAATTATTTTGGATGCTACAGTACTTGCAGATCTTGTAACAAGTGACTTGTCTATCACTCCGGACACACTATCGACACCTTTTGTATTCTTTCCATGCAATAGCCTCAATCTAGCAAGTATGTCTTGCGGATATGGGGTCCACCATCCTAAATTGTTTTCCACAACATAATTTACGTTGCCATCTTCCTGACCAGGAATAGCTCCACATAACAATAGTGGTCTGCCACAGTTTAGAACTTCAATTACAGTAGACGGACCAGCTTTTGTAATGACAGCATCTGCACCTCTAATAATTACGGACATATTGTCCACAAACCCATATAAATGAGTATCAAAAGGCCAATCCAGATTTTTTAATTCTGCCAATATTCGTTCATTTCTGCCACATACTATTACCAGTTGCAAAGACATATTACTAATTCGCAAAGCGTTAGCAATACTCCATAAAGGTTCCATACCCTCTGCACCGGTCATCAAGACGACTGTAAAAGCAGTCGAGTCCCAACCCAACTTTTCGCGTGCCAGTTTCTTTTTCAATGTCCTACTGAAAGACTCAGATACTGGAAGTCCTACTACTTGCACTAATTCAGGTGCAATCCCACATTCCAACGCTTTAACCCTTGCTGCTTCAGTCGGAACCAAGGTCAAATCTGCTCGTTTATCAAACCACCAAGCATGGGCTGTTACCAAATCTGTGACCACAGTAACAAATGGTGGACGCATCACATCGAGACCATCCAATATTGAGGTCACTAACATAGGATGTGTGCTAACCAACAAATCACACTTATGCTGTTGTACAAATCTATGAACTGAAGAACGAAAAAATGGTCGGATTAGAAGATTTACAAAACGCGCTCGTAGTGGGTCATCGCTCAGCCAATAACCATACCGCCACAAACCAATAAAACGCGCTATGATAGTAGGATACCAATCTGGTAGGCGATTAAAGGGAAACGGTGCGTAATCCAACAAGCCATCAACCAATTCCACACTTATTTCTGGATTCTCAGTCACAAGTGCCGATTCAACCGCAGTAGCTACGGAACGGTGGCCACCACCTGTGTCCGACATAAGAATAGTCACCTTCATAGCATGGCTCTCACAATCATTCCTCAATCCGTTTAATTTGCTTAGCCAATGCGCGGCGCGACAGCAACACTCTACGCTGACAAGTGAGACATCTCAATCCAATGTCTGCGCCTAATCGTACAATCTGCCACTTGTAACCACCACATGGATGAGGTTTTCGTAGGTGTACGTTTTGGTCAAGTTTTAATGCTATGTCAGGTTTCATGATTAGGTATAAGCTGATTATAACTTAGCAATGACTGATATAATTCATTCTCGAGGTATAAAACTAATGCTGCTAGATAATTTTGACCCTATCCTATACTTGTCAAGAATCATAATATTGATTTTAGCTATTAGCGTTCACGAATTTGCCCATGCGCTAGCAGCAGATTGGTTGGGAGACCCTACACCTCGATCCCAAGGACGGCTCACACTTGATCCTCGCAAACATTTGGATGCATTCGGCTCAATTATGTTTCTAATTGCAGGTTTCGGATGGGGAAAACCTGTGTATACTGATCCTCGCAATTTTAAAGGTGACCCACGGACGGGGATGGCCGTTGTAGCTGCAGCTGGTCCGGCATCAAATCTTCTATTAGCTTATATCGGTTCCATACTTTATCGCTTAGGGCTTGTCCAAACTGAAATATCTTACTATTTCTTGTTTTTGTTTGTCAGCCTAAACATACTATTAATGCTATTTAACCTTATTCCCATTTCACCTCTTGATGGATATCAAGTCACCGTAGGGCTGTTACCATATGAAATAGCCACAGTGATAGCACGCTATCAAGGACAAGGCCCCTTAATGCTTATGCTTCTAATTGTAGCGGGTTCAATTTTCAACTTCAACTTACTGGGATTAATATTAGGACCACCATACCAGCTGATTTTAGGTCTACTTTTAAATTAATTATGGGTAAGACAGCTGTAAATGCATATGTATATATTCTCCGATGCAATGATAATAGTCTTTACACAGGTTGGACCACTGATTTAGAACGACGCTTGTCAGAACATACTGCTGGACGCGGTGGAAAATACACACGTATGCACAGACCAGTGGAGATGGTCTTTACAGAAGAACATCCTACTAAATCAGCAGCTATGCAGCGCGAAGCTGCTATCAAACGCTGGAAACGGTCTCGAAAGTTAGCTTTAATTGAAAGTCATCAAAAGAATTTGCATTGACAATTGCTAAGTATTAAAGTATAAAAAGAACCACAATTTACAATAAAAGACACTGAAGAGAAATAGTAAGTGCTATACAAATGGTACAGAGAGCGGGTGATAGCTGAAAAACCCGACCAAATGTAAGCACCGAATGGGTCTCTGAGTCGCTGAGTGAACGGATGTGCGTGGCCTCTCCGCTACGCCGGTACATAAACACCGTAACATCCTAGTAGCTTTAGCCGGAGTCGCCACCGTTATCTAGGCTGAGGGTATCATCAGGTTGGAGTCTCCAACTCTCTAACAAGATCGTACCTGCAAATAAGTGAGGCTGGCTAGTGAACCCCCGTTGTCTGATAGTGGGGGTTTTTATGTTAATTTGAGTAGAGCAGATGAATAGAGAAACCAGTCTCAATAGGGACTATATCGGTATCAGATTTACATAATTTGAATATATATACTATAAAACCTGGTTGCCACAATGCTAAAAGCGATAACACGCGAAATAATTGCTGACCTGGAAACTCCAGTCTCAACTTATCTTAAGTTGTCTGGTGAAGGGCCAACATTCTTGTTAGAAAGCGTAACTGGTGGAGAAAACGTAGCCCGTTATTCCTTCATCGGATTACAGCCTAGCACTGCATTTGTGATTCGTGATCAGACTACTACTGTTCACTCGGGACCAGACTTAAAATCAACAACTACGCATACTGGTGACCCTTTCTCTACATTAAGAAATGCGCTTGCATCATACAGTAAAGATCCACCCCCTGGTTTACCTCGTTTAGTAGGTGGTTTAGTTGGATATTTGAGCTATGATGCAGTGCGATACTTCGAACCAAATGTTGATTTACCTCTACACGAATTACCCGATGGCATTTTTCTGCTTTGTGACACGTTGTTAGCATTTGACCATACTCGTGGTCGACTATTGGCGATTACATATGCTGAGGAAAACTCCACCTCTGAAAAAAAGGTAGCCAATGAACGTCTCAACGCTATCGAACACAAACTGACCATGCCTTTGCCTAAAACTTCAGATATATTTGAGTCCGAATCAGCCAGCCAGCAGTCTCACACAAAAACCAGTTTCCAGGATATGGTCCTCAAAGCCAAAGAGCATATAATGGCTGGTGATATCTTGCAGGTAGTTTTATCTCAGAAATTTACCAACAAAACTAGGGCAAATCCTTTCTCAATTTATCGCACGTTAAGACGTATAAATCCTTCGCCATACATGTTCTTTTTTGATTTTGGTGATCTAAACGAGAAACCGTTTCAGCTAATTGGTGCCTCACCCGAGGTTCATGTGCGCATGGAAAATGACCGCGCTATTCTGAGACCGATAGCAGGAACACGTCCTCGGGGAAGTACTGAGGAGAAAGACATTGCTTTAGCAACTGAGTTGCTAGAAGACGAAAAGGAACGAGCAGAACACGTGATGTTAATAGACCTGGCTAGAAACGACTTGGGTCGAGTGTGCAATTACGGTTCAGTTGAATTGACTGACATGATGCAGGTAGAACGTTACAGCCACGTAATGCATATCGTTAGCCAAGTTGAGGGTGATCTACGAGCTGAGATGGATGCATTTGATCTCCTGGCTGCTACATTTCCAGCGGGCACAGTGAGTGGAGCACCGAAAGTAAGAGCTATGCAGATCATAGCCGAGCTAGAGCAAAATCCGCGTGGTCCATATGCTGGCATAGTAGGTTATGTCGGTTTCGATGGTTCCATGGATACATGCATAGCACTACGAACACTCTATGTCCAAGATCAATGGGTGACTGCCCAAGCCGGTGCTGGTATAGTTGCAGACTCTAATCCAGACAATGAATACAAAGAAACATTAGACAAAGTTAAAGCCATTTCACTTGCAGTGGAACAAGCGGAGGATAAAGACCGCACATGATAGTTGTCATCGATAATTATGATAGTTTCACATATAACTTAGTACAGTACCTAGGTGAAATGGGTGCAGAGTTACAGGTTTATCGTAACGACAGCATCACTGTAAAGAAATTGGACAAATTGGCGCCTACACACCTACTTATTTCACCTGGCCCTGGAGATCCCAGTGATAGTGGGGTCTCTACAAACGCTATTATAGAACTGGGTAAAACAATACCAACTCTAGGAGTTTGTTTGGGTCACCAAGCAATTGGAGTAGCTTTTGATGGAACAATTGAGCGAGCACCCTCGTTGATGCATGGTAAAACCTCAGTTGTACACCATAGTGGTACTGACCTTTTTCTAAATTTGCCTAATCCATTTAATGCCACAAGATATCATTCACTGATAGTTAGCGAGCCATTACCTGATTGTCTTGAGGATCAAGCACGAACAAGTGACGGCGTGTTAATGGGAATGAGACACCGCGAATATCCAATCTACGGAGTACAATTCCATCCAGAAAGCATACTAACCGAAGGTGGGAAAATACTATTACATAATTTCCTCTCGTTAAGCTCATAAAAAGAGATGTCTACAGGAGACGACCATGATTGTTAGCGCATTACCAAAACTAATCAACCGTAAAAACCTATCTCAATCGGAAGCAGAAAGTGTTATGAACCAGATTATGTCAGGCGATGCAACACCGGCACAAATTGGGGCCTATCTCATAGCACTCCGCATGAAAGGTGAAACAGTTGATGAAATCACAGGTAGTGCCCGAGCTATGCGCACCCATTCATTAAAAGTAACTCTTCCTGAAAACAATGAGGACATTCTTGATATTGTTGGTACCGGAGGAGACGGATCGAATAGCTTTAACATTTCTACTGCAGCAGCATTTGTAATAGCCGCTACAGGACGTAAGGTAGCAAAACATGGTAACCGAGCAGCTAGCAGCAAATGTGGGAGTGCTGATGTGCTTGAAGCAGCTGGTGTAGCCATTGAGTTAGGACCCGAGCAAGTAGCAAAATGTATTGAGAAGGTTGGTATAGGATTCATGTTTGCACCGATATACCATCCAGCCATGAAGCATGCTATAGTGCCCCGTCGAGAACTGAAACAACGTACTATATTCAATATACTAGGACCTCTCACCAACCCTGCGGGGGCCACCCGTCAGTTAACTGGAGTATATGATGCTGAATTGACAGAACCTATAGCACACGTTCTCGGGGAATTAGGATGTAAATCAGCGATGGTAATACATAGTCATGACGGCCTAGATGAATTAACTACTATTGGTCCAAATCGCATAAGTCACCTGAAAAAAGATGGGACCGTACATACATTTGAGTTGGAAGCAAAGGATTTGGGCATACACAGCAAACAACCAGAATCTATAACCGGTGGCTCTATAGATAAAAATCTAGAAATGCTTCGAAACATCCTAGAAGGAAAAACTGAAGGATCACAAACAGATACAGTACTGCTAAATGCAGCTGCTGCAATGGCAACAGAAGATGGGGACATAGCAACAAAACTTACTGAAGCGCGTACTACACTTAGTAGCGGAGCAGCACTAAGAACTCTAAACAACCTAGTACAAGTTAGCCAAGAACTGGCATCAAAAAAGTGACTATTCTGACAGATATTCTTGCACGTAAGCAAGAGGAGGTAGAACAAGAACGTAAATCCACACCTTTGCAAGAACTGGAGACATTAGCAAAAGATATGTCTCCATCTCCTGACTTTATTGCTGCTATAACCGACAAAACAAAACAGGCTCCGAGACTTATTGCTGAAATAAAACAACGCTCACCTAGCAAAGGGTTACTTTGTGAAGACTTTGATCCAATTACACTAGCAAAAACCTATGCTACTAATGGAGCATCCGCAATTTCAGTCTTAACTGATAAATATTTCTTTGGAGGCTCTATAAATCATCTTGAATCAATATCGAAATTGGATGCGGGCTTGCCATTGCTTCGAAAAGATTTCATATTCGATCGATACCAACTTCTACAAGCTCGTATTGCAGGAGCAAGTGCAGCATTGTTAATAGTTGCAATGCTAGACGCCACAGTTCTAAGTGAATTAATCGCTGCAGCAGCAGAACTAGGACTAAGTGCATTAGTAGAAGTCCATAACTTAAGTGAATTAGAAATTGCATTGTCCACTGACACAAAAATTATAGGAATTAACAACCGCAATCTGCACACATTTGAGACATCACTCGATGTGACAACTGCACTCCGCTCCCGTATACCTCCTGAAATATGCATAATAGCTGAGAGTGGAATACATACCATTGCTGATGTAAACCGACTAACAGAATTACAAATTGATGCCATGCTTATAGGAGAAGGACTTGTTACAGCTCCAGATATTGGTTCCAAAGTTCGTGAGCTCACACAAGGTTAGGTCACATCAATAGAACTATGAAAATAAAGATATGTGGACTTACTAAAATAGAGGATGCTATTTTAGCAGTTTCGCTCGGTGCTACACACATAGGACTAAATTTTTTTCCTGCCAGTCCACGCTATGTAGACAAACAAACAGCATTCTCTATAACAAACACTCTCAGTAAACTTGAAAATCCGCCCATTGTCGTAGGAGTATTCGTGAATGAATCAGAACTTAAAATTCGTCAAGCTATCAAAGAAGTTGGTCTCCAACTAGCACAATTGCATGGCGACGAGTCACCTGATCTTATTGATCAACTAGGACCAGTTGCATTCAAAGCATATCGACTCGGCAAGACCACATTGCCAAACAACCTTCCAAGTTTATGTCTTGTAGATGCATATGTGAAGGGCCAGTATGGTGGAGCTGGGCAAACTGCTGACTGGACGAAAGCAGCCTCAATTGCTAGAGACACTCATATTTTCTTGGCAGGAGGATTAACACCAGAAAATGTCATACCAGCTATCAGACAAGTACAACCATGGGGTGTCGATGTAGCTTCAGGCATAGAAATAGAACCAGGCATTAAAGATCCACAGCTTATGCGGAAATTCATATCAAATGCACTCTCCATTAATAAAAACAGTAATTAGTGTGATGGAACCTGTATAATGAGAATAATATAATATGGAAACAAAATCTACACTACCTAAAAAGTTTGGTCAATACGGTGGGCAGTTTGTGCCAGAAGTACTTATGCCCGCTCTTGAAGACCTAGAAAAAGCCTATATCAGTGCCCAACAAGATCGGGCTTTCCAAGAAGAATTACATAATTTACTTGATTCGTATGTTGGTCGTCCAACACCACTCACTTTTGCCCAACGCCTTAGTACACACTGTGGAGGCGCAAAAATATATCTAAAGCGTGAGGATTTAGCTCATTCTGGTGCTCATAAAATCAATAATGCGCTTGGGCAAGCATTGTTGGCAAAACGCATGGGTAAATCTAGGATTATCGCAGAAACAGGAGCAGGACAGCATGGTGTCGCAACAGCAACTGCATGTGCATTATTAGGATTGAAATGTGTAGTATATATGGGTACTGTAGATATGAATCGGCAAGCTCCGAACGTAGCCCGTATGAAATTGCTTGGCACAGAAGTTAGAGCTGTAGCTGGAGGGTCTCAGACCTTAAAAGATGCAATTAATGAAGCTATACGAGACTGGGTAACCAATGTGGATGACACATATTATCTGCTAGGTTCAGCACTAGGACCACACCCATATCCCACCATGGTGCGAGATTTTCAGTCAGTCATCGGCCAAGAAACACGAAGTCAAATTTTAGATGCGGAAAATATGCTACCAGATGTAATTATTGCATGCGTCGGTGGAGGATCAAATGCGATTGGTATTTTTTATGAATTTATTAATGAAAAAAACGTATCACTTATCGGTGTAGAAGCGGGAGGTCTAGATATTTCAGGAGGAAAACATGCAGCTCGGTTTGCAGACTCATCAATTGGAAGACCAGGTGTATTACATGGATGCTACACTTATGTACTACAAAATGAAGATGGTCAAATAGCACTTACACACAGTGTGAGCGCAGGTTTGGACTATGCAGCAATTGGTCCCGAACACACTTATTTGCGCGAAAAGAAAAGAGCAACATACACTCACGCTTCTGATGCAGAAGCACTCCATGCTTTTCAATTATTATGTGAGTTGGAGGGAATAATACCTGCGCTAGAATCATCACATGCAATAGCAGAAGCAATCAAGCTAGCTCCTAGCATGAGCCCAGAAACGACTATAGTAGTCAATTTGTCAGGTCGTGGAGACAAAGATTTAGACACTGTATTAGATGAAATAGATTTAAAAGAATAATGACCATACCAATAGAAGAAGTTACAAAAGCTTTCAATAATGAGCATACAGCCTTTATGCCTTACTTTACTTTAGGGTATCCTGACTATGAGACTTCGCTTGACATAATACAATCCTGTGCTGAAGCTGGTGCAGATTTAATGGAATTAGGCATGCCTTTCTCAGACCCACTAGCTGATGGTCCGACCATACAAAATAGCACCCAAGTTGCTCTCAATAATGGCGTTGATATAGAGCAATGTCTACAAGCTGTTAGTGACCTGCGCAAACGTGGGATTACTATACCACTTATGTTGATGGGTTATTACAACCCTATCCTCAACTATGGTGAGCAACGATTTGTAGAGAAAGCCGAAGCATCTGGAGCAAATGGCTTCATAATTCCTGATTTACCACCTGAGGAAGGTGCTTCATTTGAATACCATTGTATAAATAACAAATTAGCGCTCTCCTATCTACTAGCACCAACCAGTACAGAAGAACGAATAAAATTAGTGTCAGAAAAAGCAAGTGGGTTTGTATATTTAGTTTCGTTAACAGGGGTTACTGGTGCTCGAATCGCCCTACCAAATTATTTACAAGACTTTGTTGATCTAGTACGTCGGCATGTGACAAACCCATTAGCTATTGGTTTCGGAATCAGCACTCCTGACCAAGCACAAGAAGTGGGTAAATTAGTAGAAGGGGTAATTGTAGGCAGCAAACTGATAAACATCGCTGGTGATTCTGCTAATCCTGCTGAAGCATGTGGTCAATTTGTTGCTGATATGGTTTTAGCACTTAAGCAAGATAGTTGATGTCTATTAATCTAATATTGTCATATATTTCGACAAAGAACCAATCCTCAAAAATATTAGTTTCCGGCCAAATCCGCGTCAATCTCTGTAGTCAATTCCCGAAACACATCAGTTCCAATTATGCCATCATGACGCAAGGTGCGTAGAGTTGCTCGTTTAACTTGCATAATCTCCTTGCGCGCAATTTCTAATTCATCATCACGAATATCAGGCAATACAGTAAGAGCCTCCTCAACTTCTCCAGAAAACTGAGAAATCTCTGCTTGTACCTCCGGTAGTACCACATCATAGTTTTCTTTAGTCAGTAAACCTTGCTTATACTGAGATTGCAGAAACTGATTAGCTGCTTTAGCCGCAGCTAATTTAGCACGTCTTCTTTCATACTCCATAAGATTTGTTCCACTACTCAACAGACCCAATCTCCTAAGTAATGCAGGAAGAGTTGTAGCTTGTACTCCAAGTGTAAAAAGCACCACACCAAATGTCATAACTAACACCTCATCATGTCCAACCAGACTCGACGGTAAGGTCAATGCCAATGCTAAAGCAATGCCTCCACGCAATCCACCCCAAACTAGTACAGCCTGCCAAGAAAATGGAGTCCGGTTGGCAGCAAATCTGTTAACTAGTGGGCTAAAACCAAACACTGTGATCATACGAGCAAGCAAAGTGACGAGGATCGCAGCTCCAATCAGTAAAACACTATCAGACAACCTGTCCAAATCAACTTGCAAACCTATCAATAGAAATACAAATGTGTTTGCTAGAAAAGCTACAAATTCCCATATGTGTATTAAGACATTTCGAGTAGTATGACTCATTCCATAACGTCGCCCACTATTGCCAATTAACAAACCCGAAGCTAATACAGCTAATACTCCACTGGCATGAACCTGCTCCGCTAACAAATAGGAACCATACGCTAGCACAGCACTCAGTACAGTTTCCACAAGATAATCATCAATTTGCCTGATCAAGTGATAAGCAACATAACCTAGAGCAAATCCTACAAACAACCCTACTCCTGATACACGCGCAAACTCTATAGCCCCATCAGAAAAACTGAAGCTTACAGGATCTAAAGCAAACTCTAATAACAAGGTGAAAACCACTATTGCAGTTGCATCATTAAGAAGACTCTCTCCTTCCGTAAGCAAACCAAGACGCTTTGGTAATCCTAATTCTCTGAAAATAGCAGTTACTGCAACAGGATCTGTAGCGGCAATAAGTGCACCAAACACTAGCATGGTAGGAAATGGCAAACCAGTTATTGTGGCAAGCAACCATCCCACAAGTAATGTTGTTACCAAGACACCTGGAATTGCAAATACAAGCATAGATGACAGATTGTCCCTAAATTCAGAAAACTCGATATGTAAGGCTGCTTCAAATATCAAAGGTGGTAACAATATCAGTAGGATTAATTCTCTTGCTAATGCTGGAGTTAACTCTGGTTTATGAGGCATCAACATTGTAATCAAAACTCCAACAATAACCAGACCTACCGTATAAGGAAATCGCACAAGTTTTGTGAACCATGAAACTAACGCAGCAATCAATAACAATGCAGCAATAATTAATTCGGTGGTTATCAATTCAGTTTGCATATGGATAATATTGTAAAGCCTGATTCATCGTACATCAATGTTTTATTATATCGGTCGCATCTATTATGAAAGTACTGTTTCCCTCAGCATAGAAGCAACCATCGTACTACGTCGTTTCACAATCAATACCGGACAATGAGCTTTATCTGCAATTTGCTCAGACACATTACCTACAAGGATATTACGGAACAAACGCTCTCTTGTAGCCCCCATCACAATCATATCGCAATCCACAGCGGCTTCCAAAATACCTGCTGATGGGCTATCGGACAATATGATACGTTTTTCAATAGATTCATACCTACGGCCTTCCGTAGCCCTTCGAAAAGCGTTTTGAGCACGAGCCTCGGCATCCTTAGGATTGGTTCTGGACAAAGAGACATGTAATAAGACAATTTTCGTAGACTCTGGTGTGTTTCGAGCCAATGCAATAGCTAAACTAACAGCCAATCTACCATTTGGTCCACCTGCTACTGGAACCAAAATAGATTGTAATTCATCGTAAGGACGATGCCGCAAAATCGCAATATCAGTTGGAGGATTAGAAGCAATACGATCAATTACAGAACCAAACATCTGGTCACGAGAACCAGTAAATCCCGGCCATCCAAATAGTGCTACATCGCTCTTGTTCTCATGCACAGTTTTCAGGATTGCATCAGATATAGACCGTCCTAGTCTTATCATAGAATGAACAGGTACATCTAGTACTCTGGCCTGCTCAATTACTTTATCAATATAGGGTCGGCGCTCACGCAAAAACAGCCGACCATCATTCAACTGAAGTTGTCTAGGAACTTTAACAACATGTAACGCCAGCACTTCTCCGTCATGTTCTTTAGCCAATATACTACCCAATCTACCTAGTATCTGTGCTTGATGCAAATCAGACACTGGGAGAAGTACAGAATAATCTACTGAAGTTAGCGCTTCCTCATGCAGAACATCATTAGGTCGCTCCTCCTCCTCTTTCTTACTAAAGTATCCCCAATACAACAGTAGTCCAACACCTATCCAAGCAACACTTAACAATCCTACTTGACCTAACTTAAATGCTAGAAATACTGCCATGGCCAAATTACTAATAATACCAATCACAGCTGGCCAGGGAAACAAGGGTACTTTAAATCCTCGCTCCAAATTTGGACGACGACGTCGTAAAGTCATAACTGCAATATTCACTTGAGTAAACAATAGTAAAAACATTACGTTAGCAGCAGCAGCTATCTGATCTATAGGCAAAGTAAATCCCATTACTACAACTAGTATGGAAGATAAAAATATTGCCCAATATGGTGTGTGCATACGAGGATGAATAAATGCAAAAGCTGATGGTAAATTCCGCTCTCTACCCATAGCAAAAGATACTCTTGAAGATGAATAAATGGTCGCATTTAAGGCAGACATTGTTGACGCAAGACCACTAATCAAAATAAGCATTCCTCCCATTGGTATAAATTGCTCTGCAGCGCGCACTATAGCCACCTCTTTGGCCTGTGCTAGATATTGCCAGACTGCAGAACCAGAAGGTGGGGTTACCGCTCCAATTACTACAAAACCTATCAAAATATAGATGATAACCACGGCACCTATTGAATAAAAGATAGCACGCGGTATATTGTGTGCCGGATTTTTTACCTCTTCGCCACTTTGAGCAATAATTTCATAACCTTCGAACGCAATAAATGTCATGCCCATCGCTACAAACACACCACCAATCCCATTGGGAAGCATGCCTGCTGAAAAATTGTCAGACCAACTAGGATTATTAAGCATTGCATACAATCCAAAACCAATAAAAACTGATAGGATTACTACTTTAGCAATTGTAACTATACTACCGGCTAATCCGGCTTCGCTTGCGCCACGCGAGTTAATATAGGCAAAGAGACCAACAACTATAATCATAAACACTAAAGATAGTTGATGTTCAGACAAAGGAAGTGGTACACCTGTTATTATCCACAGTTCAGTTGCCAATCTACCAAAACCCAAGCCATATAAAGCACATGCAACAATGTAAGCAAACCAATTCATCCAACCTGCCAAGAATCCTTGAGTGCCGCCTAAACCCTCCTTTACCCACAGGAATCCTCCACCAGCTGCTGGAATTGATGAACCTAACTCAGCATATGACAAAGCTGTAAATGTTGTGACAATACCATTTAAGAGAAATGCTATTGGCAATGAAGGGCCTGCGTACCCAGCCGCTATTCCGATTAATACAAAAATCCCGGCACCAATCATGGCTCCAATACCAATCATGGTAATGTCCATAAGACCAAGGGTACGACTCAGAGTTATCTCTCGAGAATTAGAATTTGAGTTATCCATACAATCATCTCCCATTCCACATAAAACTTCTAAACTAGCTAATCCAATATGGCAAAGCGATTAATACTAGCACAATAGCAACAAACAAGCTCATCAATATAAGAATATTTTCACAACAACTTTACGCCATGTTTATGGATCAAAATGCTTTTAACACCATCGATCTCATCTTTACGAGTGCTCTCAGACCACCCTAATTCATCTCCTACTACATGCGACAGTTCGTTAATTAATCCAAGACTGATTTCACCCAACATTGCTATAAGTGTACGCCTCAATATTAAGTCTTCCAAATGCACAACATATTCGCATCTTGTCAGAAAAACTATTTCTCCACGAGAATAACCTGAATGATTCTCCAAACAATAATCATTTCCCGCGTATTCGCCATGAATGAAGCTTGCCACTTGCAGTACTCTGGATCCATAACGATCGAATAAATTCTTCACTCTACTTGATTCGAAACCAGTCTCCAGAGTTATGTTATCTAATAACAACTGCTCATCTTCCGCATGTTTTGGGTAGTTTTTACCACCGCCAATTGCCAAATCAGATGTGCTGTACTGACGAGTCCTACCTAATGCATGCAAAGTCTGATCAGTTACCTTTTCCGCCAAAGATCGAAATGTGGTCCATTTACCTCCTACCAGTGTGTAAATCGGATATTCAACACCATCTCCAGGTGTTAGTAAGGATACTCTGTGGTCCCGACTAACGCTGCCACGATCGGTCGATTGACTAGACATGAGCGGTCTTACACCACTGAACGAGAAGATGATCTGATCCTTGCTGACATTTGCTTGTGGAAACATTTTCATAATCATCGCTATGAAGTAATCCACTTCTTCTGGTGTACAGCATACTTGATCAGGATCATCGCACACTAACTCCGTAGTACCTACCAACACCTTATTTGCAATAGGACATATCAGAACTATGCGCCCATCGTCATTCTCAAAAAAGATTTCATGGTCGCCTATTGCATTTAGTATTTGCTGATTATCAATTACGATATGAGAACCTTTACTACCACCAACAAATGAAGTATGCCTCTTGAGAGATTTGTTCACTTGATCTATCCATGGACCAGCTGCATTAACAACCAATTTTGGCTTTACTGTATATGTCTCACCGGTCAACTCATCCCGCAATCTAACTATATCGTCAAATGCTCCAACAGCTGATACATAGTTAACAGCTCTAGCATGATCACCCATTTCTAATGCATCACAAATCAATTCTATACAGACCCTTTCAGGAGCCAATATAGAAGCATCATAATAGGTAGCAGTACAAATCATACTAGGGTTAAGTAAAGGAAATCGCGCCAAGGAATCTGATTTTGACATAAAACTATGTCGGGGTACAGTTAAGTTAGAGCTAACAAGTAAGTCATAAATTGATAAGCCGATCTTGATCAATATAGCACCACGCTCAACTGTTTTGTTTATCAAACCCAGAAACTTTAATAGTGCATTTAGCAAGCCGGAGTGCCATTTAAATATTGGGATTGTTGTAGGCAAAGGATGCACATAATGAGGGGCATTTGCAATTAACAAATTACGCTCATGGATGGCCTCTCGAACCAAACTAAAATCACCGTTTTCCAAATAACGTAGCCCGCCATGAGCCATATGTGAAGTTGCTGCACTTGTGCCTGATGAAAAATCTGATTTGTCAACTAACAACACATCTACACCCTGTAAAACCAAATCACGAAAAACACCAGCACCATTTATTCCGCCACCAATAATAAGAATAGAAACCGAAGAATCGCTTCGAAGCGATTCTAAAATAGTACGCCTAGAACTCAATCTATTATTCGAAATAATTAATCTGTCCTTTAAAGCAATTGTCGGAATTACTGTAACGCTATTCAGCGTTCGATTTCAGTCGCAACAAGATTGTCCCAATTCACTCTTAACTCTTCAGATTCAACTGATTGTGCATAAATTCCAAATTCGCCAGAAACAACTTTCCCTAGATCTTTTGAGGCTTGTGTATAAACCTCGACACCATCAACATACAAGGTAAAGCTATCGCTCTTCACGAGAATCCCAAGACGATAAGTACCGGGTCCCGGTGGTACGACATCCGAAACTGCTATACGCAAGAAATCGGTAAAACCATCGGCCCTCCTGATCAATCTATAATTCCCTACGCATGTTATAGTAGCCGCAAAAAACTCATCTATATCTAGGCTTGCTTTAAAAACCAATCCGTAAAAATCATTTCCTGTACAATCGTCCACTATAACATCACCTTCATAGTAATAATCACGTCCCACCATATCTAATTGCGGTGATGCTGAAGAATAAAATCGCTTGCCACGACTCTTTGTGATGAGCCTGAAAACACCATCCTCTATTGCTGAATAAAAATTCTTCGAATCTTCCGTTCCCCAATCTGCAAACCTTAGTGGTTCAAATTCCTCCTTCCAAAGCACGGATTTCGGAACAACATTCGGACCAATCTTGCGTACACTTTCTGGAATTGGAATAGTCTTTGTAGGGGTGGGTAGTTGAGTTGCAGTAGCGCTCGGAATTGGGGTTGCTGTAGGGATTGTTACAACTGTAGCAGTTGAGATAACTGATGCTATTTCAGAGACAGTCTGTGTACTTTCAGAAGTCGCCTTAATCACAGGTGATGGCTCGACAACCACTGCAGTTAACGTTGGTTGAATTTGCGCCACCTGACTTGATACCACTGTTTTTCCTGGTATTGTAGATACACCGACAACTTGTAATTTGTCTTCTTGTGTATTGACTACAACCACTTGCTCATCCACTTGTTGATCAATTACAAATGACAATAGCTGCATCGGATTTAGATTTACCGCACCTAGTAAATTTCCCAACAAGCCATAGGTCTGAAACAGACCTAGAATGATGCCAGCAATTACCATTGCAGCAAGTAATTTCCATCGCCTTTTACGTCTATAAGGTCTGATAGCGATATTAACTGGTTGCCAATTGGACCGTAATTCCCTGTTTACTATTTTGACAGAATCCAAAGATACTGTTTCTGATGTTTCCGATTCAGCCCTCATTGGACTACCATCTACAATTGGTGGCCCAATGAGTTCCTGTACTGTATTAACCTCCACAGGATCAGTCTCCTTTGATGTAACATCCAACTCATCAGAAACATTAATTAGCGAACCGCTGCTTTCCTCAAAAGACGGCATAGTGGGAATATGATCAAATTGAGTGGTAGATGAACTATATTGAGTTTCCAGACTAGACTTTGATGGTGACGGATTCTTAGTATCTGATAAACTACTATCAATTGGGACACGCAAATATTTTCGTAATCCTGCATACAACTTGTGTCCTATGCCGGCAACATTCTGCAAATCTGGTAAACGACCGTATGGCCTGCCCGCCACAATAGTCTCTGCCAACGCCAGTCCAATTCCTGGTACACCTTGTAATTCCTCTATCGAAGCCTTGTTTACATCTAACTTGCCTGACATCACCGAAGATGATGAAGAAGCATTATCACTTGTGTTCGATTCGTTCTCGACACTATCTGCAGAAACGCGCAAATAACCTTTGAGAATAATGTAAAGCTTTTCACCTACACCAGAGACCAACTTGAGATCCGAAAGACGCGCATATGGACGAGCAGCAATTATTTCACTAGCAAGAGCCGGACCTACTTGAGGCACCTGGGTTAGAGTACTCAATGAAGCACTGTTTATATCAATCTTGCGAGATCTAGGAGTCATCAGAATATATTTAGCCGATCCGAGATTTTACCAAGGCCAATTAAAGCTAACAATTTCATTTTTTCCTAACACAAACAACCCAACAATTATTACGATAGCTACTATCCAACCCGACAACAACAATGGGATTCTTCTACGTATCTCCTGGTCTACTGCAGCTTCATAAGCTACAAGTGACATTACCGGATTAGCAACTTGTGGCAAGGCTGTATTTGATTCAAAACTAGGATTTTCAAAGTCTCCTTCAGCAAACCATGTATCTTCCTCAACAAATTCAGCCTGCATATCATGGACAACTGTAGATGACACTACACATAAATTATCTAGCTTTTCGAATAGACTTGCACCAACCCCTTTTACGTCCCGCAAATCATCAATATAATCGAATGGTCGATTGGAGACTATACTCTCGGCAATTTTAGGGCCTACTCCACGTAGCTGCAATAACAATTCTTTGTCACAATTATTTATATCCAGTGCACTTGTATCAGACCAATCAGATTCTGTGAGATTATTGTTAACTGCAATAATTACCACAGAGCGCTGTCGCAACACATGCATTACATTAGTACTAACTCCTTTTACCAGTGCTACATCCTCCAAACTATCATATGGTCGGTCCTCTACAATACGACGTGCCAGTACAGCTCCTATCCCTGGAATCGATTGCAGATCTGCCACACTACACATATTTATATTGATGGGTTGGGGAGGGACAACTGTTGCAACGTCAGCAAGTTTCAGTAATGTCTTTTTTCCGAAACCAGGCAGCATACGCAGTTCAGAGTAGTCCCAAAATGGTCTTGCATCAATTAGGACCTCCGCCTTACGTGTATCTAATACCGTTTCCTGTAAAATAACTGACAGATCGGCTGAATTTAGGTCTATCCGGCGACCACCCATGGCAACTAATTTTAGCATAGGGCAAAACTTGACAGGTCTAATCCACACAAATTAATATATCCCAATATGAACAATTTAGTTAACAACATTGTTTCTAAACCTTCAATTATGAACTGATATAATAAGATATGGGTCACATGTTTGCTGATGATGAATACAATATAACCACGATTCGCGCCAGGTTCCCGTCTCTTGCCATAAAGGACGATAATATAAACCGAATATATCTGGACAATCCAGGTGGTACACAAATATGTAAAGCTAGTCTAGACAAAATACAAGATTATCTAATTAACAACAATGCTAATCGTGGAGGATCTTTCCGTACCTCTATAGACACCGAATCGGTTTTACTTGACACTCGACGCGCGATGTCTGAGTTCCTCAATGCAGATAGTGACCGTGAAATTGTCTTTGGTCAGAATATGACCAGTCTTACTTTTGCAATTGCGCGATCATTAGCAAAATGGATAAAACCCGAGCATGAGATTATAGTTACACGCCTAGATCACGACGGAAACATTTCGCCATGGTTGCAACTCTCAAACGAAACTGGTGCGAAGATACGCTGGATAGACTTTAATCCAAGAGACTGCACTCTTAATTTGGAGGATTTTAAAAAAACAATCACCAATAAAACCAAATTAGTAGCGGTTGGTTATGCATCTAATTCAGTAGGTACAATAAACCCGATCAAGAAAATCACTTCTTTAGCACACTCTGTAGGCGCACTTGTGTTTGTTGATGCAGTACAATATGCACCCCATGCTCCTATAGATGTTAAAGATCTTGGTGCTGATTTTCTGGTGTGTAGTCCATACAAATTCTTCGGACCTCATCAAGGCGTGCTCTGGGGTAAATATGAATTGCTTGACAAACTGCCACCATACAAAGTACGCCCAGCTGAAAACAATCCCCCTCACAAATTTGAAAGTGGAACTCAAAGCCATGAAGGTCAGGCAGGAACATTGGGAGCACTCGAACATATCGAATGGATAGGCAAACAATTTGGTCGTAAATATGCCAGTAAATTTCCTAATATTTCTAATCGTAGTCTACATATGCATTGTGGTATGGCTGCTATTCAAGAGTATGAACAAAAACTCAGCGTACACTTAATTGAAGGACTGCAAAAAATATCGGGGGTGAGCATTCATGGTATTACTGACATACAACGAATTGACGAACGTGTTCCAACAGTATCTTTCACTGTACAAGGACATCATCCTAAGCAAATTGCCCAAATCATGGGCGAGAATAATATCTTCGTTTGGGATGGACACTATTATGCTATTGAAATAATAAACCAATTAGGTCTAGAAAAAACCGGGGGCATGATCAGAGTTGGAGCAGCACACTACAATACTATCGACGAATTAGATCAACTCTTAGCAGTACTGACAGAAAGTACAGTAAAACATTAACAAATTTACAAACTTGTACCCCGGAAGGGACTCGAACCCCTAACCTAGGCTTTAGGAGAGCCTCGCTCTTCCATTTGAGCTACCGGGGTAAATTTGCCCTTAAAACTAATATGTAATCATAGTAAATATACAGCCACAACGGAGAAGGCGCTTTCAACACTAGATTTTAGAATCATTCTGGAAAAGACCAGAAACCTTACTACTTAGCCAAATAATGGGATCATAATATCTGTCAGCAACTCGCTCTTTTAGAGGTATGATGGCATTATCTGTGATAGTAATGTTTTCGGGACACACATCAGTGCAACATCGGGTAATATTACAATATCCAGACCCAAACTCATCACGTATATCAGGGATACGATCTTCAACATCTAGAGGATGCATATCTAAACCAGCAGCCCGAATCATAAATCTTGGGCCAACAAATACATCTTTACGATTATGATCACGCAAAACATGACACACATCTTGACATAGATAGCACTCTATACATTTACGAAACTCCTGCACACGATCGACATCTTCCTGACTCATTCGATATCTACCATCAGGATCAGTGGGTCCAGGCTTAAAGGGTTTGATTTTTAAATTTTGCTCGTAGTTCCATGAAACATCACACACTAAATCTTTAATAACGGGAAAGGTTTTGAGCGGCTGTACCGTAATAACATCTTCTTCAAGATATGTGTTCATACGCGTCATACAAGCCAATTGCGGTTTGCCATTAACTTCCATCCCACATGAACCACATTTTCCTGCCTTACAATTCCAACGCAAAGCCATATCACCTGCTTGCTGAGCTTGAATTCTATGTAAAACATCAAGCACAACCATGCCATCATCTACTTCAGTTTTGTAGTCAACAAATTCACCACTATCTGAGTCGCCTCGCCATATTCGAAAGGTATACTCAGACATGAACTCCTCCCTCCAAATCTTCTAGATTTGAATAAGCAATTTCAGCTAAATGGTCTGGAGGAGCATTCCTATCAACTTTCCTAGTGTCCATAGAGCCATCAGCATTCTGACATATCATTATATTAATATTGCCCCACTCTTCACGTTCTCCTTCAAAATCTAATCTCGTATGAGCTCCACGACTTTCCTCACGTATGAGTGCGGCCCTAGCTACTGCTTCAGCTACCACAAACATGGGACGCATTGATAAAGCTTGATTCCATCCTGGATTATATTGACTTGATCCAGCAGCATATATATTGGCTAACTTGGGCTTTAATTCCTGTAGTGACTCTATAGCTCGCTGCAAACCAGCAGCAGTACGGACTATATTCACATCATTCATAATGTTTTGTAACTCTTCGTGCAAAAGATAGGGGTTTTCTCCACCTTCTTGATTCAATGGCCCTACTGCTTCGCGCCTTGCTTCCTCAACATGTTCAGGGTCTATCTGCAATGGTCTCGATAGCTGACTAACATAATCCTTTGCTCCTTTTCCTGCAAGCCAACCAAAAACTAGTAAGTCACTAAGCGAATTACCACCAAGACGATTAGCACCATGCATGCCACCAGTACATTCTCCACAAGCAAATAGTCCTGGCACAGCAGTCATCTGAGTATCACCATCTACCGCTATACCTCCCATCATATAATGGAGCGTAGGTCCTACCTCCATTCTTTCATTAGTAATGTCAACCTCAGCTAGTTCCTTAAATTGATGATACATGCTCGGCAATTTACGTTTTATGTATTCACCATCTCTTCTGCTAGCAATATCCAAATAAGCCCCTCCATGAGCAGATCCACGACCCGCTTCAACCTCCTTCATAATAGACTTTGCTACAACGTCACGAGTCAACAACTCAGGGGGTCTACGAGCACTTGCATCTCCATCCAACCATCGCTGTGCTTCTTCGGGAGAATCAGCAGTTTCTTCTTTAAAACGGTCAGGAGTGTAATTAAACATAAACCTTTCATTGTTACTATTTAGAAGAATACCACCCTCGCCACGCACACCTTCAGTAACTAATATCCCACGTACACTTAGTGGCCAAATCATTCCAGTCGGGTGAAACTGAGCAAATTCCATATCAATCAATTCTGCACCAGCGCTGTAAGCCATTTCCATTCCGTCTCCAGTGTATTCCCAAGAGTTACTTGTAACACGCCAGATTTTTCCAGCGCCGCCAGTGGCCATAATTACTGCCTTGGTTCGAAACAACACAAAGCGACCTGTATCCCTCCAATACCCAAAAACCCCGCTTATTTTGCCCGAATCTTTCAAGAGTTTTAGTGCAGTACACTCCTGATGGACATGTATACCTTGGTGAATTCCATAATCCTGCAAAGTGCGGATAATCTCAAGGCCCGTACGGTCACCTGTATGAGCAAGTCTAGGGTAGCGATGGCCTCCAAAAGGACGTTGATTAATGTATCCATCGGACGTACGATCAAACACAGCACCCCATTCCTCAAGCTCTCTAATTCTATCCGCCGCATGCTGCGCATGTAGCTCAGCCATTCTCCACTGATTAAGAAACTTACCACCCCGCATCGTATCTCTAAAATGGACCTTCCAATTATCGCGCTCATCTGTATGACCCAACGAAGCTGCGGCACCACCCTCAGCCATAACTGTATGTGCCTTTCCCAGTAATGATTTACAAATCATCCCAGTATTTAGGCCTTGGGCAGAACATTCTATGGCAGCTCTAAGTCCTGCTCCACCAGCCCCTATAACAACCACATCATGATCAAATGTCTGAATTTCAGATATATCCATATTCATATTATGAAAAACCTCTACCAGGTGTTAATATCATTGATAATACCCATGGAACACATACGTACATAAAAATCACTGAATCCCACCCATATCATACTGAGCCATGCAAACAACATGTGCCGCTGATTTAGCCAGGTCACTTTCTTCCACAAGCTGAATCTAATGCGTGCACCAATCTTGCCAGAGAAAGAATTTTTTCTGCCGCCTACTAAGTGCCTACATGAGTGACATCCAAATGTATAAGTGGCTAATAGCAATGGATTCAAAAACAACACAAATGATCCAACTCCTATACCAATACGCCCATGAAAGACTTCTCCACCCTCCCACAACGATATAAATGCATCCCATGAAAGAATACCTATATATACAACAGCCAGATACCACGTGTAGCGATGAATGTTTTGAAAGATAAATAATCCTGTTTCACCTTTGTACTGCTTGGTCCCAGTCGGACCAGCCACTATATTACTTGGCATAGCTCCAACAGCACATCCTGGAGGACTCAAAAAATATGAGCGGTAGTAAAACTTACGATAGTAATAACATGTCAAACGAAAAGCAAGCGGGCCCGCTAATATCAACCAAGCTGGTGAAGTCGGGAAAAATGGAGGCCAAATTTGCCTAATCCAATCAGGCCAAATACCAAACCACGCATGCTCTAATGGAGCAGCTCCAACACGAGACAAATCAACAAACAAAACTGGCGAATAGAAAGGTGACAAATATGACCCATGCCAATAATGTTCCCCCTGAAATCCGGCCCAATTAGCATAAGCTACAAAACATAGAAATCCGAAACCAGTCCATAACGGCTCAATCCACCACTTGTCTGCACGCGTAGTCTCACCCAAACCTGATACGTGACCTCCATGATCCTGCACGATATCGGAACGCGGCACTGAAACAGTTTCAATGATCAAACGGTTGGCTTGATACAGACTAATTGCTAATGCAACCCCACCACCTATAGTAAATACTGCAATAACTACCACAGCTATAATGAAAATTTGTGTATTGTCCATTAGTAAATTATTGTAATAACCTTATAACAGCTAACTCATGTGAGAAATGACTGCGTCGCCAAATTCAGAACATTTAAGCAAAGTTGCACCTTCCATTAATCTATGAAAATCATAGGTCACAGTCCTGGATTTAATTGCACCACTCACACCCTTAATAATCAGGTCAGCAGCTTCTGTCCAACCCATGTAACGTAACATCATCTCTCCAGATAACGTCACTGAGCCTGGGTTGACTTTGTCCTGACCTGTATATTTCGGAGCAGTGCCATGTGTGGCCTCAAACACAGCTACACCTGTACTGTAATTGATATTGCCCCCAGGAGCAATACCTATGCCACCGACTTGCGCTGCCAATGCATCAGACAGATAATCACCATTTAAATTCATAGTAGCAATTACGTCAAACTCATCTGGACGTGTAAGGACCTGCTGCAATGTAATATCAGCAATAGTATCCTTAATTACGATCTTACCAGAAGCAATAGCTTCATCTTGTTCGGCATTAGCAGCAGCCTCACCATTATTGGATTTTGTATGCTCCCATTGGTTCCATGTATATGTCTCAGAGGAAAACTCACGTTCAGCAAGTTCATATCCCCAATTGCGGAAAGCACCTTCAGTGAACTTCATAATGTTGCCCTTGTGGACCATAGTGACACTTTTACGACCATTGTCTACAGCATATTTAATAGCAGCCCTCACTAACCTTTCTGTACCCTCAATTGAAATAGGCTTGATGCCAATGCCACTAGTTTTCGGAAATCGAATCTTGTCAGACATCTCTGGAAAAGACTCTTTTAACAAATTCTGAAAAATACTTACCTCTTCTGTACCTTCTTCAAATTCAATACCAGCATATATGTCTTCAGTATTCTCTCGAAATATAACCATATTCACACGCTGAGGATCCTTCACTGGAGAAGGCACACCACTAAACCAGCGTACTGGTCGTTGGCAAACATAAAGATCAAGTTGCTGCCGCAAAGCAACATTCAACGACCTTATACCACCACCCACGGGTGTTGTAAGAGGACCTTTAATCCCAACCAAAAACTCACGAAAAGCATGTACAGTGTCTTCAGGAAGCCACTCATCAAATTTATCAAATGCCTTCTGGCCCGCAAACACTTCCATCCACGATATCTTTCGTTGATCACCATAAGCAAATGACACAGCAGAATCCAGTATCCGGCGAGATGCTCTCCAGATGTCAGGCCCTATACCATCTCCTTCCACAAACGGCACAATAGGATTGCTAGGAACATGTAATGCTCCATCAACCATCTCAATTTTGCTTCCTTCGGGAACTTCAGTAGTCGAGTAATTCACTGAGATACTCCTGTATATTTTTTTGATTCTTCACTAATTTATTTTACTACCACATTCACTAATCAAGAATCTAACCGTCTAGCTCACGTTCTATTATTTCTCTGTAGACCTCAAATGGCATAGACCCCTCCACCTTTTCTCCATTTATAAAAACTGTTGGTGTTGCATTCACACCCATTTCAGAAGCAAGCTCTGCATCTTGCTGAACAACTGCACTAGATCTCCCTTCATCAAGACAGCCGCGAAACTCACGACCATCAAGATCTAAATCTTCTGCAAATGCAATCAGTCTACGCTCTGAGTATTGATCACGAACTCCAGTCTGATTAGCATATAGAATATCATGATAAGGCCAAAATGCACCTTGCTGATTCGCACATTCAGCTGCTTCAGCAGCAAATCTACCTACCGACTGGTCAAAGGTTGCATAATGATATTCATAACGAACAAGTCCAGATTCAACAAAATTACTCTCGATTTGTGAAGCAGCATCTCTAGCAAGTGTACGACAATGCGGACAAGGAAAATTTGAAAAACTTTGTACCAAGACCGGAGCTCCCATAGAACCCAAAGCTTTCCCGTCTGCATATGCAGGTGTCTCTTTATCCACAGACACTATCTCAACAGCATCTTGATTGCTCTGCCTAATGATAAGTATGGCGACGAGTACCACAGCAATAGTAATCACCATAACTGAAATGAAACGTTGCCTACGTTTTTTACCCTGCTGTTCAACACGAGTCTGTGCACGTTTACTCATACCAAAACCTCACAAGTGCTAAGCCGGCATTATAAACCATGAATCAATTTGGACAAGGGCGATTTTCATATTATTAAAAAAATTACCCATCAAGTTACCAGGAAATAATTTGATATATTGGTTCGGCAGTGTGATTAAGTGAATCAAATAGCCAAGGACCAGTTTCCAAATCGATTGTTCTTCCTTTAGGAATATTTGATTTCCAGTAATCAGTATTTTGCGGATGCACAAATAATACTCCACCACTGTTGGGTAATTTTGTAGATGAAGATAACAAATGGAATCCTGGTATCTCACCTGGCTGCCCTGGCACAAGAAATTCAGCATAACGATTTCTATCCCATACCTCGGACTCAACCCATACATTTACACTTGCAGCAACACCATTCGATTCAACTTGCAAATTATCCCCTGTCCAACCAATCGACAATCGTCGATTGATCTGCAACGCCAATGATGTCTCATCACCCTGATAAGCCCTAAACACATATGGCTCATTCAAAAAATCGTTAATGAAAAAATCGCGCACTGAAAAAATTATCGATATTCCGAGCAAACCTGATACAAGCACCAGACTTATAAACTTATCGGTCACACGTTTAAGCCAATTGTACATACCTCTCAAACCAAGTGCTGGAACCATAAAAAGTACAGGTAATACACCTACAGAACGCAAGAAATGTGGAGCACTCTTTGACATAAAAGTTGGTAACAAAAACACACATATCCAAGCGCACATTAGCATGCCTCGAGACCGGTAGTGCCCAGAAATACTTCTAACAAAGCCCCACAACAAAGGTATAGTCATAGCCAAGTCAAATATTGGACGACCCGGAATGTTATGTAGGGGGTTAGCATCCCCTCGTATGAAAAACATTCTCATCACTAAAACTGCCTGTATCCATATTGTCCTTAGTAGGTCACTAAATCCTTGTCCCTCATAAAACACTGATAGACTGCGCGGACGCGAAAATGACTGTGCCAGTAACTCGCTTCGATAAAGCAATATGGGCAGAGCAACTATCACAGTAATAGATATCATCAAAAGCATTCCTCTCCAGTTGGAAAAAATTTCATTGCGATACCACAGTACCATTCCAACCACAATTACAATAATGGCAGGTATCACAAACAAATTGACTGTATATGTATAATGAGAAACACCAAAGCAGAAACCTGCGATAATCCAAAGATACAAATCACGTCTGCCTGATGCATAGACAGCAAAATATAGTGCCATAGCAATCATCACAGCAAACACCACGGATCGCGTTCCATAACGTCCCAAATACATTGGCCAAACCGTGAAGGCACATAACAGGGCAGTTAACAATCCAATCTTACGATCAAATAGTTCCTTACCCAGTAGCCCAACAAATCCCACTAGTATCAAGCTACATATCACATATGGAATACGTAATGCTCCAGGTGTATTACCCAATATCGATAGTGAAATAGCTGTCAAATAGAAATGTAAAGGTTCCCTACTGTCATCTAGAGATAATAATGCCGGATGCTCTCCATTCAATACCTGAGACGATACCAAACCATTGAGAGCTTCATCATAATTCAGTCCTAATGGAGCATTACTAATTTGCCAAAATCTTAAGAAAGCAGCTAAAAGTATGATACCAGTAGATATAAATATACGTTGGAGCATAATACAACCATAACTATTACAAAGATACGTGACAATCCGCCAAGCAATTGTTAATCAGACATACTCATTACACTATCAATAAATCTGAGTATACGTTTCGCTCGCACAGACCAAGTGTGTTTACTAACTAATATAGTAGCATTATCTACTAATCGGGATGACAAATGTAAGTCGGATCGCAATCTCTGAATTGCTATCGCTAGTGAGCTAGGGCTATCGGGCTGCACAAGCAAAGCTGTCTCATCATGTTCAATGATCTCTCGCAAAGATGGTAGATTTGAAGCAATGATTGGTCTCTTAGCAGCCATATATTCGAACAATTTAATTGGCGATGTATAAAATCTAGATATGTCCGAATCTCCGCTATTAGGGATAACTAACACATCAGCAGCAGCCATATAGGTGGATATATCTTCATAAGGTACATATCCCGCCAAATGGATATTGGTAAGTTCCAATTGTTTAGCAAGCTGTTCTATACGTGGCAACTCCTCAGGCGTACCACCAACTAACCAAATCTGCTCATTGTCACTTAATTTTGAAGCTGCTTCAACCAAAGTATCTACACCCTTCCAATGATACATATGCCCTACATACATAACCACAAACATGTTTTCATCAATACTTAATTGATGACGAGCTGCAGATTTACTGAAAACTCCGAAATCTTGAAGATCAACTGCATCCGGCACAACTGATATTCTCTTTTCAGAAACACCTAACTCCAGATATCTGGTTGCAAGAATATTAGTCAGAACAACAATACCATCGAGCTTCTTAGATAACCACCTACTAAGTGCTAATCCTAATCTACTACTAGGATACTTGTGCGCTTCATAAATTACCGTGCTAGCATTTTCCTTTCTCAAAATAATTAATAGAGCTGCTGTCAAGCTATCACGCGTGTAATACACATCTGCTGTGCTAGTTAATAACAATGGAAGTAACGCAATATGATAAGTTATGGTCTGAATCGCAAATACAACTTTGTAAGCTAAAAATTTCCCAAATGGCAGGTTAGGTACGATACTGAAAAGATCAAGTGAATATACCAATCTTCGTTCGACATCACGAGGCAATTTGTAATACTTTTGCAGATCGACAATTGATTGTAACCAAGGTCTATTTACTCTTCTTGCGTGTACTAATCTTATAGTAACATCAGCAGCCAACGCAGCACAGGTTTTCATAATCTGTATGGCATGTGCCTTCTCACCTGGCAAACGAGAATTAGTAAGATAAATAAATTTCATCATTGACTTTCTATTATGATATGCAAACTATCGACCAAATCCTTGCCTACTGCAGCTGGGGTCAATCTGTCAATCACACGCAAACAACCTGATTCAGCCAATTCAGTCATCAACTTCTTATCTTGAGATAGCGAAACCAATGCCTCAGCAAGCGCACCAGCATCTGCTAATGGAACTAACCACAAATGTTCCATATGCTTAAAATTTTCACAAATGCTCATCGTGTTCCCAGTCACTACAGGTTTTTGCATAGCAAGACCTTCAAGTATTTTATTGGCCATTGCTTTCCTAGCCTGAGAAGTATCGCCAAAAACCCCGAGAACGATATCCGAGTTAGCAATGTGATGAGATAATTGTTCAAAAGGAACTTTCGATAAGAATTCTATGTTTTCAACACCTAATTTGTCAGCTAATTGCATAGCATGAGACTTCCCCTCACCATCACCAATGAGTCTAAAAATAAGGCCTTGATATTGGCTTAGGTTTGCAGCTGCTTTGATTATTGTCTCAACTCCATGATTAGGTATATAAGAACCGTGATACATGATGATAAATCTGTCTGTGTTACTTTCTGATTTTGGTTTCGGAAAAAATAAATTGTTGTTAACACCTAACGGGGTTACTTGTACCTTTTTTGAAGAAATCTTAAACTCATTGACCAAATACTCTTTGTAAGCAATCGTGCCTGTTAATACTTTTTTTGATAACATACAAGCAATCTTGTCTATAAAATATAGTTTCCTTGCCGCAAAACTGTTAATTGTATATCTGCCACGTTCTAGCACACTAGCTTCATATAGACCAATCACCATATCAAAAATCACTGGTCGACCTGTAATTTGACCTAGCAACCAAGCCAAGGGTACCACTGTCTGACAAAATTCTGCCACCACAATCAAATCACACTCACGCCAAACTTTTCTGTATTGTTTTATTAAAGGTAAGACTTTCTTGTATGTTGGCCAAGATTGAGGAACATTACAGTATGTTATTTGGCAATCATTTAACTCTAAAGCACAACGTATGAAATTGTTGCGAGTGTACGAGAGATCGAATGCACCAAAGTAGCATATCCTCATGATATTGATTTATGGCAGAGACATCTTGTACAACTCAATCCACTCGTTAGTCATATTATTACCTTCTGGAAGCACAACCTTCAATCTTTCTTGAGTGTCTGGATCATAGAAACCTGTAGTTAAGGTGTAATTGCCAGCCGATGGTGCTGCCAATTTCACTGACTCGTCTAATATTTCGCCAGGAGCCCACCAAGATGTCGGATACTCATTGTTTATCGGTGTGGCATCTATTTGAGCTACTAGTCTATCATCATGCCACATATGTACAAAGTATTTGTAATCATGTTCAACTTGACTATATGACTGCCAATACAAAGTCAAATCAACGTCTAGACCATTATGAACACTATCATATCCTAGCAAAGCCAGCTCGTCATTGAAATTTGCTGATTTTTGGTGTTGTATCTGCGGCATAGAAAAATTGCGTTCACTATCCATGATCTCAATTGGCAAACTATATATTGCTCTTGGTTTATCGCTTGCATTTTGAACCACGTCCATTGTCAACACATAATTGCCTGAAGGTATATCTGTATCTAAGCGTAAAAAATATTGATTGGTAAACACTAATCCAGTACTGAATGTGTTCTTGACCTGATCCAAAGTAATATCTGTTTCAGAGTCAAAAACTAGATTGCCTTCTAAAGAGAGGATATTCCAACGTAAACCAATATCTGCTAATGTGGGACGTACTACTTGCCATGTAGCACCAACATTAAGTGGTTGTCCTTGAACTATTTCCTTGTCTACCACGATATTTAATAAATCTATATAATCTGAACGTGCTAGGCTATCTGCAGTGGCCTTTATCTCAATAATTCCAGAGCTGCTTAAGCCGTTTTCACTCGTATCAAACCCTATATCATGATCCGAATCAGGATAAACCCCGAAACTCAGTATAAGAGGTACACCAATGGGCAAATTTTTGTCCACCACTAATGATATTGTATGAAGAACATATTCGCCCACCTTCTGATGTGCCTTTGGAAGACCCTGTAAATCTGCTTGAGCATATTTTGTGTTGTTTGAATCCAACAAATGTACAAAAACCTTATAATTATGCTCCGACACAAAATCTATGCGCTCAATAAGATGAATGGTCCATATTTCTTCAGGCTTAGGAACGATGTCGTTGGAGTCCGTAACAAAACCCAGGAAAGTTCCTCCGTTGGATAGTGAAATCGGATGTAACGGCAACAAATCCGCACTAAAGCTCGCTGATGGAGACAATTCTGTAACACGAAAACCTCCCTCTCTAATCTCTCCTTCAGAGAAAACAAAGGGGCGTCCTTCATAATCTGCTTTGCCTAACAAAATCGCTCCATTTGTACTCAAAGGCATGGCGCGGTCTTCCCAAACCACTCTAGCATTCCTCAATTCTTGTAAGGCCTCCCATTGCATCTTATCGCTTGAAGCAATTATCAATAAATCGCGATTGGATTTCATCGCACGTTCTCCAGCCACATCCAAAGCAGCGATCTGATCATCCAGAGAAACGCGACCAAGACCAAGGTCGTATCTAATGTTGAAGAATGCATGAGTCACTACTAACAGGCCAAATATTAGAATGCCTATATATCTTATACATTGAATTGTCCGCATGCCTATACGAGAATAGTGTCTTTGTCCCCATCTTTTTCCTACACCCGGTAACACTTTACCTACAAATATACCCTGGACTATAAAAGCAAAACCGTAACTGGACCAAATAAAATGATCTTCATAACGCGCGGAGAGAATGAATAACATACACGGAGGCAATATATAACCGAGAGCAATCAATCCACCAGCAGCACTTTTTCGACGCATTAGTGCCATTCCTGTCAAAACAAGTACTCCCATCAAAGTGATTGTTGGTTGTATTGGTTGGGTCCAATCCAATTGCCAGTTGCCTAGTTGTTGATATATGCGAGTAGCCATATGATAATAGCCTTGATTGTCACTGCCAGCATTGGATTGCACGATACTTGTACCAGCAATAGCAAAGTTTGAGACATTATTTATATTATCAAGATACACACCTAGAATCCATGGCGTTGTCAAGGCAACAGCTAATACAGCACTAACTAATGTCTGCCGAATTACTTTAATCCGCTCTTCAGGATGATTCCGCCACACAACAACTAAAAACACTAAAGATATAGGAAACAGGAGAAACACGCCTGGGTGACACTGCCCACCTAATGTAAGCATAGGTAAATGAGAAATCCTTGCCCATTTATTTCTACCAAGGTATCCAAGTAGTCCGGTCCACATGTATGCGAGTGCAAAAGGTAACTGTAGTGTGGGATTCCATATTCCACGAGACATAAAAACTGCTTCTGGATGGACAGCAAACAATAGTGCTGAAATTATTCCTACCCGTCTATCAAAAAATCGATTCCCAATAGCATATATTAAGGATGTTGCAAGTATATGAAACACTCCAGTAACCATACGTGCTAATCTAGGATCAGCCTTTATGAGTAATGGCAGAGCATACAAATAGATTGATACAGGACCATGCCATCCACGGAAACTAAAGTAAGGCATCGGTGGGCCTAACAATCCAAACTCTCCATACTTAGCAATAGCTAAAGCTTTGATAGTATGCACAGCTTCATCAGTTGTAAAAGTTTCCACACCAACATCCATCCAACGCAAACCTGACGCTATTAGAAGCACAATTACTATTGGTAGGTAAGTAAATCTATAAATTTGATTAGTCATATGTATTTTATTGCAAACTTACCCTATCTTCCTCGAATTGCTTACCGTTAGGTAGATGCACGCGTAGACGCTTGCCATCTTCAGGATCATAAAACCCAAGCGTAATCACATAATCATCAGTCTGGATATTACTAATATCAAAAGTTAATTCGTCAACAACGAATTCTCCCGTTGCCCACCAAGAAGTTGGATATGCCCATTTTTGTGGCATCGAATCCACCTGAGCGACCACTTTATCCTGCTTACTTATATGAACAAAATATTTGTAGTCCTTAGTGATGTTTCCAGCAGCTTGCCAAACTAATGTAAGATTCAACGAGGATTGGTCACTATCCAACTCATATCCTATAAGTTTGATTTTGTCACTGAAAACAACTCCTACTACTTTACTAGGGTCCGGAAAATCATATATGCGCTCTCGTTCTATAATTTCAAAACTTTGTTCGTATTGATTAAAATATTCACGCTTGGATGTGTCTGTCACATCCAACTCCAAAGTGTATTTCCCTGGTTGTAAATCAGTAGGAACCCTCAACTCATGCATTGCTGCGTAAAATACTCCTTGAGGCCAAAACTCATTCAAATCTGCTGGAATGATGTTAATAATATCTTGAAACACCTTATTATCATCAGTATCATATATATTCCATTGCACTTTAGGATGAGACAATAAATCACTCGAGGAATGCCAATTGGTTTTCACAATCACAGGTGGTCCCTGCTGAATTTGATTATCAATTTCAACTTCAAGCAATTCTAATCCATTAGGCCAAACAGATATGGCAGGACTCACTCCACGAATTTGAATATCACCAATATCACTAATGGCATTTTCATTTATTTCCAGCAACTTCACCTGACCACTATCATCATACATGCCAAAATGAAGATAAAGATTACCCTCAACTGGTAAATCGTTAGATAGCAACAGGTCAAACTGACTTGCATACATTGAAGTCTTGGTCTGCGTTTGTCCCCCCAGGCCACGTTGGTCAGATTGCGCATATTTGTTGCCATATTCATCCACAACATGTACAAACACCTTGAAATCTTCAGCAACCACACTGTTAGACTCCATTATCATAAATATGGTCCATGTTTCACCCGGCACAGGTTTGCTATCAGATAATGGTAGATAAAACCCGTTAACAGTAACTTGATTTTCAAAAACAAAAGGCGTCACAGATCTAACATCCACATCAAACTGGTCTTGAGAAGGAAGAAATGCTAATCGTGCTCTAGCAAAAGTAGTTTCTCCATCTATAAACAGTGTATTCCGACTATCATTATTACCGTCCCCTATCAGTACAGCTCCTTGCATAGGAATAGGTATCGGCTGGTCAGGTTCTACTAAAAATCCCTCCAAACCGTACTTCAACAAAGCATATTCCCGCAGAAAAGCCCATGGCAATCCCCTGTGTCCATCAGCTAGCAGTACCACTAGTTCCTTATCATTTTCATTAGACCTAGTTACTGCAACTTCCATTGCATTTACCAGCTCATCAAGCGAGACTGGCGGCGGAGGATAGTCTGACTTTAGATATTCCACCAAATGAGTAAATGATAAAACCAAAGCCAATATAGACCCCAACCATTTGAGATATGTGCTTCTTGACAAGCCTTTACCGAGAACCGTAGATTTACTATGACTAGAAAATCTATTGCGCTTACTAATCCCTCCTAACAATACGCCTTGGATCATAAATACAGCTGGCAGACTGGGCCACCAATAATCTACCACCCAATGAGCTTGAATCAACCAAGTTACAATGGGGACAAGCATAAAACACAAGATGATTGTCAATCCAGGCAGAATTCTCCGAGCACGTATCGATCTATAAAACATCCACACAATAGCAACAATTGTTATGATGGCCTGTAAAGGCTTTAGCCAATTGTCTGAAATTCTCTCCAGATGATAGATAGATTGCACAATATGCCCAATACCCCCAAACATTATTTGGTCTTGGATTTCTCCTGTCGAAGGCATATTTTGTACTCTATGTAATATATCTACATGTTCGGCAAACCCATAAATTCCAATAGACCATGGTACAAGCAACAATAAAAACACGCCTGCACCAATAAGAGTTTGCATGAATATCATGCGCCGCTTATCAGACTGAACAATCATAGACTGTATAAATATCATGACTGATAATGGTGCAAGCGCAAATGTATGAGGATGACATTGGCCCGCAAGACTTAGTAGAGGCAAATGCATAATTCTGGCCCATCCTTTGTTTTCATAATATCCAAGTAAACCAGACAAAAGGTATAACAAAACAAAAGGTGCTCCAATCTGCGCGTTATTTATCACTCGACTTGCAAAGACCATATGAGGATGCACTGCATATAGTAATGAAGCAATAATTGCTGCTCTCGTCCCAAAGTATCTGAGGGTGATCAAATACAAAATTGCCACTGCAAGTGTATTCATCAATCCCGTAAATATCTGTGCTCCAACAGGATCAGGACTTATAAGATATGGTATGGCATATAAATATACTGATAAAGGGGAGTGAACTAACCCTAATGAAGAAGGTGGTCCTAATAAATGGGTCTCACCATAACGCGCTATCTGGACAGCTTTGATACTAATGTAAGCATCGTCACCGCCAAAGAACTCGGCACCAGTTTGATATGTACGTAATAATCCAGCTAATACTACTATGATAATTAGTGGAACGTACTTTCTAAAATTCAATAGTTTTTCTGTCACCAATCCATCCACGCAACGGAGATCATAAGCACGAGCAAGACACCATATTGCTAGTCAGCTAATCTTTGTATAGTCTTGGCCAAAGTCCCGATAAATTTATCTTGACCATGAGACAGATTAACTAGCTCCCACATATCTTTTCCAATGATTTTTCTGTCATCTTGTGACATTCCAATCAATTTTAGAATACGTTTAGCTATCAAGTCTGAATTATCAGATTTTAGCAATTCCAAACCCGAAGTAACATTTGCCATCGAAGCAAATGACTCATTACGAACTAGGGTTGGCACCCCACATGCCATTCCTTCTAACACAGCCTTATCCATACCACCCGTTGAACAAAGATTAATGTGCGCGCTCGCACCTATATATTCGCCCATTATTTGCTCATATGGAATTGGTCCAACCAACTCTACAAGTTGACCCAATCCAGATTCATCTATTCGTTCTTGTAATATAGACCTATAATTTTCTGGTGCGTTACCTTCATCTCCACCAACGATACGAACCACAAAGTCCTCATTGCCATGACAGTTACGTAGAGATTGAATAGAGTCAATCAACAATTCGTAATTTTTAATTGGGGATAACCGACCTACAGATAATATCACTGATGGTCCTGTAGTAACATTAGAACTAGGTCTAAATTGATCAGTGTTTATACCATGTCCAATCACAGATGTCTTATTCGTCTTGATTTGAAAACTTTCTAGCGAAGCTGTCACAACACATTTAGACAACATAGTAGCAATCCGCAAACGCCAGCTCACGTGCCTGTGGGTATACCAAATAATAATGGGCCAAGAATATAACACAGCCAACGGAGCTATTCCTAGCACATATTCTGGACTAAATTGACAAAAAACAATTTCCACAGAATGGCGTATTTTCCATGCTATTTGCCAAAATTTGATATAACGACTAAGTCTAGTATTCCCCTTCCCGTCCACCAATGAGTGCACACGTACATTTTCTGGAAGATCTTCTCCACCGTATTCCAGACAAATTACTTCTATTGATGCAAATTCAGTCGACAGGCCTCTGATCCAACTCACAACATGTCCTACCAAACTATCAGCAGAATCTACCTTATAGGTGATGTAAAGCAGCCTCATTTAGACACCAACTGCTTATAATAGGACGCATACTTATTCACAACATGTACTTTTTCAAATTTCTGTACCGACTTTGGTGCTTCAATAGCCATAGTATCTCGCAAACCAGTATTATTACTCATTTGTAAAAGCCGATTCGCTAGCATATCAGCCGACCAGTCTATAAAAAATCCATTGACACCATCTTCGATTAATTCACTACTGAGTCCAACGCGGGTTGTAATTATCGGAGTACCACAAGCTAGTGCTTCGGCCACTACTCTCGGACCACCCTCACTATAAGAAGTACACACCAAACATCTGGAACTGCGGTAATAATTTGCAAGCTCATCCGTATTGGAAATCCATCTTATGAAGTCAACATTATCAGACAATCCAAGTGTCATAGTGCGTTTACGCAATTTGGAGACTAGAGGACCTTGACCTACAATCAACACTCGTATATCTTTTTTCTCATTAGCAGCTTTTGCAACTCCCTCTAAAAACAAAAATGGAGCCTTATTAGCTGTCATTCGACCCACAAAAATAGCATCATACTCTAAAGGAACAGACATTGGTCTAAATACATCAAAATCCAAGTACATACTGTATAACAAGAGAATCTGATTTGGCGGCACTCCCCAGTTTTCTAACAAGGGTTTCAACTCAATAGAATTGGTGATGCGAAAACCCAAAACATGATCCATTGTCTGCCTGATATACCAACGTGTCAACCATGGTTGAAGCTTGTCTCTAAAATTAGCTGCGCGAGGATATCCATCAACGTGATGTATTTCACTAATATAGGGTACTTCAATATTCGAAGCCAACCATTTAGCTCCGACGCCGTTAAGAAACCATCCATAATCATGTGAAACTATCAAGTTGTAATTCTGCATGTCAGCTAATGCGCGTCCTTGTTTCCGTATAAAATACGGCTGCAGTATCTTCGCATAATTTGAACAATAGAAATTTACGTTGCCAAAACATTTGTATCTAGTCACACCAGCTACATGACTAGTAAGAATATCGATATTTTCCCAATGTGATGACAATTCACTTAGTGTATTGTAGAAAGCTCCTCGCTCACCTCTGACAACAGAGGTATCACCACTAAGCATCAGCAAATTCAATTGATGGCCTCCAGCAAAACATTCTCTGTTGTTTCAATTAGACTGTCCCATGAAAACCGTTGTAATGTATTAGCTGCACCTATCGACAGTTTTTGTGCCAAAGAAACTTGGTTTAATAGTTGTTTAATGGCATCCGCTAAAGCTGCTTCATTGCCAGCAGGCACAAGCAATCCATTTACTTGATCTGTTATCACCTCAACTGTACCACCAATTGATGATGCTACCACCGGAGTTCCACAAGCCATTGCTTCTAAAACTGAATGAGGCATGCCTTCATAGGTTGAAAATAGGACAAACACATCTGCAGCACGCATAATATGGTATAAATTCTCCTGAGATTTAAAACCAAGGAATTGCACCGGTAATTCAGATTCAACAGCCAGTTTTTCCAGTTGTCTACGCTCAGGACCATCACCTACTACCATCAAGTTTACCCTAGGAAAATCATCTCTAATTCGCGCAATAGTACGTATGATACTATCAACACCCTTCCATGATACCAATCTAGCCGCAGTCAGCACTATAGGCAATTTTTCAGAATAACCCAATGTTTTGCGAACATCTTTTTTGCTAGGCAAATTATCAAAACGACTATAATCTAGAGAATTGTAGACAACTCTAATTTGATCAGGTGGAACACCCCAACTTGAAACCAATTTACCTATATATTTGCTGGGAACAATGACCAAACTAGCCTTTTTCGTATACCATGCACGTATTGCCTGGAACACACGCACTCTCCATCCATGGTTACTAATTTGAAATTCATCGATAGTTTGTTTTTTGTTAATCCAATTATGGCGCACGCTATATTCCCAAGCAAAATCGCTCACATTTTTCAAAACTATAGGTTTACGTAATATCAGATTAGCCAAAATAGCAGGTAAGCCATAATCGCTTACAAACAGTACGTCATAATCGCGAGCTCTCCATAATATATTAATAGTGAACAAAACTAATCGCAGGATTAGAGGCCAGCTGCGCGAAACTCGATATACGTGATAAGAAAAACTATCATCTATTCCACTAATTTTGGCATCAGTATAGGTAATAACAGAAACATGATGTCCACGTTCTATGAGTTCGGGCAGCAGTCTTCTAAGATAGGTAGAAGGACCACCGACCTCAGGATGATAAGAACCAGAGACCACATATAGACGCATCTGTACAGTAAAGTTATATCTTGACTACCCTGGCAAGGCCATTCAAGCCCACTGTAGCATTCCGAGTATCAACAACCAAATTAGTATGATTCAGAATGTCAGTCCAGTTATAATAACTATGATCAGTCACAATAATTACACAATCTACTGACTCCAAAATTGACATGTCATAATCAACAGAATTCATATCTACTTGATCAAACTGTATACTAGACACATAAGGATCATGATAATGAACTATCGCTCCTTGCTGCTTCAAAAGCTGTATGATATCTAACGCTGGTGCTTCACGTACATCACCTACATCAGCCTTATATGCAACACCTAATATCAGTACCCTGGATCCACGAACTGGTTTACTATCTTCATTCAAAGCTTCCGCAACCTTTCGCACCACATAACGAGGCATATTAGTATTTATTTCATCAGCAAGCTCTATGAAACGTGCATTAAAATTCAGTGATTTTAGTTTCCATGAAAGATAAAGAGGATCAATAGGGATACAATGTCCCCCCAAACCAGGCCCTGGATAAAATGGCATATATCCAAATGGTTTTGTTTTTGCAGCTTCTATTACTTCCCATACATCAATTCCCAACTTATCACACATGATAGCCATTTCGTTAATAAGACCTATGTTTACAGCTCGAAATGTGTTTTCGAGCAGTTTCACCATTTCAGCTGCTTGTGTAGAAGAGACTTTAACCACCTCTTCCACTACTGTATCGTAGAGTGCCGTAGCTACATCAGCACAATCTATTGTGACCCCGCCAATCACTTTCGGTGTGTTATGAACACCATAAGTAGTATTCGCCGGATCAATCCTTTCTGGTGAATATGCTAAAAATATGTCTTCACCAATAACATAGCCGTTTCCAAGCATAATAGGCAATACCACCTCAGCAGTAGTGCCAGGATACGTTGTGCTCTCCAAAATAACCAGAGTGCCTGGCCGCAAATACTTAGCTATTTGATTAGCGGCAGCTACAACATATGACATATCAGGATCTCGAGTTTTCCGAAGTGGTGTAGGAACACATATGCTAATAGCATCAAGCTCACCGATAGCTAGGTAATCCTGCGTGGCCATTAGTCGACCCGTTGCGACCATATCACTAAACAATTCGGCTGATATATCAGTGATATAGCAATCACCCCTATTCAGGGCATCCACTTTGATTGAATCTGTATCAATACCCACAACATGGTAGCCTGCCTGAGCAAATTCAACAGCCAAAGGCAGTCCAACATAACCAAGGCCAATAATACCTACGCGGGCCTCTTTATTTTGGATCTTATCTGTTAGAGCTGCACTAAGCGATTTGGGCATGGGCAAAGCGAGCGATCAATCTACCACTACTCGCTCTCCATTAGGGATTTCCGTGATCGTGTCACTTAAACCATCTTCCTTAAATTGTTTGATGATGTCCGCAATAGTATCATCTAGTTCAATACGCGGATTCCACCCAATGAGGTCATTAATGCGACTAATATCAGGAATCCGACGACGCATATCTTCAAATCCCTCTTCCGTAGCTTGTTCATAAGGAACTAGAATGATTTTTGACTGACTGTTACACATATCTTTTACTTTACGCGCCAAGTCAATAATAGATATTTCATCGTTAGCACCTATATTGAATACACGCCCCTCGGCTGCAGAAGATTCAGCCAGTGATTTAATTGCAGGGATGACGTCTCTCACATCGCAAAAGCACCGACTCTGATTTCCATCTCCATAAACTGTTATGTCAGAGCCTGACAAAGCCTGACTCACAAAACGCGGTACAACCATCCCATAACGTCCCCGTTGACGCGGACCTATTGTATTAAACAAGCGGAAAATGACTACTGGTAGACCCATTTCCTTGTGGTAAGCCAATGCTAGGAATTCGTCCAACGCCTTTGAAGTAGCATAAGCCCAACGATGACGAGTGGTAGCACCCATCAGGCTATCGTCATCTTCCTTGAAGGGTACATTATTCAATTTCCCGTAAATCTCAGATGTGGATGCAATAAGTATTTTTTTACGATAACGACGAGCTGTCCGCAACACGTTCTCTGTACCCATTACATTAGTCTCTATTGTATGCACAGGTGAACGAACAATAAGCTCAACACCAACTGCAGCAGCTAAATGTACGATGATATCGCACTCACTCACTAAACGATCCATCACTGTTGTATTAGTAATAGATTCAACTACTAATTGAAATTCCTTCTTTTTTGACACCGACTCTACATTGTCCATTCTGCCAGTAGAAAGATCATCTATAGCAACCACACTATGGCCAGCTGCCAATAAATCCTCTGATAAATGGCTGCCAATGAAACCAGCACCACCTGTAATAAGGAATCTCATATATTCACTCTACCTATCATTATGCACAAAACGAAATTCTCAAAGTATCACACTTGTTGTTTTGATTATTATATTAGACTGGCACATCTTCTGTGCAATCGAGAATTATAACTTCCAGTATGGACCCTGTCCACACTAATGCAATCACGCTATAATAAGTCTAATTGCTCAAAACCTGGCTTAGACTCATGATTATCGTCACTATTCATTTCAATGATAAAACCTGGTAAACGACTAAAGTCTTCGTGAAGTACAGGACGCTTGCTAGGATTGTAAAGAGCCGCTGCAGGATGAAACATAGGCACAACAACACGTGATCCGAAACGCTTCGGCACCCCATGGATATCACTGATTCTAGCACCAGGAAACCAGCGTGCCATTGAAAATCTACCTAAAGTTACAATTACAGTTGGATTAATAAAATCTATCTGCCTTTCAAGATATGGATTACAGGATGCTATTTCCTTTGGATTTGGATCACGATTTTGTGGAGGACGACATTTTACTATATTGGTTATATAAACATCTGAACGTAGTAAATCAATTCCTTGTAAAAGTTCGTCAAGAAACTTACCCGCTGCGCCTACAAATGGCAAACCATTTTCATCCTCATGTTTGCCAGGTCCCTCTCCAATAAACATAATATTAGCGTTAATATTGCCTGACCCAGGAACAGCATTATTGCGAGTACTTGCCAATGTACACATCTCGCATGTCCGTATTTTCTCATCTATGACTTCCAGAGTATCAGATTCAAACACCATTTTCATTCATTGCTCCTAAATTTGTGACACTAAACTAAGATTATCACTTACCCAATCCCACAGCATCCGTACTCCATTCAAAGGATCAACCTTAGGACTCCAGCCATAATTCTCAAATGAGGTTGTATCACTAATGTACACCTTCTGGTCTCCCGGTCTCCAATCATGATGTTTCACAGATATGCTTCTTCCAGCTAATTTGCTTAAAACAGTCTCCATTTCATTCCAAATGGATACTGTAAATGATGCTCCCCCTCCAATATTAAAGACCTCTCCTGTAAATCGAGATGGTTCGTTTAATACCAAATCATATGCATCTAATAAATCGTCCACCCACAATATATCGCGCACCTGTTTACCATCCCCATAAATATTAATCTCGGAATCCTGCAGAATAGATATAATAAAATGAGCCAGCCAACCTTGATCTTCGATACCGTACTGACGCGTTCCATAAATGCATGATTGTCTAAACACAACTGTCGGTAATTCATAAATACGCGCATAATCACGAACATATTGATCCCCTGCTCCTTTAGAGCACCCGTAAGGAGAATGAAAATCCAAAGTATGATTTTCAGAAATGCCTAACGGCAAATCCTTGTATGTCCACCTCTTTTCTAGTTCCACCACCGCAAGTTGATCCATAGCTCCATACACCTTATTTGTGGAGGAATATACAAATAAAGGTTTCTTAACTGACTGCCTGGCAGCTTCCAACAAGTTGAAGGTCCCTACTGCATTAATTTCAAAATCTTCTCTTGGGCATCTTACGGATTCGGTCACAGCTACTTGAGCAGCAAAATGAAAAATAGCATCCTTTTCAGATACTGCCGAATTGACACTTTCAACATCACGTATATCTCCCAGAAAAAATTCAAGGCCATTAGAAAAAGTTTCATTTAACCAATCTAGATTTTTTGCTGATCCTTTACGAGAAAGATTGTCAAACAATGTGACATTGTGGCCACATTGCAACAAACGAGCCGCATAATTACTACCAATAAATCCAGCCCCACCCGTAATTAGTATATTAGCCATAGCTTGATAACTGCACTGTTTTCATCCCACAACAACAGTACAAATTAGTTGTTGACCTAAGTGCTACGCAAATAAAATGGTGATAGCGCATTAGGTTCATCAAAATCTCCTTTATCCAAGCGTTTACTTGCTATTGCGATCATAGAGGCAGCTCGACGAACATTCAATGGAGATGGCGCTATAATGACATTTTCTGCAAATTCCGCACGGTCAACAGTCCCCAGTTCTCCACATATGTAAAAACTGCCTGATCTAGTCTCCTGTACAACATCCTGCCAAGTAGTAATATATGGAGCACCATCAGTTTTCCATCCACCTGAATGCCATATATACCTTCCAGATACAATGCTTTTTCTACCCGCTGTAATAAGCGCCAACATTACACAGTCAACTTTTGGTTGCATATATGCAAGAATATCCAAAGTTGAAATACCTACTAAAGGTATCGAGTATGCAATAGAAAGCCCCTTAGCAAATCCGAGCCCAATACGTAACCCAGTAAATGAGCCTGGTCCTATAGCAACCGCTATACCTCTTAATGATTTAGCATTAACATCTGCAGCAATCATCATGCGATTGACATATGATGCCAGCTCTACAGTATGATTGTTACGACTTCGCCAACTATGTTCAGAATGAATTTCAAGACCATCATAAAGAGCTACACTTGCTCTCTCAGTAGCAGTATCAATACCCAATAACATCATGTACTTCCATGTTGGAAAGCATTTTTTCGAAATGCAGCAAGTAATTGTGCAAATCGATTGCCATCAGCACGCATCTGTATGCTACGTTTATCTTCCGTTATGTAACTCATTGTAACCCACAGTTTCTGCTTTGGTATCCAGGACTCAATATTTTCAGGCCATTCTACGATCAAGACAGCACCAGACTCTAGCCGCTCATCTACACAAATGTGATCAGCATCAACAGCATTACTCAAGCGATAACAATCCATGTGATGTAATTGCGCCCCATCAGCACGAGAATATTCATTGACTAATATATACGAAGGACTGGTGGCCGATTCCAAGGACCCCCATCCGCGTGCAACACCGATTGCTAAAGCAGTTTTACCCGACCCCAAGTTACCACTTAAACACAGAAAATCTTGAGGTTTAAGTAGTTGACCCAATTTCACTCCATAGCGTAGCGTTTGATCATAACTATAGCTAATGAAATCCAACGCATGGGAATCCATGATAGGCATGGCAACGGAATTATAGCGACCAGTTGGCAAGGGTACAAGTGGGCGACTACACATACACATGCTATCATAAAGTCCAAGGAACATAAAACAACATGAGAATACTAGTCATTGCTGACATACACGCCAACTTACATGCACTTGAAGCTGTACTCAAAGATGCCAAAAACACTTACGATGTAGTATGGTGCCTAGGCGACTTAGTAGGTTATGGGCCATACCCAAACAAATGTTTACAAATAGTAGGAAGTTTGCCAGAATACATATGTATTTCTGGAAACCACGATTATGCGGCAGTTGCTAAAATGGATTTAAGCACTTTCAACCCCATTGCTTACCAAGCATTACATTGGACTCAAAATACACTAACTACTGAATCCTATGATTTTCTAGAAAAAATTGAATCAACAGTGTATACAAATAGTGTGACCTTAACACATGGTAGTCCCAACAATCCATTGTGGGAATATATTACAGACACAGATATAGCCAATCAAAATTTCCCAAATATTAGAGGTAAATTATGTCTCGTCGGTCATACTCACATACCTAGTGTCTTTAGTCATGACGGCATACAATGCAATGAAATCAGAATAAGCAACACACAACCTATCAACTTATTGGAGAGACAGTATATACTTAACCCAGGCAGTGTTGGACAACCGCGTGATCAAAATCCATTGGCAGCATATGGAATATTAGATCTTGCTGAACTGACTTGGCAACAACGAAGAGTTTCATATGATATCAGAGCAACACAAGACCAGATGACGATTAAGCAACTGCCGGAAGAGCTTATAATACGACTATCCTTTGGAATATAGCTTGATCAATTATGATTAAACTCTTAGCAATAGTGAGACCAATAGGTTAATATCTATATTAACAAAGATAATATTATTACAATTAAGTTTTATGAACAAACACACTTCACTCAGCCACATAGACAATAAAGGTCGGGCTCGTATGGTAGATATTGCGCCCAAGCCAGAAAGTCAGCGAGTAGCTGTTGCTATGGCTGAAGTACATATGAAAAAGGATACTCTCAATAAAATACGTAGTGGAAACACTAAAAAGGGAGACGTTTACGGAGTGGCAAAAATTGCCGGCATACAAGCAGCTAAACGCACTGCTGATCTTATACCATTATGTCACCCTCTATTATTAAGTCACATAGAAGTAGAAATATCTGACACTGAAATGCTTGGACAAGAAAAGCAACATGGAGTAACTATTACTGCTACCGTCCAATCGACTGGAAAAACAGGTGTTGAGATGGAGGCACTGGTAGCTGTTACCACAGCTGCGCTAACTATATATGACATGACAAAAGCAGTGGAAAAATCAATACATATAACCAACGTGCGTTTAGTCGAGAAACGTGGTGGCCAGAGTGGAGATGTAATAAACACATAAAGCCAGCCTTATAAGTAATACATTCAAACACCATATGAAAATATCAATTCTTTTTTTTGCCAGCATCAAGGAATATGCAGGAACCAACACAATATCCCTTAATATTGAAGACAAATCCACAGTTGCAAATCTTAAACAAGAAATTGCAAATCATCTTCCTGAGTTGAAAGATTTGCTCCCCACCGCCCTTGTATCGATCAATCATGAATTCGCATTTCCAGAAGACACAGTACCACCAGATGCAGAGATTGCTATATTTCCGCCCGTATCAGGCGGCCAGGAAAAACCCACTATCATAGAAATCAAATCCGAACCATTCAGTGTTGACGAAATTATGGATAACATTGTTGGTCCATCCACTGGCGCTATGTGCATATTTTCCGGAATAGTAAGAGCTCAGAATGATGAGGTGACAGAACATAACAACCTTGCCATGGTAGAACAACTGAACTACGAAGCATATTCTCCTATGGCTGAAACTAAGATGTACCAAGTAGCATCGGAAGTCCGATCTCTATGGCCAAATATATATGGTATCGCCATATATCAACGTATAGGAAGTTTAGAACCTGGCCAGCAAACAGTCATGATCGCATGTACAAGTGCTCACAGAAACTCAGGGGTTTTTGAAGCAGCTCGTTACGGCATTGACAGGTTAAAAGAGATCGTTCCTATATGGAAGCAAGAAATAGGCGAGAAAGACTCGACATGGGTAAGGGGAACTTACCAACCTGACAAAAATGACGTTAAACAAATATAATAATCTTACAGGAAAATAATGAATACATTTTCACAAAAATGGTTTTATCAAAATCCCGGCGATATATCCCATAATATTGCAGAGACTGTACGACAATCCCTATGGTCATCTGGTTTATATTCGATATGGCTTGATACCGTAACCACAAGTGCACCCTACAAATTGATTGGTCACCATAGTAATGCCAGTATAGAACTAGAGTGGCTTCCTTCTAAATGGCTTCAATTACGTTCGGAGAAAGATATAGTAAGTCTTAAAAATCACTTGTCCTGGATATTAGGATTCGAAGCTAATTTACAATTTACGGATCACATGAATTGGCAAGTACATGAATGGCATCTTGAGGAATTTGATGAACGCTGGAGAGAAATTTCCGGCAATCCAATGTATACCTCACCAATACGGTTAGATTAACCAAATCGTACGAGAAATATCAGGATACCATGTACGATGCATTACACGATATTGCAATACTAAAATCCATCCTATATGATTTTGTTCCTTTCATACAATCCGACATAGTATTCTGGCAACTTTCAAAACCTGGTCCATTCCTAAATCGATATCCAAAATTAACTATAGCTGGTATTCTATTTTGTTCACATAAGCTAAACACTGTAGACTACAAAATAGGGGGCAAAATTCAAGATGAGAAAAATAAGTTAATTGGCTCCTTGGACAACCATCTTAACCAATGGAATGCAAATGTCCAACGGAAAGCAGTTGTCGAAACGCTCGGAAGATTACGATCATGGGAAATATACATTAACGAGTGTATTGAAGATGCAAGTGAATACTCACAGTATTATCTAGAGGAAATTTATGGTCGTGTCTATATCCAGTTGCTGCTAGATATAATAGATGAAACCGAAGAGTTTGCCGATATTCGTACCAGAATTAACAAGTGTGATGATAACTTGTACAAAATGTTCAAGAGCGGGCAATTCATATGGGAAAAAGATCTACAAATCGCTTTTCCACCCAAAGATCAATGGTATTTATATGGTAGGCTAGGACCTACTGGTTAGGTCTATCATAAAGCCACTTTATTTCGCATAATGTACAGCTCTAGTTTCCCTAATTACGGTTACTTTGATTTGACCAGGATACTGCAAATCATTCTCAGCTTTATTAGCCACTTCTTTAGCAATCTTGATTGCAGAAAGATCATCAACCTTGTCAGGATTCACTATTATACGAACCTCACGACCGGCTTGTAAGGCAAACGCTTCTTTAACTCCTTCAGCTGAATTCGCAATATCTTCCAAAGAACGTATTCTCTTGACGTATTGTTCAAAATTTTCACGACGAGCCCCAGGTCGTGAGCCTGAAATCGCATCAGCCACTTCAACTATTGTTGCCTCCACAGTTTCCTGTTCTACTTCATGATGATGTGCAGCGATAGTATTACATATTACCGGTGAAACGCCATAACGACGACAAATTTCCGCGCCTATGGCAGCATGCGTACCCTCTACCTCATGGTCTATAGCTTTTCCAATATCGTGCAACAAACCTCCTGATTTTGATACATCTACATCTGCTCCTATCTCAGCTGCAATCACTCCAGCAATCAGTGCAGTTTCCACTGCATGAGAATGCTGGTCCTGACCATAAGAAGTACGAAATTTAAGTTTACCTAGTAAACGAACTATTTGTGCGTCTAGCCCAAGCACTCCAGCATCATAAGTAGCCTTTTCACCTTCTTCCTTGACAATAACTTCAACCGCCTCGCGAGATTCGCCCACAACCTTTTCAATCTGGGCAGGATGAATACGACCATCTAAGATAAGTTTACTGAGTGCACGACGTGCTACCTCTCTACGTATTGGATCAAATGATGCAACCATAACCGAATCCGGAGCTCCATCCACAACAACATCTACTCCAGCAACTTGCTCAAAAGACCTAATGTTACGACCATTACGACCAATTATTCGCCCTTTTATATCATCTGAAGGTATAGGTATTGTAGTAGTCGAATGCTCAGAAACCTGATCGCTTGACACACGCTGCATTGCTAAAACAAGTAATTTACGAGCTCTGTTTTCACCTTCGGATTTGGCTTCTTCTTCTATACTCCTAATCATACGAGCCATATCATCGCGAGATTCCTTCTCAGTTATCCGCATCAATTCATCTTTTGCCTCACTTTTTGTAAGGCCTGCAATCCGCTGCAACTCTACTGTTTGTGCCTCTAATTTGCCTTCAACCTCTTTGTCTTTCTGCTCTATATCCGACATGTATTTTTTCAATTCATTCTCGCGCTCGTCAAGATTCGAAGAGTATTTTTCAAGTTTGTTCCTACGCTGTTCCATACGACGTTCCTCATCAGAAACTCGTTTCCTACGCCCAAAGAGTTCTTTATCCATTAATTCTCGTTTGGAATGCAAATCTTCCTTAGCGCCTATTTCCAAATTGCGAGCCTTCTGACGATATTCAGATTCTAATTTTTCTTGAGTCAATTGATGTTCTCTGTACAACAAATTTTTCTGGTAACGGTTGAAAGTTACTATGATAATCACACTTATGAGTATTGTTATTAAAGTAACGGTCATGATATCGAGTCTCATAATTTAATCCTCACCTTCTAGTTTTAGTTGGACAATCTCAGTCACCACATCATTCACAATACTGTAATCGAAGCCATTCCTAGATAGCAACGACCATATCCTTTGACGAAGAGAATCCAATGTCAAATCATTATATTTAGACAACTTAGAATAAGCTAACTGACGTGCATCAGCCGATTCTTCAACTTCACTTAGTGCAATTTCAATGTCGTTATCGCTAATACCTTTAGATAACAATTCCTTGCGTAACAGCAACTTTCCACGAGGCCTAAATGTGCTTCTATTTTCAACCCACAGCAAAGCAAAGTCGGTATCATTGAGCACATTTTTCTCCTTCAAACGACTAATCACTTCTTCTGCCACTTTAGAGTCGATCCCATATTTTTTTAGTCGATTACTAACTTCTAGAACAGATCGAGGCCTATGACTAATAAACCCTAATGCTTTTTCGTATGCCTTTTCCACGTTATCCGATTCCAACAAATTTGCCATTTCAACTGATGACAATTCTTGGCCAACAGTTAACAACTGAGCCTGATTGTAGGATAAGCTAAAAGCAAATTGTCCATCCATAAAGACGTTGACTCGATTCTTGTCACGTCTTTGCGATTTAATATCCGTTATAGTGTCCATATAAAATCCAACAAAAAACCGTGGCTAAAAATAGCACCACGGTCATCACACCAAAACAATAAGTTTTTCAGAAATAGTATCTGCTAATACGTTAGCTACGATGTTGAACAAATATAGTAATTACAACTTGTAATCACACTGCAAATTGTTATTAGATGTAAATACACCTAAAACAGGACCGAAACGATAGATGACACCTCTACAATTATTGTCTTTGTATATATCATTAATCTACAGCCCTTTCATTCAACTCAACCTGTACCATATCCCTAAAACAGGGTATCAGTTCACATTCCAAATAGCCTATTAGCTAACAAGCAGTTTCAGTAAAACCATGACCGTGCTAAATTACAAAATTATCGCATCAGTACAAATATATATTTCTGTACAGTTCACACAAACAAACCGTACTTCAAACTAATACTCTCACTCACTACTACTATCGTCACCTTCACTATCATCATCTCCATTTATTCCACTTTCGGGAGCAGCAATCGCTCTAACAGATTTCTCTATCTCAATGGCCATTTCTATATTGTCAGTTAAATATTGCTTAGCGTTCTCTCGCCCTTGACCTAATCTAGTATCATCAAAACTATAAAAAGCTCCTCGCTTGTCAATAACTTCATGTTCAACTCCAAGATCCAATAAGTCACCGGATTTACTAATCCCTTCATCATACATAATGTCAAATTCTGTCTGCCTGAAGGGTGGTGCAACCTTGTTTTTAGTCACTCGTACTCTTACACGATTACCAATAATCTGTTGACCGCTTTTGATTGCCTGCAGACGTCGTACATCCAATCGTACGCTAGCATAATACTTAAGAGCCTGACCACCGGTAGTAGTCTCTGGATTTCCAAACATGACTCCTATTTTCTGCCGAAGCTGATTCGTAAACACCATTGCAGTATTTGACTGCTTGATGGCCCCAGACAGCTTCCGTAATGCTTGACTCATCAAACGTGCCTGATTGCCCATAGTCGCATCACCCATATCACCCTCAAGCTCAGCTCTAGGCACTAAAGCAGCTACAGAATCAACCACTATTACATCAATTGCACCAGAACGCACCAGAGAATCTGCAATCTCTAGTGCTTGCTCACCGGTGTCCGGTTGCGATATATACATATTCTCGATATCAACACCTACTTTAGCCGCATACCTCGGATCTAAAGCATGCTCCATATCGATAAAGGCACAAACACCCCCTACTTTTTGTGACTCAGCAACTATATGCTGACAAAGAGTAGTTTTGCCGGAAGACTCAGGCCCATATATTTCAGTAACTCGACCCCTAGGAATACCACCAATTCCCAAGGCAATATCCAACGAAATACAACCCGTAGAAATCGATTCCACTTGTAAGGTGGAAGCATCTCCCATTCGCATTAATGCTCCCTCGCCAAAACGCTTTTGTATCTGAGAAAGTGTTGTCTCTAATGCTTTTTCACGACCACTTGATGCCATTTAGACGCCTCCCAATTAAATTCAAAGTGTACAATACTCTATGATACAACGCAAATGTAATATTTAAGATTGTCTGTCATCTATACTTAGTTAATTGTATAATCACACTAGGATAATGCAGGTGATGATTTTAGTACACAAAATTAGAATAACATAACTATGTTTATATATTCGATTAGATTCACTACTCAATTGGACAATACCACATATTCAAGACATGCGAGCTAATTTAAATGAGAAAAGACACCTTAACGATCACTGACAATCGTACAAATATAAGTTACGAAATTGCAGTTGAAAATGACACTATCAACGCTTTAGACTTGCGACAGATAAAGGTAAACAAAGACGATTTTGGAATGATGTCGTTCGACCCTGGATATACAAACACTGCGTCTTGTAACAGCGAGATAACATTCGTTGATGGTGAAAAGGGCATACTCATGTATCGTGGATATCCGATAGAACAATTAGCTGAACATAGTAGTTTTCTGGAAGTCGCTTACCTGCTCATATATGGTGATTTACCCAACAGGACAATGCTTGAGAATTGGGAAGAAAGAGTAATGCACCACACCTATATCCACGAAAATTTAGCTAAACTAATGCAGACTTTTCGGTACGATGCACATCCTATGGGCATGCTTATTGGAACCATTGCGGCTATGTCCACCTTGCATCCAGATGCAAAAGATATTCATAATAATACCTCGAGACAGAAGCAAATATGGCGTCTATTGGGAAAACTACCTACTGTTGCAGCTTTTGCTTACCGGCGCCGTATTGGTAGACCATATAACTATCCAGATAGTTCGCTGGGCTACACAGAAAACCTACTATATATGATGGATTATATGAATCAAAGTGATTATCAAGTAAATCCTACCTTGGCTAAGGCTCTTGATGTACTCTTCATATTGCACGCTGATCACGAACAGAACTGTTCAACTTCAGTCATGCGCAATATTGGTTCGAGCTACGCAGACCCTTGTAGTGCTATGTCTGGAGCAGCAGCTGCCCTCTATGGACCACTTCATGGTGGAGCCAATGAAGCTGTACTGCGAATGCTGACTGAAATAGGGAGTTTGGATGAAATCCCGGGTTATATTAACCAAGTAAAAGATGGAAAGTTCCGGCTTATGGGATTTGGTCATCGGGTATACAAAAATTATGACCCGCGTGCTCGAATAATCAAGAATGTAGCTGAGAAAGTTCTCGAAGTGACAGGTGGAAATCCATTACTAGATGTTGCACTAGAACTCGAACGTATTGCTCTGGAAGACGACTACTTCATATCACGCAGTCTGTACCCCAATGTAGACTTTTACAGTGGTATTATCTATCAAGCTATGGGATTCCCAGTTGATATGTTTCCAGTTTTGTTTGCTTTAGGGCGTGCACCTGGCTGGCTTGCTCAATGGCTAGAACTTATTGACGACGCAGACCAACGCATTGCTCGTCCACGACAAATTTATACTGGTAATGTTAAACGTGATTATGTTCCTCTAGAAAAGAGGACCTAGTCCACAATAAACTAAATGGTAGATTGTTAGCCTTTCATCTATTTTGATGTCCCAATCTCGAATAACCATAGGACTTGCGCAGTCCTCCAAACATCAAAAAATCTTACAATTTCTCTCCTCAAACACTTGCTTACATCAAAATCTAGAATGGTTAAGCGTAGAAGACCTGTTGTATCATCACCAATGTCATATTGGTATAGATGGTGACGATATAGTATGTGTTTTATCTATACCTAAGGAAGACCGTGAGTTTGCATGGGTGCGTTTAGCAGCAGCACACAATTTAGCTGATAGTATCAGCGTTATGCAATTACTTTGGAACAGAGTTGCACACATATTACGAAAACAAGACATATGCTGTATATATGCACTAAGCACCAATCACTGGTCTGAAACATTGCTAAATGCATGGGACTATACAGCCACTGGCAAAATTGTTGCACTTAGACGTGAGCACAAATCTATACCTAATGTGACACAATCATTGGTGAATTTTCGAGAAGCTACTATTGAAGACTTGCGTGAAATCACTTCATTAGATAATGCCGTATTCAACAAAATGTGGCAATGTTCAAATCAAATGCTCACAATGGCCTTCAATAAGGCCCAACATTTCATAGTAGCATTAGTCAACAACACTTGTATAGGATATCTGTTAGCAACCATTAACGCCAATGTACTATTTATAGCTAGACTTGCAGTACTACCAGAATACCAACGACAAGGAATAGGTCGAGCCCTTATAGTAAACCTCTTAGACCACTACAAAGATGACAAATATACAGCTACTGAGGTGGTCACACAAAATGACAACTATGCATCAATAAGCTTATACCAAAGTTTGGATTTTCAATTAGTTGGACAAGTAGCAAGTGTATGGACTTATAATTTCATTTAGATAGATTTTTGCTAAGTAAAATGAAATGCATATAATGCAGTAATATTTGCTAGTACAACTATGAAAGAAGGCCATCATTATGAAGAAAGATACCTCTGAAAAGAGGTTTGTGTTTTCCCAAATAAAAAATTCGGTGATCAACACAGCTCTACAAAGATTGGCACGAAATAGTGGGTGGTTATTAGCTGCTGAATCTGTAGCTGCAATCATGAGTGTAATTCAGTTCCCTCTTGTAGCTCGCCTACTAGGTGCAGAAGGCTATGGAAAAGCCACACTAATTGTTGGTTGGGTAGGCCTAGTAGGATCTTTACTGGGCATACAGACCCGTAAAACAATAGTTAAATATCTTAGCTTATATCTGTCACACAACCAGAATTTGCAAGCAGTCGCCATTGTCAAGCTGGGTTTATTACTAAACATATCAATGGCCACTGTAACCTGCGTAGCAATGTATATTATTGCACCTGCACTAAGTTTATGGCTACTTGATTCAACTGATGGAGCTTTGCTGTTTCGCATAATAATACTTAGAGATTTCTTTGCCTCAACGGCAGGAACATCTACCTCTATACTTAGAGTATTAAATCACTTTAAATGGCTTTCTATAGTAAATGCACTATCCTCAATATCTACCTTTGTGCTTGTTGCTATAGCATTACTCAATAGATTTGAAGTAATAGGATATCTAACTGCTATTTCCGCTGTTTCGATAACGCAGTCAATCATCCTACTACTATATTCCAACAACAAACTACAAACACAATGTAATGTCAGAATATGGACAGCTAAATTAAGTGTGCTCCAACAACATTATGATGAAATTCGCATTATGTTAATTAGCATGAAATTAGATGGGCTCAGAAAAATTGCTACTGATAAAGCAGATGTAGTTATACTAGGATTGTTCGTCAACATGCAGAGCATCGGATTGTACAAAATGGGTAAACAGTTAGCCACATACGTAACGCGATTAAGTAATCCGATCTATTCTGCTATCTATCCAGAGCTTGCAAATTTATACCATGAGCGCGGAAAAGAATACATACCACAATTTGTCGGAAGCATAACACGTTGGATGTTGTTCGCAATGTTCATTTTAACAACTCTACTTCTGTCCATTGCTGGGACTCTTGTACCATTAGTGTTTGGCAACGAATATATTCCAGCCTTGCCTATTTTTTATCTAATTATGCTTATGCACATATGGCTAGTATTGATATGGGCTCCAGGGCTAATGCTCACTTTTGGGAAGGCTCGTCAACTGATGTCAATAAACCTTACTAGTGCCGCCATAATGATGGGACTTCTATTTATACTAATACCTATTTGGGGAATAAACGGAGCTGCGATAGCACTAGTCACAAATTATTGGATATGGAGCGGTCTAATTCTATGGTACATTTCTAGAATACCTGATTTCACGCTATGGCCTGGGAGAACACAATCGAAACACAACATCTGAGACTCTTATATATTACAAGCCACATTTTTCCAGCTGCTAAGGCCAGTAGCGTTCAGATAATGCAAATGTGTGCAGCCTTCGCATCTATAGGGGCTAAGGTCAATTTAGTGTTTCAAAAGCCAGATTATGACAGTTTGTCAGCCACTGATCTTCAACAACACTATGGCGTAAGGCCAAATTTTGAAATAGTGCAATTACCTCGCAGTAATGGACCACGCCCCACTGACATGTTTCAGTTAAAGGCAGTATTGAGTGAACGTAGGAAAAACAAAATATGCTATACACGCGGACGTGATGTTACAGCTGCAATACTTGGACTAATACTAGGAATGTATAGTGTAGTGGAAATTCATGGTAAACCAGTATCTCTGAGAGAACAAACAATGCTCAGATTAATTCAATTACATCCAAGAGGAAGGCTTGTAGCCATCACTAATGCACTAAAAGAACTTTATACAAACCAACTTGGATTTGGACAATATAGATGGATTGTAGCCCCTGGTGGAGTTGATGTAACTAGATTCAAACCTGACACATCAGTAGAAGAAGTGCGCAAACAACTAAACATGGCGCCTGGGATCTGGCTAGTGTATGTAGGAGGATTATATGAAGGCCGAGGATTAGATACCTTGTTTGAATCTGTTGCCAATTTGGCAGTTAAAGTAATGATTGTAGGCGGACACAATAGTGAAGAAGTACATAAGTGGAAACATAAAGCAAGGACTCTGGGCGCAAACAATGTACATTTTGTAGGTTATCAAGCTCCCGAACAAGTTCCGTTATACTTAGCAGCATCTGATATGCTCATTATGACTTATGACAAACACGTTTATACTCCTAGTGGCGAAGAAACATCTGATTGGGCATCTCCAATGAAAATGTTCGAATATATGGCTGCATCTCGGCCAATTATTGCCAGCGACATACCTATGTTACGAGAACTACTAACAGACAATCATAATGCTCTGTTAATCACTCCAGAAGACACCACATCTCTAAGAGCTGCTATTAGACGTCTTACTAATAATCCTAAACTAGGCCATCTCATTGCAACCAAAGCTAGGGCTGATGTAGTTAAACACACCTGGATTAACCGTGCCCAGCATATAATGAACCAACTGGAGATTAGATGAAATTATGAAAATACTAATGACTGGCGGATTAGGTGCGATAGGTTCCCAGCTCTGTCAAGAGCTACATCAGCGCAAGAACCAAGTATGGGTATGTGATTTACCTCATGCATCTGTCCAAAACTACATGCGTTGTGACATTGCTAACTATCAACAAATTGAGCGTGTTATCAATATAGTAAAACCAGATTTTGTGTACCATCTTGCAGCTGAATTTGGCAGAATCAATGGTGAGGACCATTTTTATCAACTATGGCACACCAATGCTATTGGCACGAAAAATATACTGCGACTTCAAGAACAACTTAAGTTTCGTATGTGCTTCACTAGTAGCTCAGAAGTATACGGGGACTGGAAAAACTTAATGACAGAAGATGTCCTAGAACAACATCCCATAAGACAATTGAATGATTACGCAATTACAAAGTGGGTAAACGAAATGCAAATCATGAACTCAGCAGCTCGCTTCAACACAGAAACAGTACGAGTACGTTTGTTTAACACTTATGGTCCGGGAGAATACTACTCTAAATACAGAAGTGTCATTTGCCAGTTCATCTATTGTGCGATACACAATCTTCCCTACACTGTATATCTAGATCACCATCGCACTTCTTCATACATCGATGACACAGTACGAACATTGGCCAATATATGTGACTCTAAAACATTTAATTCAGGAGAAGTATATAACATTGCAGGAACTGAGTACCATGACATCAAAACCATATCTGACATGATACTAAATTATCTAGATAAAGATGATAACAATGTCCGGTATGAGAAACAGGAAGAACACAACACAGGCGACAAGAAAGGTGATTTAACTAAAGCACAAAAAGATCTCAATCATGAACCGCAAGTCAAACTCGCTGAAGGCATTCCAACTACCATTGAATGGCAAAGGGAAATTTATGGCATTAAATGAATTACAAACCAATAATATAGTCGTAATTGGAACCGGTTATGTTGGGCTTCCTGCAGCATTAATGCTTGCCAAAGCCGGACACCAGGTTATCGGCGTAGATATTGACGAGAACATTGTCCATGCTATCAATGAAGGCGTACTATTAGTGAAAGGCGAACAACTTCAACAAATCATGGATGACCCAACTGTACGTCAAAACTTGAAAGCACAATCAACACCATGCGAAGCTGACGTGTTCATTATTGCAGTACCTACACCCCTAGACAAAAAAAGTAAAACAGCAAATCTCGAAATGGTAATTGAAGCTACCAAATCAATTGTTCCACATCTTTGTGAAGACAACTTGATTATTTTAGAATCGACAGTGCCTCCTTTAACCTGTCGTAATGTTATGACACCTATTATAGAAACTTCAGGACTCAATGTAGGAAAAAACATATATCTTGCACACTGTCCAGAACGCATACTACCAGGCGATATATTTTATGAAATTGTACATAACGATCGAATAATAGGAGCAGCTGATTCTGTTAGTCAGGATTTAGCAGCTAAACTATATACTTCTTTTGTCAAAGGAGAACTTCTGATTACTGATGACGTAACTGCAGAATTTGTAAAATTGATCGAAAACACATATAGAGATGTAAATATTGCTCTTGCTAATGAGTTATCTTCCGTAGCACAATCCTTACAAATTGACACAGGGACAGCTATAAATCTAGCCAATCGTCATCCTCGAGTAAACATACTGCAGCCAGGAATAGGTGTAGGAGGACACTGCATACCAATTGACCCATGGTTCATAAAGCAAGTTGATGAACAAAATTCACGTCTAATCAATACTGCCAGACTAATCAATGATGAAATGCCCAGTAAAATAACGAACCAAATAAAAGTTGCCACACAAAACATTAATAATCCACACATCATTGCTGTAGGTGCAGCATACAAAGCAAATACAGCAGATACACGCGAGAGCCCTGCTATTGAAATTGTTAGATTGTTGAAGTCAGAAAATTACAAGGTGGACCATTTTGACCCGTTGGTTGAAGAGATGAATTTTCCTACCAATATTATAGACGCTTGTACAAATGCAGACTGTCTTGTGATTTTAGTAGAGCATGAGAGTGTTGTAAGATCACTAGATAAACACAAGCATGATATTTTGAATGCACTGACTACGCCGCTAATTTTGCGATTCTGAATTTCATTCTAATATAAAGTTGTCAAGCAACAACCAATCATCCCCAGAAAAAATACCTCGGGTTATTTTCAATCGCTCCCCAGTGTAAAAATCATACATACCTACCCCAAGTTTGTATTTGCCAGAAGGCAATTCAGATATCGACAAACTATGATTCAGAGAAACAGCTGTGTGATTTGCCCATTTATCAACAGATCTCATATTGCTATCAAGCATTAATTCATCGTGACCATATACTAATGCACCATTATTATCCAGTACGTGTATGAACAAATGATAGGGTTCATATAGTCTCTGATCAATATGCAAGTCCAGCGCATAATCGATGAAATCATAAATTTTCTGAGAATAGCTATTTATCTCATTGTTCACAATCCAATGAGTACTAACGTTAACAGTGTCAAATTCATAAGTGATATCGTAACCATATAGTCTGAGACAATCAGCAAAATGAGAATCGCTTTGGAATTGTGGTTCAATTAAATCATTGTCTGGATGATAATATGTTTCAATTTCATTGCGATGGTTGTTAATGTTGCTAGGCTCCTCATAGACAAACGTTCCCCAATGTAGAGGCCCTCTAACTATCGACAAGCATACACCCGCAAATACCACTACGACAACAGCGATTCTCCTAATCCAATATGTAGTCCCAAAAAAGTAAGCTAGTGCAGCACTCGTATTGATTAACAACATGATGGTTCCCCACCTTCCTGGTGACACCCACTCAGTTAGCCAATGGCTCCATCCTAGAACTAAATACAGATAAGCACCCAAAACAAGTATAGACAATGAACTAAACAACCTACCTTGTGTATTTGTTTTTGTTCTCAACCACAAAATCTCAAAGTAAAGGCCTGATGCAAGCAAGCTAGCAGGCAAGTAAATCATATGATAACGAGCTCCATCAACACCTTTAACAAGTTGAATACCAAGTTGTACTACAATTGCCACAACAATATATGAGTACACATACAATCTTTGTCCACCGCGCACTATTTCTACACATGCAGTTAAAAACCCCACACATATCGGCACTGCCAAAAAACTCAATGTTGGCCATATATCTCCATGTGAATAAACTAATAAAGCCCAGTACCATGGTCCAGTTGTAAAAGACTTGACTTGTTCACCATAACCTATAGTAAGTGCCAAAACAGGCTCCCATAAATGGTTAAAGTACCCGAGATCCGATACTCGCACCTCATTAGTTCTAAAAAACCATTCTGCACCTACCCACCACAATATTAGTGGCATAAACATAAATAGTAATATGTGCCACTTACCTGATATGTTTTTACATAATTCAATTAAGGGGTTGTTATCGTTTGTACGAAGCAAGTTCACAGTTGTTACTAATGGCACCACAAATAAAATTGCAATGCCTTTGACTAAGAACACGGCCAGAGCCAACACTGTGCCTCCAGATATAATCCATAAATGCCTCAATCTCCACTTGTTCCGCATCAACACGTACGATATCAAGACCGTTGCTACGAACAGTACTGTCTCAGCATATTGCGATTTTGAAGACATATAAACGTGTAAATCGTTTATGCTAAGTAATAATGCCATCAATCCAGGTATCGGATGAGGTAATATCTCAACAGCTACTCTATAAAAAACAGCAATGCCCAGTAATCCCCAAAATAATGGTACTATTCTATATAGTTTTGTGTCGGTTCCCTTATACAAAATATCATCATGTCCAGGTGTTAGTTCCACAAGACTTGTTTGCATGAACCACCACAGAGGAGCTAGAAATTGACCATTGCGAATAGGTACTCCAAACATCTTTGTGAACATTCCAGTACCTAGATGACGGTCTGGACCAATACCTAACATATCTCGGGTGCCACTTTGCGTAATACGTGGCTCATCAGCTAAATATGGGTATTGAAACACTCCGTGAACCCTAATCCATGTGCCTAAGCCAAAAGCCATAAATAAGCACAGCATAGAAAGATATCTTATTTTAGAACCGTAAGTAGATATGAGTTTGACCATATTTGACCATAGTTAATAATCGCCTGACAACATCTCTTATATCACATATTGTACAAAACAAAACCTACCCACTTGTTTAACAAAGCAGATCATCACTTCAGTATGATAAACTAGAATATTGCTATAGTGATTTATACGCCTATTTTATGCTGTCTTTTCTACTAGCCATCCCAACTGTACTGGTCGGTTTGTTTTTTCTTTGGCCAATATTAAGTCGGATACTCAGTCCTATATCAATAGGACGATCAGGGGTACTGGCTTCGACATTTGGGCTTAGCACTGGAACTTTATCTTTATACATGCTGATACTTGGGTTACTACCAGGTGAACATCTACTATCTAACCTAGTAATACCAGTACCCTGGATTGTTCTCATTACAGGATTGATACTCACAAAAACCTCTATATTCCTACCGAGGATCAAATTAAATACATTCACTTTCTGGCTTAGCATAATATGTATATCTGGGTTTGTCATCATATTCATCAATGCTTTTTTATATCCGTTTTATCGATACGATGTTCTTGCACGATTCGCACCAAATGCACGCCTCTTATTTGAAAGCTCTGAAATACCCAACTCATTGACTGGTTATCCACTAGCAATACAAATACTGTACTGCTTTGCTTTTATGTCTATTAACGCCGTAAATGATCATTTGGCGGGTCTAGTGGTAGCAGGCTATTCAGGAGCTATGATCTTGACAACATTTGCTGTTACACGACTGATTTTCTCAAAGCGTGCTGGATGGGCTGCTGTAATACTTTTGCTTAGTTCTCATATGTTTGTGGATTGGTCAACTTCAGGATATGTGGATGTGCCAGTAGGTGTATATCATGGGTTATGTTTTCTTTTTGCTTACATTTGGATGCAAAGTGGGGTACAACGCTGGGCCGTAATTGCAGGAATTATGGCAGGACTTGCGTTGTGGACTAAACAATCAGCACTGGTGCTATTACCAGCTTTGGGAATTGTACCTTTGCTAAGAATACGAACAGGAAGTTCAGCATTGACTGAAACAAGAAATAGCCTAACTGCATTTGGATCAGTAGTGCTTATAGCTGGTCCCTGGTATCTACGTAGTTTAATAATAGCTGGCCCCGATGCCGTAGTACCAGCTCCTGGCGCATATGATGCACAATACATTAACAATTCCGTCTATCAGTTAGCTACGTTCATTAGTTCAACTGAAGAGTGGGGCATTTGGTTGGGGACATCCATTGTACTTGGACTTATATTGTGTAGTATATATTTCTGGAAACCAGAGGTCGATAATGTGTCACATAAGTCCATTGAAAGAATGTCTCGCTCGTGGCTACTCGCAGCTTTTGTGATACCCTATCATATTATATGGTGGCAAAACTTTTCGTATGATACTCGTTACTTGCTAAGTTCAATGCCCATGTACGCAGCTATAGCAGGTCATGGAATAGACTGGGCATTAAACCGAATACCCTACACATTCAATCGTCAAACCTTGATAACTATAGTACTAGCAATTGCACTAGTCCTTTCTGGCTCAGTAGGTCGTCTGGGAGCTGTGTACAACCTAATAATTCACCCTATGCAAACTGATGATGAAAAGCTACAACGTTTGAGTGCAGAATCATGGACTTTAGTAAAGCATATCCGATCAACAATCCAACCCGGATCAAAAATATATGCCGTAGATGGTGCGCTAGCTTATTGGTTACACGATTATGAATTCAAGCAAGGGTACCCTTTCGTCTTGAACGATTTGCTTGGGTATGAATATCTAGTCACTTCACCAACAGCAGATTTGGTATATGAATTTTATGATACTACTAATAATGAGGTCGTTAGTAGCTTAGGTGATACAAACATTCTACCGTTGTTCTATCAATATACTGACAACATTGCAATCTATAAAATTGGCGAAATAAAACATTGATTACAGTCATAAACTACGTGCTGGCGTTGGTTGCAGTACCATTATCTATAGTATATATAGTGCCATTGATACACAAGTCTCGCTTGGATCCTCCCACTACTTTGTTTTGGCCGCTATGTGTAATTCTAGGTCTAGGTCTATTTACAATAATATTCATATTAGTTGCATTCCATATCATCACCAGTGGACTAGTATGGATTATCTTAGTAAGTTTATTGGCTATTAGTACAATAATCGGGAAATGGCCTCAACATCTAAAATACAATTCAACATGGTGGAAAAAGACACGTGACGATCCCATAAAGATAATGGTTGGGTCTGCTATTGCTTTTGTTTTTGTAGTTATCATAGCCCAAGCCACATACTACCCATTTACCGGAGATGATGAAATAAGTCGATATGCGTATTACGCTAGACTAATGTATGAAAGACAAGAGCTGACTTCTGCAATTCGCGGATATCCACCTCTGTTACCTGCAATATATGCTAGTAATTTTTTTGCTGCTGGGCAAATAGTGGAACAAGTCGCAAAACTATATCCGGTAATTATCTCCGCAATGACTATTCTGGTGACATATGGTCTTGCACGATATTGGTTTGGTAAAAGAGCAGGATATACTGCTGCATTTGTGCTGGCCTCCACACCATTGTTTATACATTGGTCTCCGGTAGGATATGTAGATATAGCCACTGGGTTATGTTTCGCCACATGTGCGTTTACTGTTGAAATATGGCGAAGGAATCAACAGATAGATTGGGCAATAGTGACTGGAATGGTGGCCGGGGTTGGCATATGGACCAAACAGGCTGGATTCGCAATTATCGGTCCATTAGCAATTATATGTATACAAATGATAGTGAAGAATCACAACTCTGGCAACAAACAATATAGCCGCTTCCTGTCAAACCATGTGATAGTTATTTTCTTCACCACTATATTGGTAGGTGGCTGGTGGTACATACGTAATGCATATTACGATGGTTGGGCCTCAGCAGTACCTAGCGCAGGACTATTTCACATAATGAATGCTAACAACACGCCTGAACAAATAGTCCCTTTTATCGGAAGATTTTCCGAATTTGGTCTAGCTACTTCTCCTATCTACATTGCAGGATTAATATGGGCATTTTGCACTTTCAAAAACCAAGCTATACAACGTATATTATTATGGTGCGTCCCATATACCTTATTATGGTGGTGGCGCTTCTCATTCGATCCACGATTCCTATTATCGATACTACCATTCTACGCAATACTAGCGGGAGGAGTATTGGACGCAATTTTGTCGAGAATTAGGTTTAAATTGTACCCAAAACTATCTTCGCTTATATTGCTCAGCTCAATTATTATAATCACTGCTATTGGAGTGTATCAATCACGTCTGGGGGGCATCATACAGTGGGTCACAAACCCTCAAGCTTCTTACACAGAAAGAGTGTATCGAGCTAAAGGCGACTTATATCATACTGTGCAGTATCTACTTGACAATAGCAACTCTGAAACGCTCATATATTCCACAGATGGTCGCCTAAGGTACTATTTGGTTAATTACGACATTTCAGTTGGTTACCCTAGTACACAGGAACTCCAAGACCATGACTTATTTATAGTAGGCTCTAGAGCACAGTTGGTGTACGACACTACATCACAAAAAGATTCCAATCCGTATATATATCTCAATGATCCCAAAAAATTTAAGCTGTTATATACAGGACCACACCACAAGATGGCAATCTACGAAGTGCTAACAAACTAGATTGTTATTTTGCTTGATACTTCCTAAATATAAAACTTTCCCGCAAAATAAAAACAACGTTGTTAAACCCATCTCTGTATCTTCTTAGATTAGTATGGCTATCACGCTTATCAGGCCTATAAGTAATTGGTACCTCAGCTATACTCAAACCATGTTGCCGGCTCTTTATTGTAGTTTCTGGGCCAAACACCATTCCATGAGACTGAAATTCCAATCCATCCAGAGCCGTCTTTTTGAAACCCTTTAGTCCACAACAAATGTCTGATATACCGGTCCTACATAATATTCGAGCCATTATACTCATTACAGGATTACCAATGTATCGATGAGAAAATGGCATTGCTCCTGAAAGGATTTCACCTCTTAGACGACTACCAATGACATAGTCATAGCCATCCTCAAACTTTATCAAAAACTCTGTTATATCAGCACAAACATAAGTTGCATCTGCATCCATTTTGAACACGTATTTGCCACGAGCCGCATTCATCCCAACCCTACAAGCATTACCATAACCCTTTTCAGATGCATGGACAACTATTGCATTATTAGCTTTCGCAAGGGACACAGAATCATCAGTTGATCCATTGTCAGCTACTACAACTTCACCACACAAATCTGCATGTTCAAAAAAATCATTGGCTTCTTGAATGCATTGCACAATGGTCTTAGCCTCATTGAGACAAGGCATAACAATAGAAACATCTATTTCTACATCTACATTATCCGAATCAGTATTTTTTACTCTAATCATATCCATCCTTATGTCTTATGTGCCATGACCACGATGATTCAACTATGCTCTCTAGATCGGTGTAGTTTGGATGCCATCCTAACTGGTCTCTAACTTTATCTGCTGAAGCGACAAGAACAGCTGGGTCTCCAGGACGTCGTGGTTTTATTCGTACAGGAATTGTATGTTGCGCAATTCGCTCTGCAGTAGAAATTACTTCCCTAACTGTAAAACCTGTGCCATTGCCAAGATTATATGTAGGATTATTAAGATCCTCTATTCCTTCAAGGGCAAGTAAATGAGCATTTGCAATATCAGAAACATGCACATAATCTCTAATACAGGTTCCGTCCCTTGTATCATAATCGTCTCCAAAAATATTGATGTGCTTACTCTGACGAAGTGGCACACGCAAAATTAATGGCAACAAATGAGTTTCAGGATTATGTAACTCACCATAATACTTAGTACAACCTGCAGCATTGAAATATCTAAAAATCACTGATTTGATCCCATAAGCATTGCCATAATGCTTCAGGACTTTCTCAAACATAAGCTTAGAGTCACCATATGCATTCAAAGGATTTGTGCTGTGTGTCTCTTTGATAGGCACATCATTTGGTTCACCATATACAGCAGCTGTGGAAGAAAAAACTATCTGTCGACATCCATATTTAAGCATACTATCTAGCAAGTGTATTCCCTGCACCAGATTGTTAGCCAAATATGATTGTGGTTTCGTATTTGCAGCAGTAACTAATGTTTCGGCAGCAAAATGGATAACTGCTATGATACTGTTGCCATTAAACAGTCTGCCTAGTAGACTCTTGTTGCCAATGTTGCCATTAATAAATTCTGCCTTTGGATGCACTGCCTTACGATGACCTGTTTGAAGATTATCGAGAACAATCACATGATATCCAGTTGCTAACAATAATTCTGTGCAAACTGAACCAATGTATCCAGCACCGCCTGTAACTAATATGGTTTTATCACGCATAGCCAGAAATTGTACCTTTTTTCTGTGCTTTATCCAATGGTAAACACACAAATATGAATTTTCTAGTTATACAAGAAACTGACTGGATCCGAAGAGGACCACACCAACAGCACCACTTATTCGAAAGATTGTCCAAAATCGGCCACAGAGTAACGGTATTGGATTTTGAAATTAATTACACACCCTGGCCATATTCACCACTAGTTGCCCCTCGTTTAATATATGAGCGCATAACTCGCACAGATGATGAAGCAAATGTGTGTGTAATACGGCCAGCAACCATAAGATTACCTGGACTAGCAAGAATTGTATCTATGGTGACCTTCTTCATAGAAATAATGCGAATCACTAAGACAATTCGTCCAGATGTAATTGTCAATTATGCTATATCTACAGGTCTATGTGCACTAGCAATAGCAAAGATCAAGAATATCCCTTTCGTACTCCATGTAATTGATGCACTGCATACACTTGTTCCCTACAGATGGTTACGACCATTTGCTTACTGGATGGAAACTATTCTTCTCCGCAACTCTAATGCGACAATCTATATTAATCAAAAACTTAAAGAGTATGGATTACAACATGGTGCTAATCCCGATTATGCACATATGGTAGGCACCGGAGTTGACCTAGATTTATTTGAATCAAGAAATAACAAAGATATCAATGACATACGCGCTAAATGGGGAATAGCTTCAAGCGATGTATTATTGATATTTGTTGGATGGTTATATGAATTCTCAGGAATCGATACAATTATGCGCATTTTGCCAAGTATGCCGCAATCATTGAAAATAATGGTGGTAGGCACAGGTGAAATGGAAGACAATTTAGTAGCACTGAGTGAGAAACTGAGACTGCAAAATCGTGTTATATTTACAGGGCATCAACCATATAAAAACATCCCAACACTAATTTCAGCGGCGGACATTTGCCTTTTATACTCTACCCTCAATCCTACAACACGGGATATATTACCGATAAAAGTCTATGAATACCTAGCCTGTAGTCGTCCGGTGCTTGCTAGTAAGCTGCCCGGTCTTATACAAGAAGTTCCATCTGGAAACGGAATAATATATACGGAGTCTGACTATTTAGTACAGACTCTCAAAGACATGATGGAACAGAACAACAGATTAAAGGAAGGTGCTAAAGCACGCAGGTTTGTAGAAAAACATTGTAACTGGTCAATCATAACCATCTCGTTTGAAAAATTGCTTGTACAAATAACAAACCTCAAACAATAATTGTTGAGCCTTGACAACTATCTTACCTAACAATAAAATTAGAAGTAACAATTCACCAGTTGCCGAGGAGAGACCTTCACAATATTCCTAAGCTAGTGAGGCACCGAAGGGGCAAATCCAACAAAATGGATGAAACTCTCAGGTAAAAGGACTCGACAACTGTATAACCTCTGGAAAGTCTAATGACACCGACGGGGCAAGCCCTGATGTAAATAGGGTGAATCTCTCAGGTATATGACAGAGGAGACGCTAATCTGGACAATTGCGTCTCCTTTTTTTGTTTCAGCAAACAAGTATCACGAGGAGGATTACAAAATGCCATGGAAAACCCCAGAAGACAGGCTGTACACAAAAACCGATGAATGGGTAATGCTAGATGGACAGTCTGCTTTGATAGGAATAACTGACTATGCTCAAGACCAACTATCAGACATAGTATATTTAGAGCTGCCTACAATTGACGAATCTTTCAGCAAGGATGATATTTTTGCAACTGTAGAATCCGTGAAAGCTGCTGCAGATGTAAATATGCCTGTTATGGCTAAAATCACTGAAGTCAATAACGACCTAGAAGACCAGCCGGAGCTAATAAATCTAGAGCCGTACGAAGGTGCTTGGTTCGTCAAGATTGATGTACAAGATGTAAGTCAAGTTGAAGAATTAATGGACGCATCAACATATGCAGATTACTGTGATTCTCGCAGCTCATAGCTAACATGTAATTTCTGAATACATTTTCCTAACACATGTAAGGTGATCAAACAATGAGTTATCTACCACACACAGAATTAGATAGAGAGAAAATGCTTGCAGCTTGTGGAGTCGAAAATCTAGAAGCTTTTTTCGAAACAATTCCCAATGAACACCGATTTCCCCAGCTTAATATGCCAGGACCACTTTCAGAATTGGAAGTACTTAAGGAATTGCAAGAGCTGTCCGAATCCAACGCAGAAGCAACTCACTACCCGTGTTTCCTAGGTGCAGGCGCATATCATCATTATGTGCCATCACTAGTCAATCATATGCTGTTACGCGGAGAGAATCTGACCGCATACACCCCATATCAACCAGAAGTGTCACAAGGGACACTACAAACTATGTTTGAGTTTCAAAGCATGATATGCGCTCTTACTGGAATGGAAGTAGCAAACTCAAGCCACTATGATGGTGCAACATCTACAGCAGAAGCTATTATCATGGCTCTCAATCACTTCCGCGGCAAAAGAACAAAGATAATAATCTCCCCTACGATTCATCCGCATTACCGACAAGTAATAAACACATATACACAAGGAATGGGTTTGACCATCGTTGGCCAAGAAAACCTAGAAGCAGATTTGGACGATTTGTTAACTGAATTAGACGATCAAACTGCACTTTTCATCATCCAAAATCCTAATTTCTTGGGAGAACTAGAAGACTTGCAAGGAATTGAAAATGCAGTCAAAGATGTAGGTGCCTTATTTTGCGTCATATCCAATCCAATCACGTTGGGTACTATGAAACCACCTGGAGAATATGGGGCTGACATTGTTGTAGGTGAAGGACAACCACTAGGTATCCCATTATCATATGGAGGACCTTATTTGGGATTTTTCGCGACACGCGAAAAATACGTGCGAAAAATGTCAGGAAGACTTGTGGGTGAAACGGTTGACGCAAAAGGAAAACGAGGTTATGTGCTTACTTTAACTCCTCGCGAGCAACATATACGTCGTGATAAAGCTTCTTCCAATATTTGCACTAATCAGGGTCTAATGGTCACTGCCGCTGCAATTTATCTGTCTGTCCTAGGCAAACAAGGACTGCGTAAAGTTTCGGAGCTTTGTTACCACAAAGCACACTATGCTGCCAAACAAATAGATAAGATTCCTGGTTTTGCAGTACGGAAAGACCAACCATTTTTTCATGAGTTTGCGGTACATTGTACAAAACCAATAATAGAGATTAACAAAAGTTTGTTTGATGAATATGGTCTTATTGGCGGATATGACTTGGGACAAGATTATCCACATCTAAAAGACCATATGCTATTAGCATTTACTGAGATGATTTCAACCGACGACATACAGTGTCTATGTGATGCTCTAGGAGAGATATCATGAACATATCTGACAATATTGCAGAACCAACAGTTTATGAATTAAGTAGTCCAGGTCGCAGTGGAGTAACTCTTCCAGAGCCAGATGTTCCTGTTGAAGAATTACCAACTGATATTGTACGAGATGATTTAGATCTACCTGAATTAACACAGCTTGATGTGATACGTCATTTTCAAAGCCTGTCTCAATTAAATCATTCAATAGACTCTGGATTTTATCCTCTTGGTTCCTGCACTATGAAATACAATCCGCGTGTCAACGAAGATGCAGCCCGCTTAGCAGGATTTATGCATAGTCATCCCCTGCAAGATGTAAATACTGTGCAAGGTAATTTAGCTCTTATGTACGAATTACAGGAATGGCTCAAGGAAATCGGAGGTTTCGCAGCAGTGACATTGCAGCCAGCTGCTGGTGCACACGGAGAGCTTACAGGAATAATGATGATGCGCGATTATCATCTATCTCGTGGAGACAACGCGCGTCGCAAGATATTAATCCCGGACTCCGCACACGGCACCAATCCTGCCAGTACAACAATGAGTGGTTTAGAGGTTATCGAACTACCTTCGGATGCTAGAGGAAATGTCGACCTAGATGCTTTAAAATCCGAATGTGGCGAAGACATTGTAGGACTGATGATAACCAATCCAAACACATTGGGATTGTTTGAGGAACAAATTGAAGAAGTGGTAAAAACAGTACGAGAATGTGGTGGGTTAATTTACGGAGATGGGGCAAACATGAATGCTCTTACAGGAATTGTAAGACCAGGCGACATTGGTTTTGATGTAATGCACTACAACCTACACAAAACATTTTCAACCCCACATGGAGGCGGCGGGCCTGGATCAGGACCAGTAGGTGTCTCAGAAAGACTGGTCGATTTTCTTCCAACACCAATAATAGAGATTGTTGAACAAGGGAACGATCAGGACCCACCCCTATATGGATTTGCCAGTCCTAAACACACAATTGGGCGTATGAAAGCTTTCAATGGTCAATTCGGTGTATTGGTACGTGCATATACATATATACGCATTCATGGAGCCACAGGACTCCGCTCCAACTCAGAACATGCTGTGCTTAACGCAAATTATTTACGATCAAAAGTACAAGATGTATATCACTTGCCATATGACCGAGCCTGTTTGCATGAATTTGTTGTAGAAGGTCGCTGGAGTGATGCTCCAGAAATCCACGCTCTCGACATAAGCAAACGTCTCATGGATTTTGGTTTTCACCCACCTACAAACTATTTTCCATTAATTGTGCACGAGGCTTTAATGATTGAGCCCACCGAAACAGAGAGTAGGGAGACACTGGACAAATTTGCAAATGCCTTAATACAAATAGCTGATGAAGCCCGCAACAATCCTGAATTGCTCCTTACAGCACCTCATGTTACTCCGTCGGCAAGGATGGACGAAGTACAAGCTGCAAGACAGCTAGTGTTATGTTGTAGACCAAGTTACTTATCAGATCCACAGTATGTCAACAGCTAACTTTAGATATGCTTCATGCTGCAGCGAAATCTAGATTGTGCTCTTATTGGCGGACATGCCTCTAACGTAAGATGTCTAACAAACGTAGCAGTTTAGCATAAGTATATGAAACCTTGTTTGTATTTGTGATTGCAAAAGTCCAACTCAATTGTGTCGCTTAACTTGAAACCTGTCTAAATCTCGAGCTACAACTACTGTGGGAAATACTTCAGCAGCCTCCGAAAGCACATCTCGTGTTCTGTATCTACGCGAGATATGTGTGAGATACAAACTGTTGACATTAGCGTCTCTAGCTAATTCGGCAGCCTGACATGCAGTTAAATGACCAAATCTCTCTGCAAGAAGCTTGTCACTCTCGAGATACGTAGCTTCTATTACTAAGGCATCAGCATTATTGCAGTATTCCATCAAATCATCTGTCGTCCCCGCATCACCAACATGAACCAATTTAGTGCCTGGTATCGTTGAACCCAAAACATCATCTGGATCAATGGTTTGACCATTAGGTAACTGTATAGAATGACCCTTTACAAGTTCACGTCTCTCAGGACCATGTGGAACACCTAGTTCGTCCGCCTTGTCATTTAGAAATGGACGTCGTGCAGGTTCCTTGAAAATAAAACCAAAACACTGTCCGCCCCGATGATTAACTGGGAAAGCCTCCATTTCAAAAGATTCTTCCACAAGAATGGGGCCTGGTTCCAGTTCTCTTAATTCAATTTGAAATTGGGCCCTTTCGCCACGAAACACAACCCCAAATATCAAACTGCGTATACGATCCAATGCAGACCGTCCTGCCCATATTTCAACATGTTCGATCGCCTCCCAACGCGTTAATGTTGAAAGTAAGCCGGCTAGACCAAGAATATGATCTAGATGCCCATGAGTAATCAATATTCTTGTAAGCCTCTTAAAGCCAAACCCACTACGTAATATCTGTCTTTGTGTACCTTCACCACAATCTATTAGAAAACGATACTCTTGATGTAACACCATATGCGCAGACAGTCCTCTACTTACAGACGGTGCCGATGCAGATGTGCCAAGAAAAACAAAATCAAACACTTTTCGTAACTCCTACAGATAAATATAATATGCCTTAGTTTATACAGCTAGATTTGTACAACGATTATAACGCATGAAAGAACAGATGTTGACCCATGCCTATGGTATGATTGCACACTAGTCTTGTGGCGAGAATGATATACTGCCCATATATATAGCGGATAAATTTACTATGAAAAGCATTGCGGTTGTTGGAGCAGGATACGTAGGTTTAGTCACTGGTGCCTGCTTTGCGGATTTAGGAAATAAGGTTAAGTGCCTAGATATAGACGAGACACGCATAAACAATCTTAGGCGGGGAATATTACCAATTTACGAGCCTGGCCTTGCAGAAATGATACAACGCAATATAGATTCCAAGCGATTAGAATTCACTACCGATTACAGTGTCGCTTTAGAGGATGCTGAGTTTGCCTTCATAGCAGTCGGAACCCCTGAAGGAGTAGATGGCGAAGCCGATTTACAGTATGTACGCCAAGCTGCAACTACAATAGGCAATACTATGAAAACCCCGCTGATAATTGTCAACAAATCAACAGTACCTGTAGGAACTGGAGACTGGGTAGCAGATATTATAAGAGACAGTCAAACTAAAACAGTCCCTTTTGCAGTCGTATCCTGCCCAGAATTCCTACGAGAAGGTAGTGCACTACAAGATTTTATGAATCCACACAGAACTGTACTGGGTTCCCTTGACAAAATAGCTGCCGATCAGGTTGCTCAGCTACATTTGCCATTGAGATCCCCAATCATAGTGACAGATTTACGTACAGCTGAAATGATAAAGTATGCCTCCAATGCATTTTTAGCCACAAAAATATCCTTCATCAATGAAATTGCCAATATATGTGAAGCGCTTGGAGCCGACATAAAAGAAGTAGCTGTGGGTATGGGAAGCGACCCACGCATAGGTGAAGCATTCCTTGATGCCGGAATTGGTTATGGTGGCAGCTGTTTTCCTAAGGACGTAAAAGCATTAGCTCATATGGCATCAGAGAAAGGCCGACATCCGCAACTATTGCATAGCGTTATGGACATTAACGCTGATGCACGGATAAAAGTTGTGCACATGTTGAAGGAAAACCTAGGACAAAACCTAAGTGGTAAAACCATTGGATTACTCGGACTTGCCTTTAAGCCTAACACCGATGATATGCGTGAAGCACCCTCAATAGAAATAGTATTGAGTTTAATTGAATCTGGTGCAACTGTTAGAGCATATGATCCTGTTGCTATTCCTTCTGCACGTCGCATAATGCCAGACATATTTTATGCAGAAAACCCATACGAACTAGCAGCCGACTGTGACGCACTTGTAGTAGTCACGGAATGGAATGAATTCAAGCAACTTGATCTGGAACAAATACTTCTATCGATGAGAGGAAACGTGATTATTGATGGACGTAATATATATTCCCCTGAAGAGCTACATGAACGAGGCTTTGTTCATCGTGGAATAGGTCGTAGTTACGACAGTAGCACAAAACCATAATTCTATATTATGCCTGTATCTAAATCCCGGCTTGACAACGGATTAACATTGATTCTGCACGAGGTACACACTGCACCAGTAACTACCTTCTGGGTTTGGTACCGTGTTGGCTCAAGACATGAACATACCGGAATTACAGGTAGTTCACACTGGGTAGAACATATGCAATTCAAAGGCACTAAGCAATATCCATCTGACAGTGCAGATAGCGAAATTTCTCGCACGGGGGGAGTATGGAATGCGATGACATGGATAGATTGGACTGCGTATTACGAGACCATGCCAGCTAACAAGATAGATTTGGCAATAAAACTGGAAGCTGATCGCATGGCTAATAGTCTTTACAAGAAAGAGGATGTTGAATCAGAGAGGACAGTAATAATTTCTGAACGCCAAGGATCTGAGAATCAACCTATTTTTCTACTATCTGAAGAAACACAAGCTGCCGCATTTCGTGTACACCCATATCATCATGAGGTCATTGGAGACAAAATTGACATAGAATCGATGCATCGGTCAGATCTCTATAAACACTACCGTACCTTTTACACTCCTGGAAACGCCATTGTGGTTGCAGTTGGAGATTTTAAGGAATCGCAGATGCATAGACAAATAGAAACTCATTTCGGTAAAATACCAGAAGGAGATGAGCCCAAAGTATTCATACGAGATGAACCACAACAAAGAGGTGAAAGACGTGTTGTGGTAGAAGGAGAGGGCGAAACTGCATACTTACAGTGTGTTTACCATGCCCCGGCAGCCACTAATCCAGACTTCTTTCCTATGATTGTCCTAGACAGTATTCTATCTGGAGCTAGTTCCTTTAATATGTTTGGATCTGGAATTAGCAACAAAACCAGTCGCTTATATCAGGCTCTCATATTAAAAGGTTTGGCTGCCGGTTTTAGCGGCAGTCTATCAGCAACAGTAGATCCATTTCTGTATAGCATCACATGTGCTGTGCGTACTGACCGATCTATAGAACAGGTCGAGACAGCACTTAATGAAGAAATTGAGCACGCCATAAATCATGCTCCGACTGAAGAAGAGCTGTCAAAAGCAAAAAAACAAGCAAGAGCAATGTTTGCCTATAGCTCTGAGAGTGTGACTAATCTCGGGTTTTGGTATGGCTTTGCTGAAATACTGGATGACTACACATGGTTTACTAATTATATAGACAAGTTGGAAGCAGTCACATCATCAGATGTACATCGAGTCGCACAAAAGATCCTAATACCCAGCAATCGCACCACTGGTTATTACATACCAAATGACGGCAAAATTAACTGAACCTACTAAACATGCGAACACTACCTGGGTCTGAAGACATAATCCGTCAAACTTTGCCTAATGGAATTATAGTTATAGTATGGGAGAATCCACACAGCCCTTCAGTGGTTGTAGATGCGTTCGTACATGCTGGATCTATATATGAAAAACGGCCTAAAGCAGGCTTAGCAAGTTACACGGCCAGCATGTTGATGCGTGGCACAAAAAACGCCAGTTTCGAAGAAATACACGAAAAGATTGAATCTGTAGGCACAAGCCTTGGGTTTAGTTCCGCAGTACACACAGTCGGATTTGGTGGCAAATCACTACCTGAGGATCTTGATCTGATACTAGAAACTGCAGCCGATGCTGTTAGAAATCCTACCTTTCCAAATGACCACTTGGAACGAATGCGCGCAGAAACATTAACTGGACTGGCTATGCGCAGCCACAATACAAGGGCCATGGCATCATTAACTTTTTATGAGCACCTGTTTGGTCCTAATCACCCTTATGGTTACTCAAACAATGGGTATCACGAAAGCATAACAAATATCACTAGAGCTGATCTCAAAGATTTCCACAAACAACACTATGGGCCAGCTGGAATGATCGTTACAATTGTAGGAAATGTCACTGCAAGTAAAGCGATATCATTAGTAGACTCTCACTTTGGAGACTGGACAAACAACAAACAGCCAGATATTGCTAAGGCACCTACGACAAAACCAATCGATTATATTAAGAAGCAACATGTCAGTATTCCGGGAAAAACCCAAACTGATATTGTTTTGGGATATTTAGGCCCTAAACGCAGCGACCCGGATTACCAATCTATACGCATTGCTAACAGCATACTTGGAGTTTTTGGAATGTATGGCCGACTAGGTAAAACAATACGCAAGAAACATGGTTTGGCGTACTATTCCTTTAGTAGAGCTGATGCTAGCTTTGGCCCTGGAACATGGCGATTAATAGCTGGGGTTGATCCCAGCAATGTAGACACCACCATAAAAATTATGCTGGAGGAAATAAATCGTTTAATCATTGAGTCTGTAAGTCATGAGGAACTCGATGATAGCAAATCAAATGCTTTAGGTAGCGTCCCCATTCAACTAGAAACAAACTCAGGGATAGCAGCAATTTTATCATCAATGGAATTGTATAGTTTAGGTATGAACTACTTGCAACATTTGCCAAAACAAATCAAAGACATTTCCAGGCAAGATATTCAAAATGCTGCCGATAGATTGTTAGACCCTGACACATATGTTGTCGCATCAGCAGGACCACAATAGTATGCTACGGACTGGTATTGACCTAATAGAAGTTGAGCGTATTGATCATCTGATTATTAGTCATGGTAAGCGTTTCCTAGAGCGTGTATACACAGAGCAAGAATTGCATGATTCCAACGGCAGAACACCTTCTCTGGCTGTTAGAATGGCAGCCAAAGAAGCTGTCTCAAAAGTATTAGGGTGTGGAATTGGATTGGTGTCATGGAAAGATATTGAAATCATAAGGGACCATCAAAACCGGCCGCTATTAAACTTAAGTGGTAATGCACTAATATTGGCAAAAGAACTCGGTCTAGAGGAATGGTCAGTAAGTTTGACCCATTCTCATGACCATGCGGCAGCAATTGTAGTAGCAACTTGATACATAGTAAAGTATTCAAAATGTTGACTGAGGTATATGCTACATGGTAGAATGCCGAGCCCAAATGATTATCTCCACCACCATCAATCCTGGAGGGATGGCCGAGTGGACTAAGGCGGTTGTCTTGAAAACAACTGTGGGGGAAACCTCACCGGGGGTTCGAATCCCTCTCCCTCCGCCATAGTACCAAAACGGGGAGGTGCCGGAGTGGACGATCGGGGCCGCCTGCTAAGTGGTTGTCGGGGTTAAACTCGACCGAGGGTTCGAATCCCTCCCTCCCCGCCATTACAACTCAATAGAATACTGTCACATAAGTGACAAAATATGCCCTCGTAGCTCAGCGGATAGAGCACCTGGTTGCGGACTAGGGGGTCGCAGGTTCGAGTCCTGCCGAGGGCACCTCAATATTATTCATTCTATATAAATGCACAACAATATGAACAAAATACTCGTAATTGGTGGAGCTTCACAAGACATCCTACATATCAATGAAAAATATATCCACACTACGGGGGGTGCAGGTCTTTACACCGCATTAGGAGCTCGAGCAGCTGGCGGTCAAGTGGACATGTTGGCTCCTCTGCCAAGCCCCATGCCTCTACTAATGCAACCTATCAACAAATTAATAAACTGGTTGGGTCCAACAGTTAGTCAGGATGAACTACCACATTTCGCAATTGAATATGATGATAGCGGGACGGCTAAATACACTACTGTGGAACCCAGATCCGAATCACTCATGTCTGAAAATGACATACCTTCAGATCTCTCAAGTTACACATATGTACATATCGTACAACTGGGCAATATTGACGTACAACTAAAAATGCTAAAAAAATGCCGGGATAACAAAGCACAGAACATTTCAGTCAGTGGAGGACACAATCTACAAGACAATCACAAAGAAAAGTTATCCATACTAATTGAACAAGCAGATTTATGCTTCATGAATGAACATGAAGCAGCAAACAATTTAGGTCCTACAAAAAATATCTGTTCGCCAACCGGTACCATACTTTTTGTTACACATGGAGAAAATGGAGTAAGTATAATTCAAGGCAATGATCGGCAGCGAATACCAATCCAACCAATCAACCCTCGAGACCCAACTGGAGCCGGCGATTCATTTTGCGGAGCGGTATTATCCTATTTGTGTAAATTAGAACATCCAATACAGGCTGCCAAACAAGCTGCAAAGATCGCCGAAGTAACTGTAAGTCATTTAGGCACTGAGGGTCTAATGCAACAGGTAAGCACAACACCAACTGACTCCGCTTCACAAGCGTCGATAAATACTAACAGAATCAGACAAATTGCTAAGGTCATGGAAACAGAAGAGGCTGATGAATTGCCTTATACATTTACCGGAATAGGACAACCTGCTGTAGGACATCCCAACGCATTGGACTTTTTCTTTGCGTTAACTTTGCAGCAATTTGGATTCTGGACCAAAAACAATGATAAATATGTTGCGCCTATGATAGCAAAAATAGACGGGCATGAACGCAAAGGGTCTGATTACATAGGGGCTGCTTATTTGCGGATGCTAGATAGTGATCCCGACTTCTTCAGCGTCAATAGGCAAGCAAATCTTTCTAAAGAGGAATTAGAAATGATTTTAGCTGACGATGACGGACACTGTCCTATGCCAGCAATCGAGCTGCATTTGTCCGAGGCTCAATCTTATGGTCAAGATATGTCAGATTTAGGCATGACACCTGCCAAAATGATCCAAAAAACCCAAATTTCCAAGACACCAATGGCCGATTTACTAAGAATTTTATGGAATATTGGCGGATACAAAAATGACCCGTTACAAAAAAAATCTGCTTTGCTAATATATATACTATTAAATCGACCTGAGAACTTTTTACAACTTGGGGATTCTGAAGAAGAACTTCCATGTATTGATTATCACCTCATGCGTACCGCATTACGCACTGGTATGGTGAGTGTTTCTGACACCTACCTTCAGCAAAAAATTACAAGACGCGAATTGGTAAGTGAAGAACAAGAATATGATGTCCGCCAAAACGTATATAAGGCAATCAACATGTTAGTAGATACATCGCCAAATCTTAACATGGTTGCTGTGGACCAACTCTTGTTCAGAATGCGGAAAGGATGTCCTGAAATGAGTGAGCCTGATTGCAAATGCTGCGCACTAGATCCAGTATGCGCAAAACAAACTCAGTTGTTTCAGCCAGTGATACGAACTACCTACTACTAGATATAAGACTAATCAATTCAGCTCGATCAGGCATAGCTCCGGCTGCACCCGAACGAGTCGTACTAAGCGCACCTGCAGCTGCGCCCCAATGAAGAGCCTCATCAATCTCCAGGCCTTCTGAAATTGCTACTGCCAGTCCACCATTAAATGCATCACCTGAACCGACAGTATCAATAGCATCTACATCAAACGCTGGTACATAGATACTTCTAGTACCTGATGCACAAAATACTCCTTCAGAACCAAGTGTGACAATAACTGTATGGACCCCACGACTTTGTAGTATCCTGGCAGCTTCGGCAGCTTCTTCCTGTGAAGAAGGTCGTATACCAACCATCATTTCAGTCTCCACCTCATTTGGGGTCAAAATATCAACCGCACCATACAACTCCTCTGGCAATTCTGCTGCTGGGGCTGGATCCAAAACCACCGTAATACCCTTAGCATGCGCTGCACGTGCAACTGCTAAATCTGCTTCAACCGGAACTTCCAGTTGTAAAAGTAAAACTTTAGTATCGTCAAATAGGCTCTCAGTGCGGTTAACATCTTGCCGATCAAACTGCATATTAGCTCCTGACAAAACAATAATTGTGTTTTCTCCATTGTCGTCCACACTAATCACAGCCAAGCCACTACCTTGGTCAGAAACCATTTCAACACTGGACACATCTACACCATAATCAGTCAGTTGTTCTAGTACTTGGAGACCAAATGTATCATCACCTACATGTCCCACCATACTTACATTTGCATCTAGTTTTGCAGCAGCTACGGCCTGATTTGCACCTTTGCCTCCTAGAGCCATAAGATAGGACTTCCCAAGCAAAGTCTCTCCGCACTGTGGAAGCTTTGGAGTGTAAGCAATCAAGTCAGTATTGATGCTACCGTATACAACAACACTCATATAATTACCCAAGCCTTAGGTGAGTTTGCCAAACTACAATGAATATTCTTATACAATTTTACTCCAAATGCCTGTACATTCTGGAACACGGCTCCAATTATTGTCAACAATCATACTACTAAGTTGTTCTCCGAAAAAAAACTCAGTATTGCTAATTGCTTCCTTCACATCAGGAAACCTATAGTCTGTTCTAATTTCCTGCCGAGAAAAGGCCCATGAGTTTTCAAGCCAATCATAATAGTCTGACAATTCTGCTGTTGGTGGAGAAGGTATGACACTACCAGTAGTCAGAGTCTCCATGATTATTATAACCCCTTGATCGCGAACCACACGATGCATTTCTTTTAATACTATATCCAGCTCTGTTTGCCAATCCGAGTGCCAGCTGCATGTGTGCCCCAACACCCAGCCTGCAGTTAAAACATCAAAACAATCTGGTGACATTGGAAGCGCTTCTGCGCTGCCCTGCGACAGCAACCACGAACCAGCAGACAAACTGCGCTGACGCACATTTTCTTTTAGCATTTCCCAGTACAAATCTAGTCCAACAACAGTAAATCTTGGGTCCGACAACAACAATGGGATTCTTCCAGTTCCACTTCCTATGTCCAGAACCCTACTAACATCTGCAGTCAGAAGTTTGTCAATGCAATCATATAGATTGCCATCAACATCTTCATATTCAATCATACGATGATATTCACATGCCATATTGCTATAAATATTCTTGAAATGATCCATGATTTTAGCTAAACCTACTTGATTGAGTATCTACGGCAAAATTTCATCCAATCTTTGTTCATATTGAGAAATCCAATCTTCATCTACTCCGGCACTAAAAGAACCCTTAACACCATTAAGCAAAACCTGTCTCGCTTGCTCCCAACTAAAACCGACATCGTCTACTAATCGTTGTACTTCTCCACTTGAGTATGCAGCACGATCGAAAGTTCCCGATAACAACAAATTGTCCGAATTTATACAAACTTTTACTCCTGCTTCGAACATATTTCTGATAGGATGAACTCCATAAGATGGCACCTTCCATCCCACATTACTTGTCAAACAGCATTCGACAGTAATACCCTTTTCTGCCACTAGCTTCATGAGTTTAGGATCCTGACATAGAGTAACCCCATGACCTATGCGATCCGCACCTAAATCTACAGCCAATTTTATGTTTTTGACAGTATCTTCCGGCCATTCTCCTGCATGTAAAGTCATTGGTACATTCCTACGCAGAGCCTCTTTTATACCAGATGCATGTATATCTAATGCAAAAGCACCCTCATCACCAGCTATGTCAAATCCTATGACTCCTTGACCAAGCCAAGCTGATGCTAATTCCACCATTTCAAGTGTGTGTTCTACAGGGTAGGAGCGCAATGCACAAACAATCACACCACCTCTCATATTTAAAGTTTGCTCCGCTTCGCGAAAGCCAGACACCACAGCATCAACAGCATCATTTACTGTCAAATCCTCATTAGTGTGAAGTTCCGGACAAAAACGAATCTCAGCTAGCACCACATTATCAGCGATTAAAGTCTCACATAGAGAAAACGTAGCCTCTCTAAGTTCATCTGTCGTCTGTAAAAATTGATTACAAAAATCAAAGTTTGACCAATTTGAAGAACCTGACACTTTACTAGCAATATGCGATCGTTTGCTCTTCAAATCATGTAAATATTCTCTAACATCTGCGGGTTCAACCGGTAATTCTATACCTCTATTTGCGGCGCACGCCGCGATAAATCCTGTGTCCAACGACCCGTCAAGATGTAAATGTAGTTCACTTTTCGGAATACTATATGCAATTTCCATATTATTGAACCTCACAATTTTGTTGTAAGAATCGCAACAGTTTATTCGCTGAATGTTACACCATACGACTCTAGCATATCAAATATCTCAACACACTGTGCAACATAAGGGCCAGTACCGACACGAGTTACTGTAATAGCTCCAGCAGCATTAGCTATAGTACCAGATTCAGTAAGACTGTATTTGTTTAAATACCCAAAGATAAACGCGCCAGCAAATGCATCACCAGCACCAGCAGTATCACAGACTGTAACTTCAAAACCGTCTAACATAATGTCTTCGTCGGAAGACATTATAAGACAACCTTCCTTACCACATTTTATGACCACTATCTCAGCTCCTACACCAAAAATCTCGTTGGTAGCCTGTATCTTGTCACTACTTCCTGTCCAACCAATTAGTTCCTCCATAGTAGTGAATACAACAGTACTAACATTTATTGCTTGCTCAACAATTTCCCGATCCATTGAAAACGCAGCAGGACCCAAATCAAAAAAAGTCGGTACTGCACATCTATGAGCATATTTGAGAATATCCAAACTATCCAAACAACTAAAAAGCGAATGACTAGCCAATGCATAACTAGTACAAAACACAGCTTCTATATCAGACAATATGGTATCTATATCGGTCGATAGTTCTACAGTTGTACCTTCACCTAAAGCGCCAACAAAAACATGTCGTGCCCTATTGTCTACTAACTCTACAGATAAAGTAGTGGTGGCATCAGGAACAACCTGTACATGATTGGTCGACACATTTTCATCACGTAGTTGTTGTAGTACCATTTTTCCCAACCAATCATCACCCACTGCACCTACTGCATGTGTATCCAAACCCAAACGAGCAGCAACTATTAAAGTATTACTAGTTCCTCCAGCTACAAACAAACGCTGATTAGATAGCTGATGTTTACCTGGACGTAATGGTAACTCGTCAATGGGAACCACTAAATCTGCACACAAATCACTGATAGTTAATAGTTTCATTGACAAATATTTGTCATTGTGGCCAAAAAAGTCAAATCAACATTTCATTACGGACACATAGGTGCCAAACCAAATTATATTGATTTGATGATGGTTAAAATTTTAGAATTATAGTTGTCAACTATTTTCTATTGTTGCGGACGCAAGTTTCTCTCGATGTATCTTTAAGCTGTATCGTCTATATCCAACCATTAGTATTCCTAGTGCAATTGGCAGAATCAAAGCAAGAAAAAGATTGGTGGATCCAGTTCCCCTGACCACATCTACTGTTCTAGTACTACCACCTAGAATAGCACCGTCATCTCCCTGTAAATTCACTTGAAGATCTTGAAGCGATCTCCGAACAACTATTTCAAATGCTGAAAAATCAGGTGCGCGTTCACGCATCCCTTGAGACAATCCTTCCATTGCCTCGAGAATTTCGTAACCTAGTGCCTGACCTGGATTCTGACGAACCATATAATCTTCAAACTCAATTGGATCCTGTATCATACCTCTTTCGATGACTTGCATATCATATCCTATGCCTTCGTCATTTATATGTCTTCCAGGGCGACGTTCTCCAATAAAAGTGACATCAGCAGCATCTCCTGATCTTCCCCACCTAGATGAACCCGAGATTTTAAAGTTATCCTCCTTAACCCATTTCCAATCAGAGTTCACAAAATTCGGAGCTTGTGGTGCTTCCAAGTGAGTGAAATATTGTTCGTTGTATTCACTTTCGAAAAAAGGTTCTAGGTAAAGTGTGTTATTAGATCGAACATATAACATCTCACCGGGATTATATGTTTGCTCTGGAGTAGTCCATTTATCTTCAGGAATAACAGTGTATCCTACACCAACTCTATCTGATTGAAATACAACGAGCTTCTTTACGCTGTCGGCTACTATTTTTCCCTCATCATTGCGCATTTGTATGTCATATTTGCCAGAAGGCAAATTCAGCGGTACTCCTCGAAAGACTTTAGTACTAGAGTACAGAAAATCAGCGGGTCTCATAGGTTGGGATACAAGCACATCATCTTCCGAAGTGACTTCTCCTGATTGAACACGGTCAGTTAGCTCAGTACGCCAATTACGTGAAGCCTCATAGTATTCCGAAACCTCCAATCGGTATGCTTTCAGAGCTTCTTCCCACTCACCATATTTTCGTTGTGCAGCCCCACCCAAATATACTTCTGCTGCTCCTTGTGTAATTCCCTCAGGATACTGAATGACATAATCTGTAGGCTCAACTGTGAGTACAAGATTGCCATTCAATCTTATCTCCAAAGCACCTGGTAGGTCTTCATTCATACTATCAAAATCAGCCTTGTATTCGTTTGTAACAGCCCAATAATAAATCAGGGTTTTACGAGGAGAAATTATGTTGATTGTATCCGCGAGTAAATATATTGTATCAACACTAGGTGGATGAAAAACCCCTTGATATAAAGTACCATTATAAGCATTAACACCGTAAACAAACTCTTCCCGCTTTTCTGTCTTGTCAACCAAACCGGGCAAATCCCTTTTATCATCATCATTAGTTTCAGCAGCTACTATACGCACATTTGTATCCATAGTCATCAATCCAAACAATGATAATAATATAGGTGCAATGAACTTTCTCATTGACGTACTCCACGAATCTTTAGACCGATAATACTGCTAACAATAAATGTCATACAAAACACAAATGATAATCCTAACACTCTCAGAAATGCAATCATATTACCACGCAACATTTCATTCACACCATAATTGAGGTATGAAAATGGAGACAGCCAAGTTAACACAACCTGAACCCAACCAAGCAACTGCTGTAACAAGAGTACTGGATTATAGTAATCTGACTCCGGAGCCACATTTGACAACCAAGCCTGGGATGCCTGAATGAGCAAAGTGCTTGCAATCAAAGTTAAAAATACAAGCGTAGCAGACCGTACACTCTTTGATATTGTTGATACAAATACTCCCACCGATATCAGATATGCACCTGTGAACAAGGATAGAAGCATCATCATAAAAAAGCTTGCTGGTATTTGTACTCCAGCTATATTAGATATTATAAAAAAACATACTAAGTATAGGATAATAAGCAAACAATATACAATAAGCTGTGCCGAGTATTTACCAATAACATAGGACACGTTGTCAACAGGTCCGTAGAATAACAACTCCATTGCTCCACTCTCTCTTTCGCGAGCAATAGCAACCACTGCCGAAAACGCAAGATACACACCTGTCAATATGATGACCCATCGATAAGGAAAAGAAAACAAATCAGGCATCGGGTACAAACCATTAGACTCAATATAGCTGAGATAATTTCTTATAATTACTATACCGATTGTGATTGATATGGTAGACATTATATAAATAATAGGTCCGAAAACAGCGATGCGAAAATCGCGCCTATGTATTGTCATGGCTGTCTGTATTTGTTTATAGATCTTACTAGTATCGCTCATTGCACTTCACCCTTTGACAGCCCTATCACATTGTCATCTGTGAAAGTCATGAAGGTTTCCTCTAGACTTGCCTTTCTAGTCTCCATACCAATTATTGTAGCCCCAGACGCAGTGATTGCCGACGACAACTCTGCACGATAATCTGAGCTTGCATCTAGACGAATTTCAATGTGTTGACCATCTATATTATGATCAACAATATGTGGAATTTTTGAAAGTATTCTAGAAAGCGCCTCTGGCACATTAGCTACTTCAACATTCACTCGAACAGATTGATCGACAGAATAGCGAAGTCCATCTAAATTATCCTCCACTAACAACTTACCTTTATGCATAATGGCAATACGATCAGCAGTCCGTTCAATTTCTGACAAAATATGTGAGGAAATAAAAATAGTAGTGCCTGACTTCTTCTGCTCCTCAATTAACCCCCGTATCTGTCTTATACCATGTGGATCCAGACCAGACACAGGCTCATCCAACATTAGTAAATCAGGTTTGTGTAAAAGAGCTCTAACAAAACTAAGCTTTTGACGCATACCGCGCGAATATTCACTTGGTCTTATATTTGCGTATTGTCTAAGTCCAACAGTCTCCATGAGTTCATTGATTCTATTTTCTTTACCTTCCACCATAAAAATATCTGCATGAAATGAGAGGAATTCCCAGGCAGTCATCTCATCAAAAAAGTATGGGTTCTCACCAACCACACCAATTGCATTTTTTATAGCAAAATAATCATCTTGGAGCGAGGTGCCAAAAAGTGATAGTTCGCCTGAGGTAGGCTTTATTAATCCTAATAGCATAGCCATAGTAGTGCTTTTGCCAGCACCATTCGGTCCTAAGAATCCATACACCTCGCCAGACCGGACATTCAAAGTGACCGACTTCACTGCTTCAACTTCAGGATATGTTTTGGTAAGATTACGAGTACTAATCATAAGTATAAATTATACTAGGTGTTGATCAGGAAGCAATATTTATGTCATTCATATTATTCCTAGCCCACATCAATCTTGACATAGTTTCATCCTCTAATTTGTCGATAAATTTAGGCACACCAAACTGCTCAAGAGCAAAGCTTGCGCTAACTGACGCACGTAGTGCTGCCTCTGGCAAATCAATACCATTAGCAACACCAACTAACATTCCTCCACAATAGGCATTACCTGCTCCAGTGACATCAACTATCTTTTTTGCAACAGCTGGAATATGCCAAGCACCACCATCATTAGTGGCCAAATACGATCCCTGCGCACCCATACGAATCGCAACAATTTTTGCTCCCCAGCCTATAAATACTGATGTCATTTCAGATACGTCCTCTAAACCTGTTAGCTCTTTTGCTTGATCTATGTCTGGAGAAAAAATATTTATCCGATGAAGTATCTCTTTATATTCAGTTAAATCACATCTCATATGGTCCGGTGATGGTTCCCATAGCAAACAGGTTGAAGGATTAGTCTTACGCAAATTAGAAATCAGACCACTCAATTCTTTTAGATCACGCCCCCATATGAGATGAAAACCCTTTGCGTTACGATAATCAACCGGCATTTCCTCATAAGTAGGTTCATTCTCAATAAATTCATTGATATCCGTGCGCATAATTTCAGTTCGCTTCCCGTCCTGCTCAAACAACTGCCAAGCTCTAGCGGTTTGATAGTTTTCCCTAACCACAATAGCTCTTAGATCTACACCACCTAGTGCATCAAGACTATCTTTGTACACGGATTGTGAAATATCTTTACCTACTGAAGCCACAAACCCCAAAGACTGAGACCATACGCGCATACCAATCAATGCATGCGTACCAGAACCCCCAAGTACACTCATATGTGTTGACCCATCCCAAAGGACTATATCATCAATAATAATGTTAGAGAATGTTACATATTCTGGTCCCATAGCTAATTGACCACCTCAGGTATCGATTCGCTGCCTACACTCATAGCATTATTTACAATATAACACCCAATGATGCCTACGCCAAGACATAAGGCCCATAAAGACCGGGTGCTTCCAGAACTCATTAATAAACCAGCTAAGAAAAGTCCTATAGAAGGACCTAGACCATGCAAACTAGATACGTAAAGCGCCTGGCCTGAAGCTCGCCAAGACCTGGGTAGAAGATTATCTATATATATTACTCCAACACAAAGGAGCGAACCTATTGCTACTCCATGCAATGCCTGTACAGGCAACGCTATGTTAGGGTCGGTCACTAACATATTGCATAACCAACGTATGGGTAACGCAATAATTCCAACAACATAGGTCAGACGCAATCCCCATTTGCGTATAAATGTTTCAGCATAGCTCATTATCGGTATTTCAGGTAAAGCTGAAACAGCTACGGTGGCACCAATCATCCATGCTGAAGCGTCTAACTCATTCATATAAACCACTAAATATTGATTCGTAATACCCAATGTGAGCCCAACGCAAATTATCCCCAACAAAAACACCCGTAATTCGCGATGATCTACTAGTAAGCGCAAGCCGTCTTTCCACTGAACTTCAGTAGATATGTGACGATCAGGTAATTGAAAAGAAATTGCACCTAATACCAGCATAGTTCCAGCATAGATATAAATTGTCAAAGTAAGATTGTCTTCAAATAATAATCCACCCGCAAAAATGGTAGCAACCACAAATCCTATAGATCCCCACAAACGAAACTTGCCATATTCGTCTTGCTTGCCCCGCTCTTCCAAATGAGCTAACGCCAACGCAGCAACATTTGGGTGGATCGGAGCACGGAGTATAGACATTAACACAACAACCAAAACCAAGTATTCAAATCTATCAGTCACTGTAAAAGCGAGTACAAGGACAGACGTGGCCCAGCAACCAATAGTAACTAACAACCGGGTTACATTTAATTTATCGCTGATAACACCCCACACAGGCTGTACAATAAAGCCTGCAAACGGAGTAAGTGCTAGAAGGTATCCTACCTCAGAACTAGTAAGATCCTTCCTAATGAAATACATAGCTATATAGGGCATAAATACACCAACACCCACAAACTCCACAGCATAAAATAGCTTAAACCAAAATCGAATCATAATTTTATTGAATTAGTAAACTTTTCGTGTATATGACAACTATCAATCAGTTAACTTCCAATTATTTGCAAATGAACCTTCCTGTTGCGAGGACCATCAAACTCCCAGAACAATATACCTTGCGAAGAGCCTAACGCAAGCTTACCTAAACTTATAGGAACACTGACACTATTACCTATAATACTAGCCTTAATATGGCCAGCAGCATCAGATGGAGTATCAAAGATATGTTTGAAATCCACCCGTGTAGGTACGATTCGATCGATTTCTTCTATAAGATCAGTCAGAGTTGGTGGATCCATTTGCGAATTTAAAGTAATACCACCAGTTGTATGTGGACAATAAACAACACATACACCCTCATCAATACCGTAAGAGGAAACAGACGCTTGGACATCTTCTGTTATATTGACTAAATCTTGACGTTGTTGCGTATCTATATTAATCGTTATCATCTAACCTCCCTATTATTAATCACGTAACATAAATAATCATGCAACATAAATCTTGCATGATTAAAACAAGCTAAGAGTCTAACAAACTGATATTTAATACTAGTCAATCAAATAATGTTTTCTCCAATCTGAAGATTGAGCAGCTGCTATAAGCACAGTAAGTGATTTTGACAATGCTACCAAATCGTCAATATGTGCCCTTGGTGTTCTTAAAAAATGCGAATAAGCTCCGGGAAATCCCATAAGAACAACGTTCTGAGTAGCCATCATTGCAGACACGCAGTCACTTCGGCTAACATATGATTCGTTTTCCCGCATCGAAATTCCCTTCTCATTTAGCAGTCCAGACACTTCGCGCATCGCCGACAAGACATGTGGAGGAGTGACACCACCTCGAGCACCGCTCGCAAATCCTGCAAACAACGCTCCGTCACCACATCCAGGAACTGCTACAACATCACCATTATCATCAATTGTTGGTTTTCTCTCATGCAGATCAGTCACTGACATAATTGCGGGTAATTGTTTAGGATCAGTACGAGATATCAAACGCTGACTTCCACGCGCAAAGGCAGTATTACCCACACCAACCACTCCTTCTTCTTCATCTGTCAAAACTATCAAAGCATCAACATCGAATGCTGAAAGTACAATTGCTGACATCACAAGAGCTGTACAACCAAACGCATCATCTACTGAACCATACAACATACCTGTGCCCTTATCCCACTCCGCTGCAGTTTGAAACACTACTCTAGTCGCAGGCGGCAAATCAGTTATATCAGTCTTAAACACACTATTGTTACTATCTTCTCCAGTAACAATCATACCTTTTGCAGCAGAAACTAGATTCTGCGATTGCTCATCATAAAGTAGCGCAAGACCATCGCGTTCACCAGGAGTAATTCTTGGTTCATGAAATGCAGTCAGAGGATAAACACCATTTTCGATAGGACCAGTTAAATAACTGATGTTGTCCAAATGCGCAAATGCCCAGATCGGTTTTCTGCTCTGTTCACCCAATGTAATACAAACATTGCCAGTCTTCCTGTAATTCAAATCTAGGTCAACGTTATCGCCTAGAGCACCTTCAGACTTACTTTCTTCCAATATATTTCTAACTACCTCACCTCGAGTATATCTAGCACTTAGAGTAGGAGCATATGTATCTGCTAATCTCTTAAATGCTGTGAAAGAAGCTTCCGGTGTTATTAAGGACTCCATGTGCGTATACAATTGTGTATACGATTTAAGAGCTTCACCAATCATTTAGTTACTCCCTAATTGTGTTTCATAATTCCAGTGCAACACTATTGTCACACCTACCATATACAGATAACCAGAATATATCTTTGACAATCTACTGATCAAACCTTAGATTATGCTGACCCCGACATATCATTTCGGGACAGGATAGTACTTGTTTTAATTGTGTTTGCATCATCATCATCGTATACACCTTCAAAACCTCGGAAAAACTTTTCGCCAATTTCATCCGCAAAATATGCAGCAAACAACTCTGTCGCTACTGGATAAATCAGTGGTGAGAAAATCTCAGGCACATTTCCTACTACAGGCAGCACCATATCAACATTGGGTCCAACCACATCATCCCCTTCAGGTACTATACCAACAGAATAACGTCCTACCCTATTCATAGGCTCCAGAATTTCAGCTACCCTATTATGGCCTCTACCAGCAGGAGAAATAACAAAAGTCGGAGTATCTGTATCAGCATTAGCAAAATACTGAAGATGAGCCCATTCTTCTGTATCTTGTCCCATAGCATGACTTCCAGCCGCCTCTAACAATTTTGCAGCTCCAAACAAAGCAGTTGAGTAGTTAGGACCATCACCTACAAAGACAAAATTCTTCTGGTCTTTAGTAGCTTTTACTACTTCCAAAACTTTGTCCCGACAACCCTCGATGGTAGCTTCAACCGCATCTCCTATCGAAGCAAGCTGTTGACGTAAAGCACCAGCCTGGTCTTGAGTCATCTTTTCCCGAACCTCCGCAAGCCGAATGGCTATCAAGAATAACGCTATCATCGATACACGATAAGATATCACTCCCGGTGCATGATCATATTCAGGTACTGAGCAGTCTAGAACAAGGTCTGCAATAGATGCAAGAGGTGATTCTGTATTAGCAGTCAAAGCTAGTGTAGTAGCTCCAGCCTCTTTTCCCACCCCAAGAGCTTCGCGAGTCCTAGCTACACCACCAGAAGCAGAAATACACACCAGTAAGGGGTTTCCCGGAAAAGCACTTTTGTTGACAGCCAAATTGTACCGAGCAGCTGTCATAGCGTTCAAAGGCTCAGTTGATATACCAGCTAACTGCTCAAAAGCCAGTTCGGTTGCGACAGCAGCCATATGAGAATCGCCACATCCCGTGGTGACTATGTGCTTGACCGACAAACATAGCTCATGGTCCAGCAATCTTCTGATACGCTGATCAATGATAGGTGTCTGCTCCCTAATTATTTCTGGCAAACGTTCCACTTGTGCAATCATAGTGTTATCTGACATAATTTAACTCCTTTTCATATTAATTGTTATTTTGTATTTTCTTCGTTCATAGACATAAATTCAAGTGTTTCATCAAACGATGGCAAGTGTCCTTTAGGACCAAGTCCTGTCACTGATATCGCACCAGCTGCACATGCAAACTCGATTCTTTTTTCTAGAGAATAGTCGGCAATAGTGCTTGTCAAGAAAGCTGCGTTAAAAGTATCTCCTGCACCAGTACTGTCTACCACTGGAACATTATACCCATTGTGACGAACAACGTCATCGGCAGTGACTGCATAGGCACCGTCACGCCCATGAGTAACAACTATAGTATGAGGACCATATTCTAATAAGTTCTTCATTTGTCCAAAATCAACACTGTCGAATCCTGTTGCTGCTCTATACCCATCAAAATTAAAGCTTGCTATATTAGTATGTGGAAGTACTTGTTCTAGAAAATTAGACCCCTCGCATGCAGTATCTTCAACATCGATCATGACCTGAATGCTTTTTGATTGTGCTATTGTTGCCAATTTTATGAAGGATTCTCTAGGTTCTGGCCAAATATACATATAGTTCACATTACTAAGTGCAACCTCTACCAGCTCAGGTTGATAACCTGTTTTTTCATTAGGCATCACTATAATAGCCTTTTCTCCAGTTGGGTCTAACAAAATAATAGTAGCAATAGTTGCTCCTGGTACAGTCTCAACACACTGCGTATCAACGTCATATTTTTCCATATCAGCCTTAACAATCTCTCCATATTCATCCGTGCCAATATGTGATAACGTTCTGACAGAAAGCCCTAGTGTACTAGCAGCACAGGCAAAATTAGGCTGCGGTCCCCCTGGAAGATTTCCAATCAATTCACTCGCAACTTTTTCGTCATGGCCTGGAAATCGGTCTACCTTAAGCACTATGTCAATACATAATCCGCCTACTGAAACAACATCTACTGATGATACAGAGCCACTTGCCAATTTAATCATTGCTTAGAAATCCTTGGTACAAACTGTCTGTGTAATTCCAAAGCTCGCTCAGATAAATCTACCGAAACTGTTGGAGGACCTAAGTTCTCCATTGTAATTGAAGCACTAATAGCAGCGCTAGCACCTGCATCAGATATGTCATGGTTTGGACACCAGCCTGCTAAGAAACCACCACAAAATGCGTTACCAGCACCAACGGTATTAATTATACGGTTTGCGTAAGAGGGTATCTTCCACACTTCATTATGGTCCGACTCATATAACATAGCACCTTGCTTGCCCATGCGTAGTACCACAACTTGAGGTCCTCGTTCAGCAAACCATCTTCCAGCATCAGTAGGATCTTGCACATCCGCTAATACTTCGCATGCCAGTAGGTCTGGTGAGAATATATTCACCATTCGCAAACACCGTATGATAGCGGCAATTCGCTTAGTGTCTGTATTGTGATCGACAACAGGCTCATAACTTATTGTAGTCCCTTTCTTAGAGTATAGGCTCATTATGTCATACTCAGCTTCTGAACCTCTCCCCAAGATATGCAATCCGGTGAGGTTACTGATATCTGGTATATCATGTTGCTCAACTACTAACTGTGAGTACCAGTCCTCAGCTGACACCCGAGGGATTTGCGTCCGCTCATCATTGCTATCAAGCAACTGCCATGCACGTGGTGTAGGTAAAGAAGTCAACTCAATATATTCTGTACGTAATCCTTTTTCAGATATAGATGTAATATTAAAATCCCGTCCAACTCTAGCCACCATACAAACGTCTTCTGACCAAATTCGAGACCCTAGTGCTGCGTATAACCCACCTCCGCCAAGCACGCCCATCGATGTAGTTCCATCCTCATGCACAAGGTCATCGATAATAATACCTCCCAGAGCAAGGTATTTTTCACTCAATTGACTAATGGACGTTGATAACCAACAGCTATTCTTTCAGATGCCAGATATAAACTGTACATTTGCACGGGAGGAAGAGTAAGCAATGGTGACATTGGTTCATCAACAGACGGTACATGGACACTGTTATCTGCTATCGTGGTTATTGTTTGTTCTCCTTCATCAACAACAGCCATGATGTAGGCGCCCAGTTCCTTTAAGTCACTACTAGCTTCTACCACGCGTGGGTATCCTTGTCCTGATGGGGCAACAAGCAAAACCGGATCACCTTTTTGTATGGTACGACCACGTAAAGCATGATGATATTCCTCTGCCGGCATTGGATGTCCAGTGAATTGAGGACCTTCTGCTAAAAGAGCAGAAACAACATGAGCAACACCATAGTTGGGTCCACTACCTATAATTGTATGTATCCTATGCAGTGCACCATGCTTAGCTGCATCTGCCAAAACCTCATCTAAAGACGACAACAACCCAAGTATTTGATTGGGAATATTTCTCAACTGTGCAATTAGATCATCATATGTGTCCTTAGCTAAGAAAGAGGACTCCCTACCCATAATAAGAGCTAAATTGATTAGTAAACCAATTGTGACTGTCGTAGTCTGTGCTGGCATTCCCAATTTTTTAGCACTCGGATTGATACTTGCATGTGGTTTTTCCAGAAACGGATTTCCTTCATAATCCGTGTCGCTAATCCCCACAACATATGACTCGGTCTGCAATGCGCGATCCAGCGCATCCCAGGTAGTAGTAGGTCTACCGCTTGAACTTATGACAACTACTGCGCTATTCTCATCTGCTATCAAACTACCATACATGGCATATTCATACGCCTGTATAGGTATGGCAGTAATTCCAGCATAATGTTCAAATGCATAACAGACGGCCATGCCGGCAAACCATGAATCGCCCGATCCCAGTATTAGGATATGTTTAACGCCTCTTTTCTGCAAATCTAACGCAATATTTTCAAGTACATTTTGCTGTTTTTCAAACTCTCTACTCATAACCGAGGACGTTGTACAAATCTCGCGCCACGAGTCCGCAATAGGCATCCACACGTCACCCTCTTTCTCAGAAGCTTCTCTTATGAGTTTAGGCATGTCAAGTATTTCAGACATAATACTCCTTTTATACTTAGTTTATTTTCCAAGATGTTCGACAAATGTATCTCGAAGACCATTCACGTCCACATCAACTACGACCCGTATAGTATTTGGCATCACAACTTGCAAATCGCCTTCTTCAAGATCAGCCAAATCCGGGGGACGTTGGTCAACAACAGTTTGACCACGAGTATATTTGCCAGACAATTCCACCGCAACAGGTAATTGCTTCGCTGTTATTGCGTTAGCGTTTAATATACACGCAACTGCTCCTGCATCACCAATACTAGTTTTAGGTCTGCCAAATCTATCTAACATTGACATGAGTAAATTTCCTGCCAGAGCAACACTGTTGTTGCTGCTATTAGAGAACGATTCTATCTCAGAACGAACAAATGCTACCTTTATAAACACATCCCAAATATACAGCAATATAGGTATACCAGAACCAAATACTATATCAGCTGCTTCAGGATCCTGACGGATATTAAACTCTGCCGTAGGAGTAACATTACCGGGTCCTATTGCACCACCCATAACAACAATTTCATCTATCTTCGACACCACTTCAGGATATGCGCGTATTAATGTAGCGATATTGGTAAGTGGGCCAAGGGCAACAATTGTAATCGGCTCTGAAACATCTGTTAGTTCTCTTCTTAAGAACTCTACAGCATGCACACTTAATGGCTCCGATACACTCTGTGCAATCTCAATCCCGCCCAATCCATTCTTGCCATGAATTTCTGCAGCATTTACCATAGTCTCCAGCAAAGGCACATCCATACCTCTGGCAACTGGTACATGAGATGCACCAGCAACTTCTAATACGTCCAGAGTGTTTCTGACCACAAGATCAACCGGAACATTTCCAGACACACATGTAACACCTCTAATGTCCAAGTCTGGAGACCTTGAAGCCAAAAGCAATGCCAGGGCATCATCTACTCCAGTGTCAACATCTAGATAAATCTTTTTGGGAACCATGATTGTCTAACCTATTTCACAATATTATCTACAAAAGCATTCCGGAAACTTTCCACATCTAAATCCATAACTACTTCTGTCATTCCACTTATGGATTTTTGTATTTTAGGTTGCAGTCTACTTAGTTTCCGTTTTCGTTGGTCAAATACAGTCTGTCCTCGTGTGTGTTCCCCGATAAGTTCCACAGATATTGGCATAACAGCTGTAGTTATCTCTTCTGGAATCAACAAACATGCTACCGCACCAGCATCTCCGATGCCCGCAGTATCTTCTTTCTTAGTAGTCAAATAAGACAACAGCAATTTACCCGCAATTGACTTGCAATTGTTGTCACTGGCAATCATTTCATCCACTTCTTGCTTGTCAAAACGCACTCTAGTAAAAACATCCCATACGTACAGCAAAGTAGGTACGTCCATATTGAACACCACATCAGCTGCTTCAGGATCCTGACGAATATTAAATTCAGCAGTAGGAGTTGTATTACCAGATCCTATTGCACCACCCATGATAACGAGCTGCTCAATACTCGAGACAACATTCGGGTAAATACGAAACAAAGTAGCTATGTTAGTCAGCGGTCCAAGCGCCACAATAGTCACCTTCTCCGAAGTGTTATCGATTTCCCTGGCCAGAAATTCCACTGCATGCTTATCAATAACTGTAGAGCGGCTAGCAGGCAAATCTATACCTCCCAACCCATTTTCTCCATGTATTTCAGTAGCATTAAACATTTTTTCCACTAGCGGAAACTCCATACCCCTAGCAACTGGAATATGAGACGCATCGGCAACATTTAATATATCCAAAGTGTTTCTCACAACTCTATCTATGGGTACATTACCAGCTACGCAGGTCACACCTTTTACATTAAGCTGAGGTGACCTAGCAGCTAAGAGTAACGCTAACGCATCATCTACTCCTGTATCAACATCAAGGAAGATATTACGGCCAGACACTATATATTACGCAAGACTCAAATGAGCCCTAGTACATCCTTAGTGTATCAATTAGCAGCTTAAAGAAACGGTCGCTATCAATTTTGACAGCAACTTCCACGTTAGCTTCTTTTGACTTGACCGACCCAGGTCTATCGTCGCAAACAGTCATGCCATAGGTATGAGCACCTGCTGTCTCTACAGCAACATGCATTGGTTCAAATTCTATGAGGGTGGGATCTATAATAGCAGCAACAGCACAAGGATCATGCATCGCAGCACCATCATGACTATGCCGTGTGCTAGTTGCTAAATAGAAGGTAAGTAGGTCAGCTACCACACTGGTTGTAGGGTTATTAATTGCTCGAATCTCATCAATATGTTCTTGTTTAGCCAAAACCTGACGAGTCAAATTAAGACCAGACATCAACATAGGAATTTGCGACTGATACACTATATCAGCTGCTTCAGCATCAACATATATGTTGAATTCAGCGGTAGGTGTAATATTCCCGTTAGTGCTGCTTCCTCCCATAATACTCATAAGCTTGACTCGATCACGAAGTCTTGGTTCCTTTCTTAAAGCCAATGCTATATTCGTTAATGGGCCCATAGGCAAAAGCACTACGTCAGATGTGCTCATAACAGTATCGATAATAAAATCGACCGCATGACCTTCTTTGAGCTTGGTAGTAGGCTCTGGAATTTCAGCACCATCCATACCCGATTTGCCATGCACCTGAGGTGCATAAACAGCTTCACGAAGTAACGGTCCTTCAGCACCACGCACCACAGGTATATGAGTCAAATTACCAACCTCCACCAACTTTAGAGCGTTAGTAGTAACGTTATCAATAGATTCATTGCCCGATACCGTAGTAATCCCCAGTACGTCCAAATGTTTAGCAGCCAAAAGAATGGCTAACGCATCATCATGACCAGGATCACAATCAATAATTACAGATGTCATGAAGATCCTCCTTGATTGTTAAGAGCGATTTTTGTAAGTCCCTCAGCCAGTTCATTGATATCAAATTCATCATCAGCATTGGCTTGCCAGAAAGTTTCAAACATATCTTTTGGCATAGCATCAACACCACGAAGCGCGCCGGCAAGAGACCCAGCAATTGCTGCTATCGTATCAGTGTCATTGCCGATATTAGTACCTCCTACTATCGACTCCAACGGGTCTCCCTCTGCAAACACAAAAAGACCAATAGCAGCTGGTACTGACTGACAAGCATCTACAGAATTACCTATACTGTCTTCTATCAATTTGATTGCTTCAGGTAAAGATTCAGCCTTAAGTGCTAAATTAACAGCGAGCTCACTCCTGACTAAAATACTCGGGCCTGGCACGATGCGTCCATGTTCCTTGGCAAGCTCTTCACCCCGACGTGCACCATATAAACAAGCCTTTACTACGGAAAAGACATCTGCGCCCTCTTCAAGCGCATGGGCCACACCAGCAGCTATTGCACATGCAGAAGAAATAGCGATCTGAGTCGAGTGCGATGGTATACACGTAATAAGAGCTGTATCACAAGCTGCATCAAGATTCCCAGGATGAATCAATCCTGCCGGTGCCACTCTCATGGCTGCACCATTTGTGGCTCCATGCGATGCTGGCTGTCTGTCTGATGTACCAATAACACCTACAAGGTTAGGATCTGTGCCTTCCTTGAGAGCTTGTACTACCAATCGAGTAGTAGGCCCCATGTTACCCACATGAGGAGACTCGTCTGCCCACTGCAATAGACACGCAACCCAATCATCATGGGTAAGTGACCCATCACACTCTATAAGTTTATGTGCCAAATAGAACATCTGACTAGCGTCATCAGTTACCTGACCAAGCTTGTTACTCTCTGCTCCGGACCAAGTATCTGGAGGAGGTTGCTGAAACGATCTGAGTGGTCCTCCAAACTTTGCAAATATTTCAGTATGATGCCACTGTTCCGTAGCAGCTCCAAGCGCATCTCCCATGCCCGCTCCAGCAAGTCCACCAAGAACATGGTTGTATAAGCGCTTCGCATCAATAGATTGAGTCATCTCTTGCTTCCTCCCACTCGTTTTATATACATGGCTAACATTTCGTCTGCATTCACACCTAGACAAACATTTGTTTTGGGTTCTCTGCCCCAATGATTTTTCCAATCAGCAACTGTCTGACCACTGCAAGGATGTTCCCCTTTAATAACATCAACATACAATTTCTTCGTTAAAAACAAATCCGGTTTGACCAAATATGCTATAGCTGATGAATCATGTACTGGCATAGTAGTCTCATTCCTATACTTCTTGTGGAAATCCAAATAATGCGGAGTAATCGCCGCAATCATATCAGTAGTGGGTGTTTGGCTTTTAGCAAGAGACGCTAGATACTTAGCATCCATCAGCACTTGTGTAGTAACGTCAAGACCAACAACTGTAAGATGCCAATCTGCACCAAACACCAGACTAGCTGCCTCGGGATCATTATGAATATTAGCTTCTGCCAATGGTGATGCATTACCAGGCACATCTACTGCCCCACCCATAATAACCACTTCTTTTACATTCTCGGCTATTCGTGGTTCGATCGATAGTGCTAATCCCAAATTGGTTAAAGGACCAATCGCTGCAAGCGTAATCTGACCGGGATGAGACATAATTGAATTTACGATGTGAATTGCTGCAAATTCAGAGCCAGCACTTCGGGGGGAAGGAGGCATAAAAGTCTCGCCCAAACCATCACTACCATGCACTCTGGCACCTTCGCCACCAAACTCTCGAAGTAGAGGTTTGTTAGCACCTTCAAACACCTCGATATGACTAAGACCAACTATATCTAAGACTCTTAACGCATTTTCAGTAGACAAAGATACAGGTCCATTACCAAAAATAGTAGTGACTGAATGCAAAGTAATTTCAGGAGAATTTGCTATTAAAGCAATAGCCATTGAATCATCAACACCTGGATCAGTGTCGAGGATAAGTTTATGAGATTCCATAACCTATAGTATTTTCGGATCCAATATATTTTGAGCCTTTCAGGTATCTGCACCCAGTGTTTTGCTTATTGCAATACCAAAACAAACAGTTAGTCCGCGCCTGTGCTTATCCCTTTAATCCTGTCGTCGCCACGCCTTGTATGTACCACTTTTGGAGTGCTAAAAAGACTATAATCACAGGCAACGAGGCTAAAGTACTGCCCGCAAACGTACGTCCCCAGAAAATCTGAGTTTGTGTAGTTTGATTTGCTATAGCAACCTGTATCATCTGTAAATCGGGACTGTTTATCACGATCAGAGGCCAGTAGAAAAGATTCCATATAAACTGAAATTCAAGCAAAGCCATAGTAATAATTCCAGGTATAGCATTGGGAAGAATTACATTCCAGAGAATACCCCAAAGTGAAGCTCCATCTATTGTCGCTGCCTCATCGAGCTCTTTGGGTATTTCCTTGATGAATTGAGCCAAAGCGAATATAACAAATGGACTGGCAAACCAAGGTATTATCAATCCCCAGAAAGAATCACGCATGCCTAATTTTGACACAACTATGTACAAAGGTACTATTGTGGCCTGAAACGGAATCAACATAGTCGCCACAACAAATATCAGCAGAAAGTTCTTGAAAGGAAAATCCAACCGCGCAAAGAAATAGGCACCCATTGTATTGAACACAAGTGAACAAGAAACCACCGCAACTGAAACAAACAAACTATTGGCCATAAATCGGTGAAAATGCAGTCCATACATAATCCCTATTTCACTGATTCCAAACATATCTAGGTATGTATCCAGGGTCCATTGGATTGGTAGAAAAGTATGAATAGTGAATGGATACAGATTAGCGAATATTTCTTTTTCTTCCCTTAAGCTGCCCAACACCATCCAAACTAAAGGAGCAACAAATATAACGATAATTATTAAGTATAGAAAGTTCTCACCTAACCACAACCCTAATTTTTTTAGGGTTTGACTTGGAGACCTTTCACCTAAAACACCAGTACTTGTATTCACAGTTTCCATATTATCACTTGACCATTAATAAAATTTTCATCGGATTAATACTCAACATCTGTCCTAAACAACCTCATCTGTATCATGCTGACAACCAATAACACCAGCAAAGTCACTACCGACATGGCGCTAGCGTAGCCCATATCCTGGAAAAGAAAACCGTATTGATAGATGTAATACACTATCACCTTGGTTGAATCCATGGGACCACCTTTCGTCATGACATAGACAGGGACAAAATTCTGAAACGAAAAGATGGTTTGTGTAACTACTACGAACATCAAGACCCGCTGCAACAAGGGCAAAGTAATATAACGCATAATTTGCCAAGGTTTAGCGCCATCTACAATAGCTGCTTCCCGATACACCACTGGTATACCTTTCAAACCAGCCATAATAATGATCATGCTAAACCCAAGATCTTTCCATATCATCATAGCAGTCATAGCTGGTAATGCTCTATCAGCATCTGACAAAAACACCTGTCTTGGTATTCCAAAAGCAGACAACACACTATTGATCAAGCCGAGTTGCGAATGATACATCATAGCCCAGATAATCGACACTACCACAACTGATGTGACCACTGGAGTAAATATTGCTGATCTCACTACTGCACTAGACCGCGTCTCCTTTTGAAGCAATACTGCGAACATAAGTGAAAGCAACACCTGAATTGGCACCTTCATGAGAACAAACAAAGCTGTCACCTTCATGGATTTCCAAAAATAAATATCCTCCATCATGAATTGGTAGTGCTGCAAACCAATAAAATCCCTGTAGCCGCCCAACAAACTATACTGCCACAAACTAGCTCTAGCAGCAGCAAAGATTGGCAAATACCTGAAAATGGAAAAGTTTATAAGAGCTGGCAGAATAAATAAGAATGCTATGAAATAATAACGGTTTCTCGGACTCCACAATTTAGCTAGGAATGACGAGGATTGATCTGTAGATGATATAGGAACTGTAGTCATTGTCTAATTCTTTTCTATATAAGTTCTTGAAATCCAGTAAACATACTGAAACAGTTTTGAGAACTGCTCCACCTCTTTTGAAAAATTGGCCGACTAAAATACCATATGTGCTTGAAACTGTTGATAAAAAATACCTCAACACAGATTGAGAGTTTGAAAGAAGGCACGGACAAATAATCCGTGCCTTCTTTCACAACAAGTAGCAATTATTAGTTAGCTGCTACCCCTCTATTAGTTGTTCCAACCAGTGTATTTGGCTGTCAATCCTTCTATCCTACCGGCAGCTGCGCCCAACAATTCTGCTGGATCGCCACCCTGTTGAATGTTACCCAGGGCTTCTGCATACATCTGGTGATACTCTGTGTATCCCGGAGTACCGATACGAGGTATACCAAAGTCATTCATGGCGTCTAGCCACAGTCTCTGGCTTCCACCTTCAGCATACTCTGGAAGCTCGTTGAACAGGCCTATGTTAGCAGGCAACTGTCTCACGTACTTGTAGAAGATTCGAGCTCCGTCATCAGATGAAGCATATTTGACGAAGGCTACAGCCTCTGCAAGATTTTGTGTGTTCGGGGAAATTCCATAGTGCCAACTACCAGTGTGACAAACCTGGGTCTTGAAGTATGGAATACCAGTTACACCCCAGTTGAAGTTACCTTCACCGTGAATTCTGTTAAGAGCACCAATTCGGTTATCAGGTGTTACCATGAAGGCCGAAATACGACTCTCAAAGATCTCAGGAATTGACTCTACTGGAGTAACTTTCTGTTTCTGATGCATGTCCTGATAGAACTGATGTGCTTCGATAGATTCTGGAGCATCTACATAACCCCTGAATGTTACACCATCGTCGCCCATACCTTTCCAAGCATCACTACCTTTGACGCCATTAGAACGTCTGAAGATACCATGCTCATAATCACCAGTCCAGGTACCTTGACCCCAACGTACACCCCACTGATCAGGTACGCCGTCACCATCATTATCTAAAGTTGTTTTTACCCATGCGTCCATTGCTTCATCCATCGTCCAAGAATCGGCCAAAGCTGCAGGTGGATTAATACCAGCGGCATCGGTCATATCCTTGTTGTACATAAGCAAAGAACAAGATTGTAGGATCGGTGGTCCCAAAAGTCGGCCACGGAAGCTACCTTCTTCTATAGACTGTGGGAACCATTGTGCTTTCTCATCAGCCGTAAATAGGTCGTTCATATCATAGATAACGCGATTGAAGCCATAATGCTTCATGTCAGGACCATCAGCCTGATACAAGTCCCAAGGCAAGCCAGCTGCAACAGAAGCCTCAATCTTGGGGAAAAGCTCACGGAATGGAATGGTCTCAAATTCGAGATCAACATAGGACCATTTTCCACCATCTATCTTCTGGAACTCACCTAACTGCTCTCTCCATGCATTCAACTGATCATCATCAGAAAGAGCGAGGAACTTCAAAGTGACAGGGTTCTTGTCGGGATCGGCATCGAGAGACACTGCTGAAGAATCAACTTCAACGATCTTCTCAACTTCGACGATCTTCTCAACTGGAACCTCTTTGATCACTTCTACTACCTCAGGTTGACAAGCGCCCAAGAGAAGGGAGGCCATAATCAAGCCTGATACTATATAACGAAGTTTCATAACTATTCTCCTCATGTAATACTTTTGACAGTGTTTTACATATTTGCTTCACAGTTACTTCTTACCACGTTCCCCCATTTAAACTCTAAAAAATCATTAATAACTAACAAGTTAGTTATCTCCATCTTTAGTAAACCCTTTTTTTTCCTATTGGCTTATAGTCCTAGCACCTCCTCGAAGAATTAGACGCGCATGCCGAATTTAATCTATGAAAACTAAATTTGAACAGCGCGATAGCATTCACATTTTATCACAAAGACCAGAACCCTTCCACTCAAAATTAACGGTGATTTGACTAAAGCCAATTAATAACGTTTATACTGACGGGTTATTTACACACTAAAATATTAATGGGTGAGCAAGTTTATGATTTTATACTGACACATTCTAGCAGTAGATTAAAAGCATCGTACAAATCTGCAAGCTTTATGTTTTCTTGATTGGTATGTATTGCCTTCATACCTAAACCAAAAGGAACACAAATAATACCTGAGCCATTTAGTGGATTGGCATCTCCTCCTCCGTCAGTCGTAATGTAATCCACTTGCACATCAAATTTTTTACATGCTGAAGCAAAATACCTAATACACAATTCATCCAATGAAACACTGTAACCTGGATAAAGATCTGTCCAAACAATCTCAGCAGATGCCCCGCTACACGCAAGAACTCGGGAGGGCGTCTCATCAATTTGTTTTTGTACATACTGAACTTTCTCTAAATCATGTCCCCTAAGTTCTCCAATTAACTCTACTCTATCAGGAATTACATTTGTCGCGTTCCCACCTTTCACGATTCCATAATTAGTTACTGTCTTGCTATCAATTTTGCCACAAGGTAATTCTGCTACGATTGCACTCATAGCCTTAATGGCATTAATGCCTTTTTCTGGTTCCAAAGCAGCATGGGCCGCTGTACCCCTAACCACTAAATCATATCGGAGTTTGTGAGGAGCGCTCACAATCACTGTGCCAACTGGCGTATCTCCATCAAGCACAAAACCCTGTTTAGATCTTATAGACTCTTTATTCAGATATGCCGCACCTCTTGCACCTATCTCTTCTTGTACTGTAAAAACTATTTCGAGTGAATGAATATAGTCTGAAGTTTCCACTATATGATGTAGCAATTCTAATGCAATGGCAATCCCGGCTTTATCGTCTGCACCCAGAATAGAATTCTGATCAGTATGTACTATGCCATCAGTAATATTTACGTTAATTCGATCTGGCAAACCACCTACCGGCATCACTGTGTCCATATGAGCAGTCAACAACAATGAAGACGAACTGTTGCCATCCACTCTAACGATAATATTACCTGTATCACCATTAAGATTATCGCCTGCATTATCCTCTACTGCATCTAAACCAAGAGCGCTAATGCGTGAGAGTATATAATCAGCAACATGACGTTCACATCCAGATGGGCTTGGAATCTCACAAAGCTCGACCAACGTACTAGTAATACGGTCAGTTTTCATGCAACAACGTTGATTCCACAAGATGCTTGTGAACAGATAATTGTTTCACTTATTTTTATCATGTTGATCATGATTTGATTGTAAATGATTCATCACCATATCACCAAAAACGGAGTCTGCATATTTGCTCTGTTCCCCTGTATCCATACAGCTAGTCAACGTACTAATACGGGAATGAATATTGGGGTCAAAGAAAAATGGGCACGAATACCTTTCCTTACCTGTTCTGTTTACCACTCTATGAGGTGTAGCCAAAAGCTTACCATTACTCCAATGGCGTAGAACCTCACCCGTATTCATGACAAAACAATCCTTTCTGTAAGGTACATCGATCCAGTCACCAGTAACACTCCTAACCTGTAGCCCACCGACCTCATCCTGCGCCAATATTGTTATAAATCCATAGTCAACATGTGGATTAGAACCAAAAAGATCTTCGGGGTCTTCCATACTTAACGATGGATAATGCAACAAACGTAACCAAGTGGTAGGTTTGACAAAATGCTGAGACAGACTATCAGTATTGAGAGCCAACTCAAACACCTTTACTAGCTTATGTGATAACCCTGCTAGTCTATCATGATAACCTGTAATTATTTCCTTAAATCCTTCAATATCAGATGGCCATTGATTGGGACCAGCAAGTGGAGCCCTCTGTAGCAGATCAGGGTCATCATGCGCTAATTCATGCAGCATCATAAAGGATTCGCTCTGATTTGGCCTCACAGCTTTTTCTATCTCGCTCGTTCTATCAGTAGAAGTATTAATAGGTATGTATCCACGATGAAATTGGTTAATTTCAATTCGCAACTTTTCTTCAGTATTCAAGGCATGGAACTGACGAGAAGCATTGAACACGTTGTCAATGAGATCATTGGCAATTCCATGATTAGTTATATAGGCAAACCCAATTTCGGAGTATGCATCATATACTTGCTGTACTAGAGTATCCATAGCCTGTGAATCGCCCCAATAAAGCGGAGTTAAATCAATGACTGGTATAGATTGTTTATTAGATAAATTCATGATTAATGTCCTTACACCAACTTCGATTGTTGTTCTATAAACCTTAATACATCAGTCCTATTAAATTTACCGCCTGAACCAACTGTCTTAATACTTAGACCCGCGGTGGCATGTCCCCACTGCAAAGATCTATCAATAGACAAACCTTCCAACTGCGCTGCTATAAATCCAGCGTTGAAAGCATCTCCTGCACCAATGGCATCAACTGTGTCAACTTGAAACGGTTTGGACTCAATTAATTCTCGGCCGGATACACAAATTGCTGCAAGTTCACCTCTCCGAGATATAGCCGTACGGTTCATACCTGCAAGCTCTCTGGCTGCCTGATTCATATTTTCATTTGGATACAATAAGGCAATCTCGTCACTTGCTGATCCGAAAACACAATCTGACAATTCGATGGCCTCTCTAAGATCATGCTCATACTGGCTTTTTAGCACTCCATCTATGTGACCTAAACTTCCGTGCATGTTTAGGTCAAATGATACGGGCACACCTTCGCTCCGCGCACAGTACATAGCACGCAACACTGTTTCTCTGGCAGGATCCTTTACAATAGATAAACCAGTACTATGCAACCATATAGGGTTATTGAAAACACTAATATCACCGTGGCTTGATTCAAGCATTAGGTCAGCACCACCATCTACTGGCCAGCCTTTCATAGTGTGTGTGCCATCAAAATATACAACAGCTATGACAACAGTTGTATATGCATTATCAATCTGTATCAACTTAGAGATATCAACTCCAGATGCCGACAAACTTCCAGTAACTATATTGCCAAAAGCATCTCTTCCTACAGCTCCGACAAACGCCACAGAAACACCCAATTGTGACAAGATCATTGCTGTATTAGCAGCTGATCCTCCACAAGTAAGCTCTGGCCTAGTTTTTAATTCCTTCCCTGTAGAATCCCTGTCAGACTTTACAACCATGTCTACACAGGCATCACCCAGTATAACTACCGTACCTGACTCTAGGTTTGCGACCAATTTCGTGCCGATTTGATGAACTGATGAATTTTGTTAGGGTCCTTGAGTTTAGAATTAGCCATGTTAGTGTGTGTAAACGAATCTACACACCAAGGTCTAACAAGCTTAATAGCATCCGCTACATTTTCTGGACTTAGTCCTCCTGCCAATATTACAGGTATATTTACGGCAGCTACAATCTTACGACTTACACTCCAATCATGTGTGCTACCGGTAGCGCCAATACCAGTATATGATTCGATATCAGTATCCAAAATAATATAATCAGATACAAGTTGATATTCTAAAGATAGACTAATCGAAGCATCATCCTTTACTGGAATGGCTTGCATGATTTTTGTGTCCGGTACTGCACGCCGTAATTCTGCTACATCTTGTACTGACATAGCGCTAATATCACCTGAAAGATGTATTACATCTGGATTGGTCTTAACCACTGTTTCAACAATCTCATCAAGCTCGCTAGCCACTGTAAGAGCCACCTTGCTAACATTAGATTCTGTCGGTACAGATGAAAAGATAGTTCCACACATAGAATAAGACACTTCGTCAGGAAGCCTACCAAGTTCACCGGTAGCAACGCCAATGAAATCAACTCCTAATTCGACACTGGCAGATACATCCTCGGGGGTTTTATGACTATATATCTGTATCTTCACTTGATTATCTCTGTGACACTGACCACCTAGTATATGTATTCAACAAAACATTGTTCAGCGTGACAATATCAATATCGAACTGACACCTAAAGTTAATCCCAACAGACGATTAAGAGTCACTGGCTCCTTAAAAAAGAGTATCGATAGTACAACAGCAACTACAACCGATAATCCTCTGATCGGAAACAGTATGCTGCCCTCTCCACCTAACTCAAATGCTGTAAACATACTCACGTAACTTATAGATCCACATAAACCAATTAACAAAGCTAGACCAATCATCTTCGATGATATTATAAATGGTTGTTTCTGAACAACATGAAGCACTAGAGCCGCAACACAGTACATTATATTTATAATAAGTAGAAAAGGAGGCGCATAAACCCCTTGCGCAGCTCCTAGTTTGTTACCGAAAGAATTAATCCCCATTCCAATCATTGCTACTACAGCTAGAGCTACAGTTACATCCATATCAGCCCTCTTTTACTGGTGTTTTCCACGACCACAAACTATGCTTAGTAAGCATAAAATCTATCCATCATCTATATTAGCTAATATTACTCACTATATCAACATATTCAGCCACCTTACTTGCGTCTACATTTGAACCCCAACCTTGAGGTTCAAAACATGACCCAACAAGCGCCCCATCAGCTTGGGCTAAAATTCTGGCAGCATTTTCGTGATTGGTATGACCACCTACAATAACTGGTAACTCTGGATACTTGTCTTTTAGTTGGGCAATCATAGACAAACAAACGTCCTCTTCAGGATGAGCTATCTCCACACCATTTGTACCAACTCTAATAGCCTCTGCTGCCACATCAACAAGTGGCTTACCGTTCAACCAACTAAAATGCATACTCTCAATTTCCGCCAACAATGACACATCATGTGCATCAATCTTATTTCTGTATTCGACAAGGCTAATAGGGTCTGATTCAGCCACACCAGCAGCAGTCATTGTAGAGCCTACAAGTGCATTAGATCGAACAAACACACCACCACATATTTTTGCTACAGCCAAGGAAGCTTCCAATGCATTCCATAGGATCTGTACACCTACATGGAAATCTTTAGGGCTATGTTCTTTGACTGCTTTCACTATGATGGCAAACGCAGCAAGTCTAGCAGGGTCCACATCTTGACCCACTGGATAGATTTGGTCAATAGTCTGAACAACACAACCATCAGCACCGCCAGCAATTAATGCCTTTACATCAGCAATAGCTTTTTCGAGCGACTTTTCTACATTTCCAGACTGATAAAATGGGGTCCCTGGCAGTGGTAGCAAATGTATCATCCCATACACCAATTTCTTGCCAGTAAATATTCCAGGATTAATCGAACTCTCACCTCTGACACGTACTTTGCTATTCTTATCTTTAGTGCTCATAATGCAACATCGCCTCCAAAACTTATGCTTATATATTTTTGTAGGTCCGCAATAAACATAAATGCGAACATTCAGATCTCATTAGATAAAATATCCAACATCATTTCAACGAAAAGCTCTTCGTCTGCATGCAATGCAACATGAGCATTTGGAGGTCGACGACCTCGGTCACCAGATCGATCGATGTCAACTACCGTACGACCATCCGTTAACTCACCCATAGTCTCAACATCGACATGTGCATATACAGTCGATATCACTTCGGGATTAATAATTGCACATACTGCTAAGGCGTCATGGATAGGAGCGCTTCCAGCTGATGCCATGGGCTGCGCTTTATCATAAGCAGAAATACGAACCTCAGCAAAAGCCGCAGCACAAACAGCAGCTGGGGTCCCTATTTTTTTCAAAGCGTCACATGTTTCCATTGTAAACAATGCTTCGTGTGTTGCATCAAGTGTTACTAATCTAATAGGACGACCACAATTCATAACAACACGGGCTGCTTCAGGATCTACCCAGATATTAAATTCCGCAGATGAAGTGCAATTTGCAACATGGTGCCCGCCACCCATGATTACTATCTCCGGAATCTTATCCAATATTTCAGGAGCCTGTCGTATCGCCATCGCAACATTTGTTAGTGGACCAACTGGTACCAAGCTTATATCGCCATCTGACTCTAAGTACGTATTAACCAGCCACTCAACTGCAGTAGCACCTTGCTTTTTTGAACTAGCAGCAGGTAAATCAAGATAATGACCATGAATGGTGTGTGGTTCTACAGCAGGTATGTTTGGTTTTCTACCAGGAGTTAAGGTAGCAGACAAAGGTAAGCTACAACCATGATAGACAGGGATTTTTGCACCTATATGGTCAACAACCCGGAGAGTATTCTCTGTACATATCTCTACTGGACAGTTGCCATTAACTGTGGTGATACCTAACAGATCAATGTCAGGAGATAATGCTGCAGTCATAATAGCTACCGCATCATCTGTACCTGTATCTACATCCATGATAATCTTAGTGCTCACTTTAATACTCCTTTGTACAACTATTGACTGTGATAACTATCCGATTGGGTTAGTAAGATATCCGCCAACGAACGTTCGCGCAATTGTTGTACTTATAACATGATGATTATCTCTACTCCAACTTTTCACTCACACACAAACTTAAATTTGATGTTGGTAAGAGAACAATTTCAGATAACAATCGAGAAGCAAATTCTGGAGCACAAGTATAATACATAAGTAAATACTGACAATACAATTATTCATGATTATTCAAATTTATGCTTTCTCAAACGCTAAGGATGCTATTACCGCTGCAAATCTAGGTGTGGATCAAATTGGATTCGTAGCTGGAGATTACGGCAAAGTGTATGGTGAACTTAGTCTGGAAACATCTGCTAGCATTGTAAATGCCGTAAGCGGAATTAGCACTTCCGTTGCACTAACTATGTCTACTGACATTGAAGAAATTGTGGCCATGGCACAATTCGTGAGACCCGACATAGTACATATATCAACTGATCCTTTTGATTTGGATGTACAAGCTATGAGAGATTTACGGATCAGGCTAGGCTCACAGACACAATTAATGAAGGCACTGCCAGTCGAAGGTAACAATAGTATCGACCTTGCTGAAGCATTCTCCACTACATGCGACTATCTCTTACTGGACACAAAAGTTTCTGGATTGCCCGGAGTAGGCGCCACTGGGAAAACACACGATTGGAATATCAGCAAGAAAATAGTCGAAAAGGTCAAATGTCCTGTGATATTGGCTGGTGGACTCTCTAGTGAGAATGTACTCGAGGCAATCCAGACAGTACAGCCATGGGGAGTAGATAGCAACACATCTACCAATATTGAAGGGGATAAAGTACGTAAAGACATGGTTCGCATTGCCAATTTCTGTGAGGCTGCAAGAGGTAATACTAGTACATGACACCCAAACTTCGCTTACCAGCAAGTGTGTGTCTACTAGGGCCTATAAATGTAGATGTCACGATGCCTATAGATAAATATCCTCAAGAGGGAGATGATGCCGGGGCCCCCTCATATAGTGTTGAAACTGGTGGAGTTGTAGGCAATACTGCAATCGCACTATCTAAGCTCGGCGTAACCGCTAAGCTCATAGGTTGTATTGGGGACGACAACTGGGGGAATTTAGCAGCTAAAGCTTTTAGGCAAACCGGAGTAGACATATCAGGAGTATCCGTACTACCAGGAGTAAAAACAGGACTTAATTTTGCTGTAGTAAGCAAAGGAGGAGAACGAACTTTTTTCAATGCATGGGGCGCCAACATTTGGGATAACACTCATAAATTCCCACTTCACATAATATCTAACACAGATATGCTACAGGTTACCGGCCACCCTTTAACTCGCTCTTCGAATAGACCTACATTGCTGAATGCTATAGATATTGCGCAATCAAATGATATTCCTATAAGTATGGACACTAGCATTAGACCAGTGTTTGACAGCACCTCAGATATCCGTGCAGTAATACCGAAGCTCAATATATGTATTTTAGGATATGAAGAGGCCTGTTATTTGGTTGACCACAGTGATCCTCACACTATAGCTCAGAAAATCCTATCCCAGGGACCAGAACTAGTAGCGGTAAAATTGGGTGGTAAAGGATGTGTCTTGGCTAATTCAGACGAATGTATAACGCTACCATCGTATAAGGTAAAGACCATTGATACAACTGGGGCGGGCGACACATTCACAGCTGGGATAATTTTGGGGTGGCTATCCAAAATAGATATTAGAGCAACCGGTATGCTTGCTAATGTACTTGGCGCACTTGCCACCACAGTATGGGGAGCTGGCACCAAGCTGCCAGGCACAGAGGAACTAATTGCATACCTTGCTTCCATAAACAGTCAAGATAAGAACAAGCGCGAAACAGACCAGATACTCGAATTGTTCGGTTAACATCTCTAGTGCACAAGAAAGAACTATGATCGAGATGACACCTAATACAGGAGAAACCTAATGAAAACCTTACTAATAGATACAGATCCTGGTGTCGACGATGCTCTAGCCATTATGATGGCCAGCGCACATCCCGACACAGAAATAAAAGCTATTACTACTGTTGCTGGCAACGTAGATCTAGAACACACTACTGAAAATGCATGCAAATTGGTTGAGATATTAGATATAGATGCACCAATATACGTGGGTTGTGGTGATTCACTGCTAGATAATCCAGTTGAAGACGCAGCAGGGTTTCATGGCAACGATGGTCTTGGTGACTGCATTGGTGACGCTGATATTCCACCAGCATCGATTGAGCCTGTAAATGGTCACGCAGCTGAAGCCATATGTTCATATGGGAACAAATATGCAGGGGCACTAGACCTTGTAGCATTAGGTCCATTAACAAACATAGCTGTGGCACTAATGCTTGACCCTAGCTTACCAGAAAAATATCGTAGCTTAACCATAATGGGTGGTGCCATAAGAGCCCAAGGCAACACTAGCAATTACACTGCGGAATACAACTTCTATCGTGATCCCGAAGCAGCTAGAATGGTGCTATCTAGATGGCCGATGGTTACAATTGTTGACTGGGAGATAAGTCTAGCTCACCCAATTGATGCAAATAATCTCAGCAGATTGTTTGCTATAGATTCAAAGCGAGCTAAATTTTTTGAAAAGATTTCAAGAAAAACGCTGGCCAGCATAGAAAGCTTTTTAGTAAGCAAAGAGGAAGGCTACAGCGTAGAAGGTTCTGCTGGAGAAAGGATATTTTATGCTCCAGATCCAATAGCAATAGCAGTAGTTCTTGAATCAGATGTCATCACAAGATCTGAACAGCGATACGTCACAGTTGAAACTGCATCTGGACTGTCTCGCGGCCAATCAATGGTGGATTGGATGGGTTTTAGTGGCAAAACACCAAACGCAAATTTGGTGACTGAGATATCTACAGAGAAATTCTTGCAGATAGTAGAAAGAGCGCTTTCTTGAAAAATGCTAACACCGCTTAAAAAGCTGCAATCATCTGCCCAATCCCTAGAAGATAATATAGTAAGTTTTCTGGACGAACTGGTTTCTTTAAAATCCGTCAATGGATCAAACAGCGAGAAAGATACTGCGAATCGTATAGCAGAAGAAGCACATAAACTTAATCTCCAATCACAAGTAGAAGCTTTAGATAAGAACAGGCCCAACGTTTTGATAAGTCATGGTGAAGGGCCATTTGAATTCCTGTTCGTTGCTCACATGGACACTGTAGCTGCCGGAACAGAGGAAGCCTGGTCATCTCCTCCATTCAAACCTACCAAGCGCGACGGTCGAATTTACGGTCGTGGTACAGCTGACAACAAAGCTGGAGCAGCCTGTGCCCTATACGCTATTTCCATGATGAAAGATTTGCGTCTTATTGACAATAAGAATATTAAGATAACTTTGGCTGCGGTTTCTGATGAAGAATCTGGTGCCACAAGCAATATTGGTGTAAGGCATCTTTTGGACAATAACCTGATTCAAGCTAAAGGAGCAATATATACGTATGCTAGCGATGTAGTCTGTATTGGACACCGCGGTCTACTGAGATTGGAGATAGCAACAACTGGTAAATCAGTACATACCGGTGGCCAAGAATGGAATGACGGCATAGAAGGTACGAATGCAGTCACTGGATTGGCAGCTATTTTGCTCAAGCTTGAAGCTACAACTATCGATGCACCACCTCATCCAGCATTTGGCAATCTGCGCAATGTGGTAACTCCAGGAACTATATTCAAAGGTGGTGAGTTTGAGAGTGTGGTACCAGCCAATGCTGCAGCAATTGTAGATATCAGATTGTTGCCAGGTCAGGATCCCAACATTGTTCTTGAGCAAATAAACTTGTTGGTGAATCATGAAATGAAAATACGGCCCGGACTCAAGGTGGAACTGAGAGTAAAAAACAGTTTACCAGCAGTAGCTTTAGAAGATAATCATCCCTTAGTATCTATAGCTATTGATGTAGCACAAAGAGCAACTGACAGAAAATGGGAGGCTGTTGGAGCTGGTCCTGCCAATGAAGGTTATATGCTAATCAACTCGGGCATTCCCACTTTGTGTGGTTTTGGACCAACAGGTGGTAATGCACATGCAGCTAATGAATGGGTTCAAATCGACAGTCTCACCAACACAGTTGCAATGTATGCTGCTATTGCAGAGAGTTATCTCATTGACTGCAAAAAGCTAGAAGCAGCTAAACAATAATACAGATGTTAGGTTTATACTTATGACTAATAGAACATCTCTTAGCAATATTGATGTAATAACACTTGATGAAAAAGGGACTATTCACAAAAACGTTACATTAGTAGTCGAAAATGGCATCATAACGGAAATAGGCAATTCCGAAAACGATCAATTCGCTAGCACTGCAGTCGATTGCACAAATAAAGTAGCTATGCCCGGACTAGTAAATTCCCATTGCCACAGCCCAATGAATATGGTGAGAGGATGGGCCGAGGATCTTCCATTTGTTGAGTGGCTCGAAGCCATCTGGGTTGCTGAAAGTGGGATTACACCCGATGATGTTTATTGGGCTGCCGCTCTAGCTGCAGCTGAAATGATTCGCTCAGGTACAGTTGCCTATAATGACAAATATTTTTATATGCATCGTGTAGCTGACGCGGTGCAAGAAAGCGGTCTTAAGGCAGCTCTAACATGGACTGTATTTGGCATGGGGGAAGATACTGAAGTGGGATCAGGACTTGATGAAACTATAGATTGGATAAAAGAACTTGATAAAACTTCAAAGGGTAAAATCAAAACATATATTGGGCCACATTCACCATATTTATGCCCGGATGATTTTCTTCGTAAAACCGTGGAAATTGCCCATGAGCTAGGAAAGGGTATTCATCTACATGTTGCAGAAACAAAGGAACAAGTAGATCAGTCTATTGCACGATACAAATTGAGTCCAGTCCAGTATCTGGATAAACTCGGTATTTTCGATTTACCAGACGTCACTATCGCAGCGCACACACTACATGTGGATGATAAAGACATTGAAATACTTGTGAACAAGAATGTCATAGTTCCTCACTGTCCCATTACCTACATGAAACTAGCTATGCCTTTTCCTTCTATACAAAAGTGTGTTGATGCTGGTGTGCAAATCTCTTTAGGGACAGATGGACCTGGGTCTAATGCGGATATGGATATGTTCGCTGTTATTAGACAAACTGCCCTTATTCACAAATATCAGACGGTTGACCCAGCTATGGTGTCAGGAGATACTGCGTTACGTATGGCTACTCAAGCTGGCGCAAAAGCAGTAGGAATGTCAGACCATGGTATGCTAAAAGTTGGTGCTCCAGCTGATTTAATATTACTAGATATGAATGCTCCGCACCTCAGACCAGTCCACAATATTGTTGCCAACATTGTTCATTGTGTAAAAGGTAGCGATGTTTGCGATGTTATGGTGAATGGAAATTGGTTGATGCGGAATCGAGAACTAAAGACTCTTGACGAAGAACAAATCTTGTATGAAGCTGAGAAACGGGCACACAAAATAGTTGACAGAGGCAAAAAACAACTAAGGCAATATGCTCGTGATTAGCGCACAAGCAAATTGTCAATTCCACAATCTGTTATGAGCAACTCAACAATAAGGATGTAAAATAACCACAATGAATGATCCAAAACTTTATGAAGTAGTAAACAGACTAATGTCGGAAAGTATGCATCTTCAAAATGGTGAAAGTGTTTGTGTCGTTACCGATACTGAACGACTGCCATTGGCAAATGTTTTTAGAGATGTAGCAAATGAATATAACAGTGACCCTATACTGGTGGTAATGGCTCCTCGCCAACAACATGGTAGCGAGGTATCAAATATTATCAGTGCCGCCATGATGAAATCTGATGTGGTTTTTCAAGTAGTGACGCATGCCATGACACACACTGATGCTACCAGAGATGCTATGCAAGCTGGCAGCAGAATATTAGTGCTGAGAGGAATCACAAAAGACCTAATGCTTTATGGAGCTATCAACGCAAACTACAAAGATATTGCTATCACTTGCCAGAAAGTAGCAGAGTTTATGGGACAAGCCAAACAAGCTCATGTCAGCACCGATGCTGGCACAGATCTGGTAATGAGTATCGACAATCGGACTCCGCACATATTGGATGGCATTGTAAAAGGTCCTGGCACATTTGCTGCTATGCCAGATGGAGAAACAGCCATTAGTCCAGCAGAGGAAACAACGGAAGGAAATCTGGTAATCGAACATTCTATGGATGGACTAGGTCTGCTTGACGAACCTATTCATTTAACAGTCGTCAAAGGACGAGTAGCATCAATAGAAGGTGGCCAGTCAGCACAAATGTTGAAACAGATGATTGATCGGTCTGACAAAGATGCAAACAATATAGCAGAATTTGCAATTGGCACTAATCCTAAAGCACGTCTTATTGGCAATCTCGCTGAAGACAAAAAACTAGAAGGTTCGGTTCATATCGCAATTGGTGATAATCATGTTCTGGGCGGTAATGTAACTAGCAATATCCATCTTGACGGCATGGTGCTCAATCCTACCGTTGAACTAGATGGGAAATGTATTATCAGCAACGGCAAACTGCAATTAGAATAATAAAATGGAGGTGACTCATTAATATAATCGATTTAACTATGCCATTTAGTCCATCAGTGACAGCTCTTGAAGGGCATCCGAACATTTCTATGGAACCCATTACAACCCATAAAGCTGATGGGAGATCCAATACCAAGATTGTTTTCAGTATCCATACTAGTACTCACATAGATTCGCCACAGCATTTTTACTCAGATGGAACCACTATTGATCAGATGGATCTAGGTATATTTTACGGAAAAACTTATGTGTGCGATCTACGTCAGATTGCTAAACCAGGACATCCACTTACAATAGACGACCTAAAAGCCGGAGGCCTGCCTAACGAAGATAAATTACGTAACAACCGCATGCTGATGTACGCCGACTGGGCAGCAAGCAGATGGACAGGGCCTGACCTATATAAAGGTAACATGTATCTATCTGAAGAAACTGCTCATTGGTTGGTGAGTACAGGGATTGTAGCGCTAGCAATGGACTTTTCTGTAGACGGACACTATCCTTATCCTTGTCACCAGATATTATTAGCCGCAGGCATACCACTAATTGAAAACCTAATTAATATCGATCAAATTGGTAGCGCAGAATTCACTATGATTGCTTTACCAATGAAAATAGAAAAAGGTGATGGGGCACCCGCTCGAGTACTGGCTATTACTGACTAATGAGCAAACTAAGGCTTGACCATATAGGAATTATTGTCAAAAATCTACACAAGACGGCAGCCGCATTTGAAAACGCTATTGGACTTCCATTAGAGGAAGTGGAAAACTACAAGGAAATACTAAATATTGGTTTTGTTCCAGTTGGCTCAATGGACATTGAGTTTCTTGAGCCTACTACCTCGGAAGGATTAAATGCGGATTTTTTAAAAGAGAATGGTGAAGGAGTCCATCATATAGCATTTGAAGTTGAAGATTTAGACGCAGCAGTAGCTAATGCTGTCAGGAATGGGGTCCGAGTGCTTCTCGGTCCCACAGAAGGTGCTCGTGGTAAACGGATTGTATTTCTGGACGGCATTTCACTAGGAGGCACAATAGTGGAGCTATTAGAATCCCCCCAATCAACCGATCAACAATAAGGAGCCTGTTATGGATCTAAAATTACAAGATAAAGTCGTACTAGTCACTGGCGGAAGCAAAGGAATTGGCAAAGCTATAAGTCTAAGTCTATCTAAAGAAGGGTGCAAAGTAGCAATTTGTGCACGAGGAGAAGACCTTCTTAAGAAGACAGCTTCTCTTATTCAAAACGAGACGGGAAATGAGGTTTTGCCAGTAACTGCTGATCTAACTAAACCTACAGACGTAAAACTTATGACAGAAAATGTGATCTCTCATTTTGGACGCATTGATGTTCTGGTCAACAATGCTGGTAGTTCCCCAGGAGGTATTCTAGAGACCTTAACGGAAGAGGATTGGGCGCAATCGCTCCAGCTCAAATTTATGGGATATGTACGTTGCTGCAAAGAAATCATACCCCACATGCGAAAGCAAGGTGGTGGCAGAGTAGTCAACATTATAGGAAATGATGGGGTCAAATTTTCTTATTGGGAAATTACACCCGGTGCTGCCAACGCGGCAGGGCAGAACTTCACCTTATCATTAGCTGGACAATACGGAAAAGACAACATAACTTTTGTAGCAATAAATCCTGGTCCAGTAGAAACAGAAAGATGGGATGGGTTACTAGAGGCAATGGCTCGTGATCGCAATATATCTAAAGAAGAGGCCGATCGCCTGTCTAAAGCAAGTATCCCATTGGGCCGCATTTGTACAACTGAAGAGGTAGCTGATTTAGCCACATTCATGGCATCTGACCGAGCCCACTTCATTAATGGTACGATGATAGAAATCGATGGTGGTCAACGAAAAGCTATAATGGACACATAATAATGTTCGATGTTAAATAACATAAGACCACACAATATATGGTGTACAAACGTAAATGTTATCTGTAATCAAAAACAAGCTATATCAACTCATTGGAAAAACATCTTATAGATGGGTTCGAACCATTGTCACCTTAATGTTAGTTCCTATTCCTGTGCTTGCATTGTTTGTGTTGTTAGTTGAAGTAACAACACAGAGCATATTCTTTCTTGTTTTATGGACAATAACATTCTATTTGATAATATTTACCTTGTTAATAGTATTTATCAAAGCAGTCGACAGGAAGATTGTACGTAGCCCTTTCTATTTTATAAAAAACCTACATATGACCTCTGGCAATTCTTCACCACCTTTAGTTGGAGCTGAAATTGGAGTTGCTAGCGGCGTAAACGCTTCAACAATATTGAAGTTCCTGAACATGCAAGAACTGATATTAATTGACCCATGGGAAAGAGCAATAAATAATAATGAAGACAGAGAGAAATACTTGTTTCATAAAAATAGATATGAAACTACTTTAGCAAAATTCTCTAACAATACTAAGGTCAAGATAATCAAGAAATTTTCTATAGAAGCTGCAGAGATGTTTGACGATCAATACTTTGACTTCATATACATTGATGGTGATCACGAATACGAAGCAGTAATCAAGGACCTCTATGCGTACTATCCTAAACTAAAACAGTTCGGAGTTATGTGTGGAGATGATTATGGACACCCTAGTGGTTTAGGAGTAGTTCAGGCAGTTCAGGAATTTTCTATAGAAAAACAATTACTGGTTAATTACAGGGAAGATAATCAATTCTGGATGGTAAAGACTACCTTATAATCAGACATCTCACAGCTCGAAACTTAAATCATATCAGCATATAATCACTTAATGTAAATAACTAAACCAACTTCAATAATGTCAACTTCAATCCTATGTAATGAACAACTACCTCTACTACGAGGAGAAGGCCGTTATATAGATGACATTCAATTCTCCAATATGCTCCATGTCACATTCGTACGTAGTCCTTATGCGCATGCACGCATCAACAATGTAGATACCGAAGTAGCCAAAAGACAGACTGGGGTTATTGCTGTGTTAAGTGGCCTGAATATACATGCGAACATCCAGCCGATAAGACCACAGCTGAAAAATCCTGGTTTTCAAGCCACCAACTGGCATGCTATGGCCTGGGACAAAGTACGCTACGTAGGTGAAGCAGTTGCAGTTGTTGTGGCTTCAGATCGGTACATTGCAGAAGATGCTGCTGAGCATGTTATTGTTGAGTACGAACCACTACCAGTGATAGACTCAGCAGCAACCGGTATGCTAGCAGATTCTGCTCGTGTACATGACAACCTCAACAGTAATATCTTGCTAGAAACACAGTCTGGGATCGACAAGGACGACCCTGCTTTTAAAAAGGGTGATATAAAAGTCAGCGCTAACTTCCGGCATCCACGCGTGACAGGAATACCAATTGAAAACTGTGGGGTAATTGCAGACTATAGAACTAATACAGATGAGCTAGTCGTTTGGTCATCAACCCAGATTCCTCATGTGCTACGTGATGCATTATGTGATTCGCTTGGAATATCAGCACACCAAATCAGAGTTATTGCGCCAGATGTTGGTGGTGGCTTTGGGACTAAAATGCAAGCTTTACCAGAAGAAATAGTCGTATCTTATTTAGCACGATTATTACATCGTCCGATTAAATGGACGCAGGACCGCATGGAAAACATCAAGGCCAGCTTTCATGCACGAGATGTGTTAGTTGAAGCAGAATTATCTGCCAATATTGACGGAACCATAGTTGGAATGAGAGCCAAGGCAATATGTGATGTAGGAGCCTACAATTCATTTCCTCTCACAGCAGGCCTCGAGCCATTTACTATAGGTAGCGCACTCGCAGGTCCTTATGACTTTGAGCACTACTCCTACGAAGGTTATGCTGTTTCTACGAACAAGTGTCCAATGGGAGCATACCGAGGAGTCGGATTTGTGTTAGGACCTATGGTAATGGAAGGACTGCTAGATAAGTTGTCTCAAAAGATAGGAATGGACCCTGCTCTCTTACGTAAGAAAAACTTAGCCCAACCCACAGACTTTCCATTCAAAAGCCCTGCAGGACCAATCTATGATAGCGGCGACTACCCAGCATTACTAGATCTAGCGCTGGAAGAATCAAACTATTCAGCTTGGCGAAATCTTCAATCTGAAGCCCGTAATGAAGGTCGGTTGCTAGGTATAGGTATGTCATGCTTCATCGAAATGACTGGCATGGGGCGCGACACCTATCGCAAACGAGGAATGATCAATGTACCTGCTTTCGATGCAGCTAGACTGCAAGTAGATCGCCATGGCCACCTAGAAGCATTTATTAGTACGCCATCTCAGGGACAAGGTCAAAAAACAACCTTTGCCCAACTGATCTCTAGCTCATTGGGTGCCCCACTTCATGACATTAAAGTTCACCTAGGCGATACAGCTACTACCCCTTACGGATCTGGAACATTTGCCAGTCGAAGTCTAGTAAGTGGCGGTGGAGCTCTGTTAAAAGCCACTGAAATGTTACAAGACAAACTCGTTAGAATAGCAGCGGCTTACTGGCAAATCGATAACAAGGATCTGGAGTATGTTGATGGAAGAATATCCAACCCAAATCAAAGCTCAGAACATCTTAGTCTAAAAGACTTAGCTGATCTAGCATACACTCCGTTTCAGAAACTACCACCTAGTGTTGAACCAGGACTCTCGGTGCATGTATCATACAACCCGCCTCCCGCTGTCAGTTCATCCGCAGTACATATGGCATTAGTAGAAATAGACAAGAACACGTATGAGGTGAAGATCAAAGACTATGTTGTAGCTGAAGATTGTGGCACCAAGGTCAATCAAGCTATTGTAGAGGGACAGGTACGAGGAGGAGTAACACAAGGTATAGGAATAGCATTATTGGAGGAGTTATCGTACGATAGTGAAGGACAATTGCTAAGTGGATCACTAATGGATTATCTTGTGCCAGGAATATATGAAACACCTGTCATAAAAATAGTCAGCATGGAAACTCCTTCTCCGTGGAGTGTAGGAGGCTTCAAAGGAGTAGGAGAAAGTGGAACTATAGGAGCACCAGCTACAATCACCAACGCTATACTAGATGCACTAGAAATATCAGCTCAAGATATACAGTTGCCGCTAACACCGGAGCGCATATTTAGATTGAAAAATGAGAAAAAATCATGATTTTGTACAAGCATGGTAAGTTGTTTAGGTCAACACAACTATATGAAAATTGAACATTCCAAAGGCATTGGAGAGTCTATAAAGCGATTAGAAGACAAGCGTTTTCTGCAAGGTCAAGGTCATTATATAGATGACTTGCAATTGCCTGACATGCTACATGCCGCTGTGCTTCGCAGTCCTTATGCTCATGCCACAATCACAAATATAGATGTTGATTTCGCGCTTGAACAACCTGGTGTAGTTACCATATTGACATTTGCAGATTTGCATTCCGTAAAACCAATACCAATACGACTAAATCCTTACGGATCACTTGAGCCATTTCTACAGTACCCGTTAGCAAACAAACGAGTACGATATGTAGGCGACCCTGTCGCTTTGATAATAGCTCACAGCCGCTACCAAGCTGAAGATGTCTTAGACAATATTGTTGTCCAGTATGACCCATTACCAGTCAATATAGATGCCGAAGACAAGGTGAGTTGTCCCTTACACCATGACGCAAAAGACAATGTAGCATCCAACTTCGTACAACAAAAAGGAGATGTGGTTGAAGCGTTTAATAAGGCCGAGCATATCACTAAACTCCGATTTACCTCTGGGCGACATAGCGGCGTACCACTCGAAACGCGTGGTTTGATAGCCAACTATGATGCAACCCAGGAAAAATTAAAAGTGTGGGGTCCTACCAAAGTAACTCATTTTAATCGTGGTGTACTTGCACACATGTTGGAAATGGAAGAGCACACAATTGAAATGATAGAACCTGATGTGGGAGGAGGGTTCGGGGTACGCGGTGAATTCTATCCTGAGGACTATCTGATTCCATACGCAGCTCTTATGCTTAAACGTCCGGTCAAATGGATAGAGGATCGTCTAGAAAATCTGATGGCCTGTAATCATTCCCGAGAACAAATTTACGAGATGGAAATGGCACTCAAAAAAGATGGCACCATCTTGGGAATAAAAGTTCTTTTGTCGAACGATCAAGGAGGTTATATTCGTACACACGGGATAATTGTACCCGAACTAAGTGCAGCAATATTTCCCGGTCCCTATCGCATCCCTAATTATCGGTGTGAGGTTCGTTCAGTACTGACCAACAAGACACCTGCTGGAACATATAGAGCTCCGGGACGCTATGAATGTAACAGTAGTCGAGAGCGATTATTAGATCTTGCAGCGTCGGAACTCATGATAGATCCTGTCAAAATACGATCAATGAATCTCATACAACCTGAGGATATGCCTTATGAGGTTGGCACCGAATCGTTGGGTGAGAATATTGTTTATGATAGCGGTGATTATCCCTTTGCATTACAGGAAGTAGTCCGCTTATCCAAATATGAAGAAAATCGTCATGTTGACCATGATAACTTGTCCAACAAGAAGGTTGGGTATGGAATTGCGTGCTTTGTAGAAAAAACGGGCCTTGGCCCTTTCGAAGGAGCACGAATAGAGATTGATCAAACTGGAGCCATAACAGTAAGCACCGGAGCTGCCAATGTTGGCCAAGGCCTTGAGACAACATTGGCACAAATAGCATCATCTGTACTTACAGTATCACCTGACTCAATTCAAGTATTACATGGCGACACTGACCTTATACCTTATGGAGTAGGTAGCTTTGCTAGCCGAGCTACCGTGATGGCGGGAAGTGCGGTTTACTATGCAGCTCAAAAAATCCGCAAAAAATTACTGAAGATAGCAGCTCACACTATGAATTGTCAGGTTGAACAACTTATAATTAGCGATGGGGATATTTGCATGATCGACCATCAGGACAAGCGGTTAACCTTAACACAGGTAGCTCAACAATCTAGTCCGCGAAATTGCCCGCCGGATATAGAGCCAGGACTCGATTTCACCCACTATTTCAGATGTAATCAAATGACATTCGCACATGGAGCTACTATAGTGAAGGTAGAAATAGATATTACAACATGTGCAATTGTTCCCAAGCACGTATGGATAGTCTATGACATTGGTAAAGCAATAAACCCACAAATGGTAAAGGGACAAATCGAAGGAGGAGCAGTACAAGGATTGGGTGGAGCCTTGCTAGAAGAATTCAACTATGACCCGAGTGGCCAACTAACAAGCGGGTCTTTCGTAGACTATCTCCTCCCTACAACTACTGAGACACCTCTTCTGGAATCAAAAAGATTAGATAGATCACCATCCACCCTAAACCCGATACAAGTAAAAGGAGCAGGAGAATGTGGCATAGCCGGTATAGGAGGAGCTTTGGCCAACGCAGTGGCTGATGCCCTTGGCGATTCAGGTAACAATGTCAATGTACTACCAATCACTCCTGAGAAAGTATGGCAATGGTTGATGCCGATGCAAGACAAAACAAATTAGACAGTGCTATAAAATAGGAATAATTATGAAACCAGCACCTTTTGATTATTATGATCCTGACAGTGTGGAAGAAGTACTGGACCTACTACAGCAATATGGAGATGACGCCAAAATTCTAGCTGGTGGTCAAAGCCTGGGACCATTATTAAACATGCGCTTATCAACACCTCAAATCATAGTTGATTTAAATCGTGTCGCAGATTTGGAGTACTACAAATCAGATAATACAGGCCTAAGAGTGGGTGCCATGACCCGACAAAGCACACTAGAAGATGATACTAACCTTAGAACCACTCAACCCATTTTAGCTGCGTCAATCCCCTACATTGGACATCGATCTATTCGTAACCGCGGTACAGTTGGTGGTAGTGTTGCCCATGCCGACCCCGCAGCAGAATGGCCAGCTATAATGCTTGCATTAGATGGAACTATACTAATACGCAATACGAAAGGTACAAGAACAGTGGATGCCAGTGATTTCTACGTTTCAGCTCTAACCACCGACTTAGAACCTGATGAAATACTAGTAGAAATCCAATTGCCCAACTGGGTCAAAACATCCGGTTGGTCATTTATTGAATTTAGCCGCCGGCATGGTGATTTCGCAATACTTGGAGTAGCTGCATATTTGACTCTAGAAAATAGACGGTGCACTAAATCTCGTATAGCAATTATTGGAGGAGGACCAATTCCAATTAGAACAAGCAAAGCAGAATCAATGCTTATAGGAGAAACAATAAGTGACGCACTCCTTAAGGACGTAGCAGAACAAGCCAGTAAAGAACTTGATCCAGATAGTGATATGCATGCCTCTGCGGATTATCGCCGCCATCTCGCATCAGTATTGGTCTTGTCCGCTCTACAAAAAGCAACGGAGAGAGCTAACAAATCAGGAGGCAAATAATGGTACAAGAAGCTACAGATAATAGTAGGTTAATCAAACTCACAGTCAATGGAATTGAGTATGAAAGAAAGGTTGAAACCCGAGTCACTCTGGTCGACTTTATACGTAATGAACTGGGTATTACTGGAACCCATGTAGGTTGTGAGCATGGAGTATGTGGAGCTTGTACTGTCATGTTTGATGGTCAACCAGTACGATCTTGTATTATGTTAGCCGTACAAGCCGACTCACATTCGGTTCAAACTGTAGAAAGCATGTCGTCTGGCGACCAGCTACACCCAATCCAACAAGCCTTTTGGGAGAACTTTGGTTTGCAGTGTGGTTTTTGTACACCAGGTTTTCTACTAACAGTACAGGACCTATTGTCACGCAATCCTAACCCAACCGATACAGAAATTCGTGAAGAATTGTCAGGGAACATATGTAGATGCACCGGATACCAATCCATCATAGCCGCAGTTAAACAGGCTGCAATTTATATGCGTCAAGAATAATGAAATTCCTAACCGAGAGTTTAGGAAAACCACTAGCTCTGTTAGCCTAATTCAAAGCTTTAACAACTTCAACGCCATTCAGCATCATCGAATACAGAAAAACATGGTGTAGCAAATCACCATCATGTGGGACAGCACCATACTCTTGTGCATCAGATACAGACATGTCATAGGTAGCCACACAGTTAGCTGGTAACACTACTCGCTGCTGGATATTTCTAGCATTACCACGCAAATGTATACCCATGGCTAATTGATACGTGCAAAGATCTGTACAATCGCCAACCACTATAAATGTTGTAACTTCTGGATGACCATCAAGCCATGAGCCAAACTCGGTATCAATAGTAGCGCTAATAGAGTTTTTCTCTATAACAACCATATCACTATAAAATTCCAATTCCTGAAATTCTGGGACTGACTCCGCCTCTGCAGTACCACGCACACAATGAGGAGGATAGGAACCAAATTCTATATCATCAACTTCATGGTTATCTTGGGCCAATATTATATTTTCTACTCCCATAGCCTGACCCTGTTTGAAAATATCCACAATGGGTTTAATAATAGCCTGAACACGAGGGCTTGCCAGTGCACCTTCGTAACAAAATCCATTTATTACGTCAACTGAAACTATAGCGGTAGACGAGGGGTCATTAATTACATCTTTCAACAACAATTCTGGTAGATTCGCTTCCCATGCCAAAACATATTCCAAAAAAGGTCTACTATTATTTATTAACGTGTCGACATTCATTGTCTTTTCTCCAATGATCTGTTTAGTATTTGTATTTTAACACGGCATAACTTGTAAGCTTCAACCATACTTCATAAAACACCAGAAATATCAGCGTGATAACAATACTATAGCAACTATTGCCAGACCAGACCCCATAAGCTTCGTGGAAGTAACGGGCTCCTTTAACAAAATATATGCTAACAGAACAGCTACAACGAAACCTAAACTTGTGATTGGAGATACAATGCTCGCATCTCCACCAAGATTAAATGCGCTCATCGTAGCAAATATTGCAAAACCTGCGCTCAAGCCTGCCATAGATGCTACTCCAGCCATCCTCGGTGCCAACACAAACGACTGATTTTGGAAAAAATGTATAGCTATGGCTACCATAAGCACAACTAAAGTCTCTACTACCATGAAACTGGCTGGATAGACTTTATTAATACCAGCGACCTTCCAAAAAAAGTTTGACAACCCAAAACCCACTAAACCTCCTAAAGCCAAGACAATTGGTAAGCTCATGTTTTTTACCTCTGAATTAATACCACCTAAATATTTATCATGTTTGGTCTAAACATCATTGAATATTTCTAGCAATTCCACTCCAGTTTTGGACCACTTATAATCATAACTTATGTATTTGTAGTGTCACATCTAATAAATAATAAACCCAGTTGCGAGTATAGCGATTGCATTTGAGCATGTCATGGCTATAATAACCTTGCTATTATATATACTGCAACAAACTACAACAATTAATACTATACATAATTCACTAAATTAAGTGTAAGTTTATGTCTACAAAACAACTATTTCGCGCGCCTACAGCAGCACCCACAATAGCTAACTTACCCAAATGTAATATTCATACACATCTTGAAGGCTCAGTGCGGCCTAGTACCTTTATGAAACTAGCAGTTGAACATGGGATTGAACGGCATCCGTCATTAGAAATGGTTTCACGAGCTATGCAAGTTACTGGCGCTGAAGAAAGTCTAGTAGATTATTTGGACAAGATTAGTTATGGTTACCAAGTGTTCCTTGACAAAAAATCTGTGCAACGTATTGCATATGAAGCTGCAGAAGATGCAGCCTTGGATGGAGTTGTTTATCTCGAATTGCGGGCAGGTCCAGTCACACATAGCCGTACAGACTTTCCCGTAGAGCAAGTGATAGAAAGTATTCTTCTTGGATTACGCCAAGCAGAAGATAAATACAATATAGTCTGTCGGTTAATAGTGTCCGCTCTTAGAAATCATGACCCCAAGGAAAATATCAAGCTAGCACATACCGCGATAGAGTTCAAGCATGATGGTGTGGTTGGTTTTGACTTAGCAGGAGATGAAGCAGGATACTTAGCTCAACCTCACGCTGAAGCATTTAGTATTGCAAGAAGTAACGGTTTGGGAATTACAGTACATGCAGGAGAAGCGGGAGGAACAGACAACATACTGTATGCGGTTGAGCAACTAAAAGCCACGAGGATAGGACATGGGATTAGAAGTATAGAATCTCAAGATTTAGTAAAATTACTTAGTCAACGTAAAATCCTACTTGAGTTGTGTCCAACAAGCAATGTCCACACAAACACTGTTGATAGTATAAAAGATCACCCTGTATTGAAATTCTACAATGAAGGGATTCCAATCTCAATAGGAGACGATGATCCCATAACGTCTAGAACGAGTGTTTCTAGTGAATTAACGCTATTACAGAACGATTTTGGCTTCGGAATAAAGCAAATCAAGGCCATTCAACAAATGAGCATAGAGTCCGCTTTCATTACAGACCAAGCACTTAAGAACAAACTGTTACAAATATTATCTACTCCATAACAAAATAGATTTTAGCCAAACTGAGGTAATGCATATGAAGCCTGAAACTAGAGACAAATTGGCGTTTGATAGCAAAGCAGTCTATTACAACCCAGACCCCAGTACAAAGTCCATTAATGCCCCCCTATATCTTTCTAACAACTTTCAGTATGACGAAGAAATATACCAAAACATAGTCGAAGGAGCTCGAATCACAGAAAACATATACGGTAGATGTGGCAATCCAAATGAAACATTACTGCAAGAGCAGGTAGCCGTGCTTGAAAACGCAGATGGTTGTCTTGCTCTCGGATCAGGCATGGCAGCTGTTGCAACAACTTGCTTGGCTTTACTTCGTCCTGGTGACCATATCGTATCTGATTGGACTACCTATAGCTCTACACACGAAATGTTTGATCATAGACTCACAGACTTCGGGATTGAAACTACATTTGTAGACTGTAATGACATAGAGACTGTAAAGAAAGCAATAAAAGGGAATACAAAAATTCTATATTTTGAAACAATAGCTAATCCAAACATGAGGGTAACTGCAATACCCCCTCTAGTAAAATTAGCTCGTGATAATGATCTGCTTGTAATATGTGATAACACATTTGCTAGTCCGTATGTGATGCGCCCACTTGATTGGGGGGTTGACATTGTCGTAGAAAGTGCAACCAAATTTATGGGAGGACATAACGATGTCTTAGGAGGCATCATAGCTATTAAACAAACTAATCTGCCGGATGATTTTTTACATGATTTGCGCTGGAGCACACATGTAAAACTAGGTGGAGTTCTCTCACCATTCAATGCGTGGATGCTTCTACGTGGACTTCAAACCTTGCCCGTGAGATTGGAACGACAATGCAAAACAGCTATGAAGCTAGCACTTTACCTTGACGGTCATCCGGCAGTCCAAAAAGTACATTACCCTGGTTTAGTCTCCCACCCCAATCATGAAATAGCAAAAACGCAAATGCCTAAATATGGTGCTATGCTTACTTTTGAGGTTGCAGATGGTCAATCAGCTATCGAGGTCTGTGACAATCTGAAGTTGTGTGCATTTGCGGCAAGTTTGGGTAGCGTCCGAACAATTACACAAATACCTGCTACCATGGCCTTTCTGGACATACCAAAACTTGAAAGGGAGAAAATGAACATTAAGGATGGCATGATCCGCGTATCAGTAGGTTTAGAAGACCCAAATGATGTTATCAACGACATTGGCCAAGCACTAACTCAAATAACAATCAACAAACAATCTTAAACTACGGACTCTTTCGTTCATAAAATGTATAATCGGACTATAGGAAATGAGAGCAGATGAAAAATATATCTTCAGAAAACTTAAGCGCTGCCCAGCACAGTCTCATTGAAGCTGCCATCGCTGCGACTGACACCGCATATGTACCCTATTCAGGATACCATGTTGGTGCTGCTGTCCTTAC
>DFQC01000020.1 GCA_002377585.1 Anaerolineales bacterium UBA3499 | reverse complement strand
AAGTCATTATAAAGTGTGCTCTTGTATCTGCTACCAAGCATTTCATCAACTTCTGTTTCAAGTTGTTGGCTGCTGTTATGCATAAGGATGACTGCTGATTTGTGCTTATATATAATGTTGGCTAGTTCTGGATCCTGACGTAGTCCCCATATGTCATTCACAATTGATGCTCCTGCATCAAGTGCTGCATCGGCTACGATTGATTTGCTTGTATCGACTGATATTGGTACTGAAACATGGTCAGCTAGTGTCTTAACAACAGGTATTATTCTGTCTAATTCTTCGCTTACTGTGATGGGTGTATTCCCGGGCCTTGTACTCTCACCGCCAACATCTATCACATGTGCTCCGGCTTCAACAAATTTTGTAGCTAGGCCTAACGCATGGGCAACCACGTCATTCTTTTGGCTGAAACCATCTCCAGAGAAAGAATCGGGAGTAACATTGATGACACCCATTAGAAATGTTTGTGTGCCCCACACAAAGTGGTTTGGCAGATACATTGTTAGTAGTTTGGTTAACTAGGCGAGAGTCTGAGTTTTGTTGATGCTTTTACAAAAGCTGAAAACAAAGGATGTGGGCGATTAGGGCGAGAAATGAACTCAGGGTGAAATTGGCTACCTAACATAAAAGGGTGGTCACTAAGTTCTGCAATTTCAACTAATTCTTTGTCTGGTGAAAGCCCTGAAAACACCATACCGTTTTCAATGAAGACTTGGCGATACTCGTTGTTGAATTCGAATCTGTGACGATGCCGCTCGCTGACATTTGAATTCTCTACATTCCCGTATGCTTTCGCAGCGCGAGTGCCAGGTATGAGCATACATGGGTATACACCCAAGCGCATCGTACCACCCATTTCACTAATGTTACGTTGATTCGGCATTAGATCTATAACTGGATTAGAAGTGTCTTTGTTAAATTCTGTTGAGTTTGCATCACTTGTGCCTAACAAAAATCTGGCAAACTCTATACACATTACCTGCATTCCTAGACATAGACCAAGGTATGGAACCTTGTTGGTTCTTGCCCAGTGGGCAGCAGCAATCTTGCCTTCTACTCCACGTTCTCCAAAGCCACCAGGAACAATCACACCGTCACATTTTCGGAGCAAATCATTAGTGTTGCTAATTTCAAGCGTGCTAGATTGTATCCAGTTGATTTCTATGTTGTGGCTTTGTGCTGATCCAGCATGGCGTAATGCCTCTTTAATACTAATGTAGGCATCTTCAAGTTCTATATATTTTCCCACTATAGCTATCTGTAATGTGTCTGCCTGATTGTAAACAGATTTAATTAAGTTGTTCCACTCTGACCAGTCTGGATGTTTATGTTTGTCGTGAAGCTGGAGGTTGTCTACTAGATAAGTACCTAGATTTCGTTTCTCCAACAATAGTGGCACCTCATAAGTAGTCTTTGTTGTTGTAAGAGGTATAACGGCTTGTTCTGGTACATCACAAAAAAGAGCAATCTTAGTACACAAATCTTGATATATGTCGTAATCGGCACGTGCAACGATTACATCAGGTGAAATACCAATAGATCGAAGTTCTCTGACCGAATGTTGGGTAGGTTTTGTTTTTAATTCGCCTGTTGCCCCTATGTGAGGTAGCCAAGTAACATGCACGTAAACAGCGTTGTCTTTCCCAAGTTCGGCACGTAGCTGCCTTAGAGCCTCTAAGAAGGGTAAGCTTTCTATGTCACCAATAGTACCGCCTACTTCTACTATTATGATATCTGCTCCTGTTGCGATAGGAACTTGTTTGATGTGGCGTTTGATCTCGTTGGTAATATGAGGAATTACCTGGATAGTACCTCCCAAGTAATCACCTCGGCGCTCTGCTGTGATGATATCAGAATAGAGTTGCCCTGTAGTGACATTGCAAACACTCTGGAGATTAATATCTATGAAACGTTCGTAATGCCCAAGATCCAAGTCCGTTTCAGCACCGTCATTGGTTACGAAGACTTCTCCATGTTGGTAAGGTGACATAGTGCCAGGGTCCACGTTAAGGTACGGATCTAGCTTTTGTACTGATATTTGCAAGCCTCTTTCTTTGAGCATACGACCCATAGCGGCGGCTACAATACCTTTACCGACAGAACTTACTACTCCACCAGTAACAAAAATGTATTTAGTCACCTAGCACCTTGATATACAGCGATAAAAAAAAGAGAGGGTCACTTGTTGGGTGCCCTCCCTTTTGTATCGATACATGTAGTGAAACATTATTGAAAGATTCATTAATCATTGTTGGACAATATAACGAGCATATGAACAAAAGTTAATATTATTAATTGTTGCCGAACCAGAAAGATTCGCTTATCCTGTGTGTGCACATATATTTTTGACCTAGCTAGAGTTTTCCAACATAGCTTCTATTTTACTTGTATAAGTTGCAGCTGTATTAGCACCCACTACTCTATCTACTTCTTCGCCTTGGTTTATAAAAATCATTGTGGGAATTCCCTGTATGCCATACTTCATTGCTAAATTGGAATTCTCATCTGTATTTACTTTGGCTATAGTAACTTTCCCTGAGTATTGTGTAGCGAGGTCATCAAGTATTGGCGCTATCATTTTGCATGGTCCGCACCATGGAGCCCAAAAGTCCAACATAACAGGTTTGTCCGACTGTAATATGGTTTTGTCAAATGTTTTACTGTCTACTTCAATTGGCGCTGTCATTATTTAAAGCAACCTCCATTTACTGTACTGTTCAGATTAATTACTATAGGTTGTACAAACAGATAAAGTATAAAGTATTGATAGTAATCTGTCGACAATTTTGGTGCGTATGATTTCTTGTATCTCCATTTCATTTGTACAGTTGATGTTCTGAACCACTTTTGTTGGTATCCATTAATTGAATATATTGATATTCATAAGAACCAAAAGCATGGCTATTAATGCAAATGGAAGCAATAATCCAATGATTGAGTTTATCAGGCGGTTGTTGCTTTTTGTTACAAATTTGCCAATAGTGTATATGTGGCCTACTGACCCAAACATGCCACCAAGGGCAACGCCCCACAATATAGCTCCACTCCAACCACCAATACCGTTTCTAATTTCTGGCCAGAAATTAGCAGCCATAAGAGTTCCGACCAGTCCCATAACTATACCTATGAACTGATTAATTCGCAAATTTGAGCGATTCATAAACAATTGATTGGTGGTTGTTAAAATGAGATTAACAACAGTTTACGCACAAAAGCTCGTTCATAACATTTTCTGCCATAACAACAATTTGCTCTTCGTATACTACAAGTGTAAAGTATATGAGCAGCAACATTTCATGTCAACTTGCTTAAAGGTTGTCAAGATTGACCATGATATACTCGAACTATATATAGCAAATATTATGAAGCGCCGACCTAATACTACACTACTTGAATGGACTGCTATATTGTTGATACTGGCGTCAGTGTTGGCGTTGGTACTACAACTAGTGTCTTACCAAAACATAAGATCCAATCTACAGCTTGGAATGACCATAGCCGATGTGCCAGTTGGAGGTATGTCACTTGGAGACGCTGAGGACACATTAACTCGAGTATATGCCACCCCTGTGGAACTTCACTATCAAAACGAGGTGTTTTATTTAGAACCAGCAGAGATTAGTTTTCGTTTAGCAACAGAATCTATGCTTGCAATTGCTGATACATACAGGACAGACACTAGTTTTTGGTCTAGCTACTGGGATTATTTGTGGCGGCGTCCTAGTGGTCCAGCTGTTGTTCCGATAGTTGCTGAATATTCCAGATCTCAGCTGCGTAATTTTTTGGTTGACTTGGCATCACGCTATGATTTACCACCCACCCCCCCAAAATTGGATACACAATCTCTTGTTGTAGTACCTGGGTCACCAGGATACAACTTGGACATAGAATCTTCAATGACAATAATAGACATGGCCTTACGAGTACCCACAAACAGGCGAGTGATTTTGACTGTACAAGATAACTCTAACGATATTCCTACTATAAATGCTTTGGAGAAGTTGGTTGATAGCTATATCGAACAACTGGACTTTAATGGAATTGTAAGCGTGGAAGTTGTTGATTTACTTAGTGGAGAACAACTTAGTATTAATCAAGGAATTGCTTATGCTGGTCTCAGTATTATGAAGATACCCATAATACTGGAAACTTATAGAGTGCTCGACAATGATCCTTTGGAGGAAACAGCGAAATTGATTGAGGGTTCAATAGTAGAGTCGTCTAATTTATATGCCAATATTTTGCTGAGCCAGATTGGAAATGGAGATAAGATCATTGGAGCGTCTGTGTTGACTTCCAACATGCAGCTCTTAGGATTGAAGAACACTTTTATGGCTGGCTATTTTGATCAAGAGGGTGGAGTTCCACCAGTGGTACAAACTAGCGCAAATAGGCGTACTGATTTTGACACTGACCCGGATGCATTTATGCAGACCACGTCAGATGACATGGCATATTTGCTGACAATGTTATATCAATGCGGTCGGGATGGTGGGGGAGGTATATCGCTAGTGTTTGCAGATTTAATTACTCAACAGGAATGTCAGTCCATATTAAGTTTGCTCAGTCGAAATAAAATTGCTACGTTAATAGAGGCAGGAGTACCAGAAGGAGTTTCTGTGGCTCACAAACATGGGTTTGGCGATGGGGACACTATAGGGGATGCTGGAATTGTGTTTTCCCCGGGAGGCGATTACGTAGTGGTTATTTATGTATGGCAGTCGGAGTATCTTGAGTGGGAGAATAGCGCCCCTATTGTCGCTAATATTTCTCGAATGATATTTAACTACTTTAACTCTTGAGAAATTCGAGTCACGGATAGAGCTAAGCCTATCATGACCCAGAAAGAAATTTGAGAAGACTGAAAATCGAGGTTAACAAAATAGTGATCAAATACACCAATGATTGTTGTGGCTACAAGGGCCCCATATATACCCAACCATTGAGAAGACAAACAATTGTTTGTTAAGGAATCGGATTTGTGTTTTATGCCCCAAACAAACACTGTGGTAATTGCTATCAAGAAACCACTAAAACCTATTAGTCCTACTTGCTCAGCTAGCAGTAAATAAGCACTTGAAACTCCTAAATATATGTCTATATCAGGCGTTCCTCCAAAACCGACTCCGAAAGCAGGATAGCGGCTTATAAGAATAAGTGCATCTTTGTATTCACCTAAACGCATACTGGTGGCTAAGTCTTGACCTTTGATAGCATCTGTGAAATGGGAGACATATTGTTGGGACAAAGGTAGGAATAATATCAACAGTATCATAGCAACTAGTATCCATAATACTTTCCGATTCCTTATGGCGGCAACAAACACTATCGATGCTAACAGAGCAGACATTGCAGTACGTGAATAAGTAAGTAAGAGGGTGGTTATTATCACAATAAGCATTAGAACGCTTGTAAAACGATGCTTAAAAACAGGAGTGTTGGCACTTGTTTGTGGTACAAGGAGAGCTCCTGCTATTGCTAAAAGCCCACCAAATATATTAGGGTCTACGGAGGTGCCGATAGCTCTGAGAGGGTTTGCAGGGTTATCCTCAATATATCGCAAAACGTTACCGCTAGGATAATTGAAGACACTAAGGTAATTTAAGCTTAGTTCAGACAAGTTTGTTGGAGCAACATATAGACCGATACCTAGTATTGCTGCAGCAAATCCCGACAAAATGATGATTCTTATCATGCGATTTAGAATATATCTGTTGTGTACTTGGTCTACTATGATTAAAGCCATTGATATGTTTAGTATATATCCTACAAATTTACGCAATAAATTAGGACCAATTACTGTATTTCCAGAACCTAAAATGAAAGACAAAATTGACAATAGAATAAATATGATAATTGGTGCGTGAGCTGGAGTAGTAACAATAGGACGGCGACTGGATTTTAGTCGTTGTGAGAAAAAAACCAAATAGACAGTTGCGATAGTAATGTCCAAAAATGTAGGGGTCAATATGAATTTAAATGGTAGTGTACCGAATGGGATGAGAGAGTAGATAATAATAGTAGACCAAAGTGCAAGCTCTGATTGAATTAGTGCCCAAGTGATGAAAGTTACGGACAGTAGGATACCACTTGCTATCCAAGCGCTTGCTAAGCTTAGTAGAGCACCAATGGTTGTTGCCAGTAGAGCTATTACTGTTCCCACAACAGTCGACTCAATAGAGCCAGACTTCTTGTAGATATCAATCATTTGTGTAGCCCTTCTTCCAAAAACATAGAGATAATGTCAACACTAAACCTATTATGCTTGCAATTAATCCTTGTTTCAACAATAAGGGGTCATACTCTAAAATAACTTTTTGTGGTCCTGGATTTTCTAAATGTGCACCCTGTATATACCCATTAACCATTTCGGTGGGTTGTTTTATGCCATTAGTTGTGGCAGTCCAACCAGGGTACCATGCCTCACTGAACACTAGTAGAGATTCGTCCTTGTTGTTTACAGCTAACTCAATATAACCTGGTCTATCAGATAGAATTTTGACATTCCCGCCAGTAGAATCTATTGTTTGTTTCGATGATAATGTGAGCGCAACTTTGTAGGGTTCAAAATCATTGGATTGTATAATTTTCCACATATTAGATGCTGATGTGAGACCATATGCTGTCTCTGTCAACCATGCTCTTTGAGCTTGCCATGGAAGCCGATACACTTTAGCGTCGCCAGATGGTGACATACCTTGATAGATTGGTGTGGCTGACAAGAGAAGACCCTCCCTGGTCATTGGCTGCATTTTCCATGAAATCAAATAGTCAATTCCAAGCATTCTAAATCTTGTATGCTCTGGAGCTAGTGCGTCGAAATCCACCCAGGTCTGTAAACGGATTGGTGAAATACCGCCCCACTCGCGCAATCCATACGCACAGGCCCAATGACCTTGCATACGTGCATCATCTTGTGTTCGGAACCAGCGGTCCGTGTTAGAGTCTAGTTGGATCGGTTTTATCAATGATAATTCAGGGTATGGATCAAACGGCGCGTAAGCGTTTGTGGATATATTAGCAGAGAACAGTTCTATGCTGATAACAAAAATAAGTGCTACAGGAAAAATACGTCTTAATGGTCTAATGGTTAATACAAATACTGTTAGCACCATACCTATAACTAAAAGGCCTAGTCGTGCTGGAATATGACCCCAGACTTCTGGAAGATTCTGAGCTGCGACAACAGCAATGATTAACAATATTATAGCGACTGGCACAAGATTTCTTACCCATCTAAGTGAAGCATACAAAACAGCGCGTTGTTTGCGTTTGAGAGGCCCTGTAATTGCCGAAACAGTCAATGATACTAACACCGACGATGCCATCGCTATGACTACAGCTGCTCTTTCCTGTCCTCTGAATAGTTTAAATACAGGAAGCAGCCAGTATGCCATTTGGTACAAGGCCAGATTGCTTCCAAAGGAAACTAATAGAGATACAAGCGCAGTTCCTAACCAGAAGCGTACTGGCCCATCACGTTTAAGTGGAAGAGCTATTAGAGCAAACGTTATACCCATTATTCCAATATATAGTGGCTGCCAAAGATCAGTGCTGACAAGTCTGGTTACAAAGAATTGCACAATATCGTAAGTTGCGAAGCCACTTGACAGTTCATCAAACGGCAGACTTGAACGAGTTGATAGCGCAAGAAACTGTATTTGTGGAAAGAGTTGTACACCAACAGTTAGAGTCAATAGACCGAACATTATAGAGGTCCAGGACACAATCCATAATAAAGTGCGTCCTGACACTATTGATCTATAAAGGAAGTAAGCTATGCTCAAATAGATTATCAGGAGGAATGTTTGAGGATGGCCTGCAAAAAATGCCAAAGAATATGCGAAAATCACCCCGGCAATTGCGGGTCCACTTTCACTTGACACAAATCGGCGCAATGCTAACAGTATCAAAGGCATCCATGTTGCAGTCTCTAAACTGGCTGTTTGTAGTGGGGGGTATCCAGTAAGATATCCTCCATAAGTTAGGATAATTGATCCTGACAAAGCTCCTATTCGGGATCCACATTCTTCTTTTAAAAACAAGTAACCAAATATACTTATAGCTAAATAATGTAATATTGTTTCAACGGTCAATGCTATCATCGGGAAACTGTCGTAGCCTAATAGTCGCACTACACCAAAGTTTAATAAAACAGGCGGATAAAATAATTGCGCTTGAGGGTCAGCATGGAATGGATATCCACCGAAGAAACAGTCAGTCCATAGCGGTATATTACCAGACAATAACTGTCGAAAAGCTATTGTTCTAAACATGAAAAATTGCTGTGTGAAATCCCCGTCTGGGAAAACTACTCGGTTGGGGCCATCTGCAAAAAATCGCCAGAAAAATAATATCCATAACAACAAAAGAATACAAATGTGAATTATGGTTTTATTGACTTGAATCTTTCGGATAAGAGGCAGCATATTTAGTGTTCTATTGTCACTTTGATTTTGTTAAGGGATACATAGTTTTCAGACCAGCGACCATTCGAATTTATACGTTGCAAACGTGTGCCTGTGTCATCATACAATCCAATTTGCAAGTCATACACACCTTGAGGTGTGTTTGGCGCTACGTCTATAGGGTGGACATCTTCTACTATATCGCCAGGCTCGCAGGAAGTAGTAGGATAAGATCCTGCTCCAGGCCAAGAGTCATGTTGGCCCCACACCTGATTACCATCACCCCTCACCTGCGCGAAAACAGTGTAATCATATCGCATGTTTTTTGTACAAAGCCAATATAGTGTTAGATGTATATTTTGTCCAGCAGTAATTACCCTAGTGTTTGTATCATATCCTATAAGCTTAATAAGGTTCTGGAAATTTACTGACACCGGATTGGGATGGTTTCCAGGGTTAGATTCTAGTTTTAGGGTGCCTATGTAAATACGATCTTCTCCGTCAGGTTGGTACAGGCGTTCTCCAGTTTGGAAATTATACAAACCGACATTCAAACGCAAGTTTGTTGGAGTACTCACGGTATTCGATATTGGTATAACGTATTTATCTTCAATTGTCATACCAGGTGTCATTAAACTTGTAGGCAACAAACCGAGGCCAGGGTACGTGTCTCTTTGTGCTACGATTATGCCGTTATGGTCTAATAGATGTACAAACACGCTCCAGTTTGCATTCATCTTCGCAATTGATTTCCAGAATAGTGTTAATTTCAAATTTTCGCCAGGACGCACAGAAGATGACTGTAACGTATACCCAAGCAGGCTCATTTGAGGTTTGCCGTCTTTTGTCGACAAATCGACCGATTCTGCTGGGGAGAGGTCTTCTAGATTAGATGTGGTTTGTACAGTATATGCGGGTGCTATTATCGAACTTGGGGTGATTGCGACAATTGTAAACATAAAGAGTGACAAAGATGCTATTACAAATGGTCGAACCTTGTAAAAGCTTCTTGGAACTAAACTATATATTCCTAAAGCAAATAACACCGTAATACTTTGAATTGCAGTGAACACCAACCTTCCTTGAGATGACCATGTATCGGTTGCCCATCTGATTAGAGAAACAATTACTACACATATAAATACTACGTTGAGTGCGAACGGAAACCAGCTTTTTGTTTGCCAACCACTCTCTTTTAATTTGCGTACCAATAACATTGTGAGCCCAACTACAGATATTAAGGCTAGTGTGTTTAGTGTTACATAAACCCATTGGGGTAATGGAACATTCACTGCGCCAAAGAGACCCCAGTATGATTGCATGAATCCTGCACGTTCACTCCATAGTTGTGCTAAAGGAGCTGAATGAGACCGCTTTCCTAATACTTCCACAAACATATTTATTCCTGTGAGAGACCCATATAGCCTCAAATTTCTTATAAACCACCACCCAGATATTGATATAGCGGAACCAAAAATTACGACCAATTGGGATGTCAGTAGTAATGCGTAACTAACACAAGCTCTAAAATGTTTGCGATTTGGGTCTTTCCACCAGTAAAGTATGTTGTTATAGGATATTGACAACCCAACTATTGGAAACAAAGTTAGTAGTGATAGTTTCGTGAGTGCACCTAGCCCTAACAGTACACCCAACAGTACGTGGTAAACGCTTATGTGACCTTGAATAGGGTAATAATTTCTTCCTAACAGGAACCTGAATTTACTATTGTGTTTTTCTATATTGCATCCGTTCGATGCGACTAATATGGTTGCACTTGCGATTAGCATTGCCAGATTATCATTATTGATTGATCCTGATATGAACACGAACATAGGAGTAAATGCAAGTATTGATGCTGCTCCAATCGCTAATATTGAGTGACCAGGCTTAATGACTAGCGCGAGTCGGTATGTAAGATATACAGTGCCTGCACTAATAATCACAGATAATATACGTATTAATCGCATCGCTAGTTCCGTTCCTGTATATGGCCAGGAATTTGTCTTTAGTGGATGGATAGCCATATTGATGTTGCCATCCATTGTTACCACGCCTGTGTCGACATGTGGGTTTAACCATCGAACATAATGCATGTCGGATGTGTCTATCCAGCTTGTTGCTAGTGCCATGATGTAATAGTACAAGGGAGGTTGGCCCGCTTCTTGTCTCCATGGACCTGGATCATTTGGGTTAAGTGTAGGTAGTCCATTTCCTTGTGCGATATTCCAGACCACTGGATAGTGCCATAATTCGTCTGATGCCTCAAATAGAGGTGTCGTCATTGCAAATACGGCGCCGACTGTGACAAACAAGATTAGTACTAATGCAAGCAGGTTTTGATGACGAATATTCACAGTTGGTCTTAGTGTTTCATCAAAACTTCGTCAATAAAATCGGTTGTTTGGTCAGCTATATTTTGCCATTCAAAATCTCTAGATAGCGACATAGCTGCCTGACCAATGTTTGTCCTTAGCATGGCGTTTTCGTGTAATTTTTTTATTGTTTTCACTATGGATGTTGGGTGATTGGGTGGAACTAGCATGATGTTTGTTTCATTTTGTAAACGTTTGTTCTCTGATTTTGGATTGGTAGTTATCGTTGGGCATCCATGCGTCAGACAAGCAAGAAGCGAACCATGACGAAATGAGGCCCCATCTATAAATGGTAGCACCATCAGATCACAACATAACAACGCGGCAGATGTGTTTAATGGATTGAGGTACCCAGTTTTTACAATGTGTTTTGCTACGCCTAAATCATGTGCTAGTTTGTTTACCTCTGAATAGTATTTTGCATTTGTGGCATCAGTGCTGCCAGTTAATTCGCCTATTAGAAGGAGACGAGCTGGTATGTCATTAGAGTGTAATGAAGCAAGCGTTTGTATTAATGTTTTACCACCTTTGCTTTTGTTCATTAGACCGAAGTACCCTATGATTAATTCGTCCTCACCAATTCCGTATTGTGCACGTATGTCAATGTTAGACAATCTATCCATGGAGTGATACGGAATGTTGCTTCCTATAGGTATTTCTACTACTCGTGGTGTTGACAGTGCTTTTGTACAAATACGATAATCTTCTGAGTTGGTGGTTATAATTCCGTCTGAACATCGAGCCATTTGCCAAATAGCATGTTTTCGCAAATTGCCAGCCTTTGGAAAGAGATAAGGTTGTTCAAAATCATGAAAAGTTATTATGGTTGGAGGGATTGTGAGGCAAGGCAGAAAATGAATCGGTGGACTCATGGAACCATAGGCAGCAGCTTGGTACTGGATACACACAACATCTAATTCCGATGTTGTACTACGAATTCTCCAAAGATCTAACCAACTCCAGCGTTTAGAAATATTGGCTATGATTTTGTGTTCATCATTATTGCTAGGGCTTACACAGCGCTGATCAGTAATTACCTGAACTTTGTGTCCTGCTGTCGTTAGGTGTAGTGCTAGATTACGTGTGTAATCACCTACGCCTCCCTTCATAGGAGGATATTCGCCGGTTACAATACCTATGTTCATTGTGTTGTAGTGTTAGTTTTCTAAAGTCAGAACTTTCTTTCTACTACATAGTTTGCGATAGTATGTAATGCCTCCAAATACTTGGATTGAGGCAGCTGTTCGAGAGCTGATTTTGCACTTTCCACATATCGACTTGCTTCAGCAAAAGAAGAGTCAATTGCTGAAGACGAACTTATAGATTGAACAACACGTTTGTATAAGTCTTGATCTTTGTTATGCCCATTTTGTAAAGATGCTACATCGGAGTTGTCAGGATTGTCTTCAATATAGTATAGTGTAGGTAATGTAAGTAGTCCTTGCTGCAGGTCATTTCCTACAGGTTTCCCTATGTCTTCTGAGTCACCAACAAAATCTAGAATGTCATCAACAATTTGAAAAGCTATGCCTGTATTGATGCCATAATGCCGCATTGCATCAATTGCTTTCTCGTCTTGAGTGCCTAGTATAGCTCCGGCCTCAGCTGCTAACGCAAACATTGAGGCGGTCTTTGCTTGTATTCTCTGAAAGTAGTTTTGGCGATTTGTCGTATTTTGATTTGCGAAGCTCTGTTTGATCTCACCGTTTACTATAGTCATTAATGTCTCAGCAAAAAGGTTCATTACTCGAACGCTTTGAGTTTGAGCTGCAAAGCTTGCTGCTCTGGCAAACAAGTAGTCTCCAGTGAGAATTGTGACTTCAGAAGAAAAATCTGCATTAAGTGTCTTAATGCCACGACGCATCAAAGAACCATCTATCAGGTCGTCGTGTACCAAAGTTGCAGTATGTAGCATTTCTACAGCAGCTGCCAGAGAAACAGCATGTTGTTGATTAGATTCAAATATGCTAGCACTGAGTAAGGCAACTATTGGTCTAACACGCTTACCTCCTGAATCAAGAAGGTGTTCAGTTGCTGTAGTGAGTACATCATGCTGATCCCTAAAAGTTTCTCTAAGACGATATTCTATTGAGTTCAATTGTTGACCTATCGGCTCCAAGAGTTTTGACATATCTTCTAATTGTGCTTTCTGTTTATACATATTAATTGTTCCAACCAAAAAGTTTTAGTGCATTATGTGTGCTGGAGTTTGCCACCTCATCGACCGTGACCGATTTGATCTCGGCGATTTTATCTGCTACCCACCGCACAAATGCTGGCTCATTTCTTTTGCCTCTATTAGGTTGTGGAGACAAAAATGGAGCATCAGTCTCTATTAGTATTTTAGTCAATGGCAAACCTGCTACTATATCTCTTAAATTATTCGACTTGTTGAATGTTATTGACCCTGTGACCCCTATGTAGAAACCCTTATCTAATATAGTGTTCATATGAGATTCTAGTCCACTAAACGAATGAAACACCCCAGGATTTGGTGCAGATCCCATAGAGGATTGCCACTCACTTATGATATTTATAGTGTCTTCGTAAGCATCGCGACAATGTACAATTACAGGAAGGTCAAGCTCCGATGCTAGATCAAGCTGTACTCTAAACCGCTGTTTCTGCTTGTCTGGCGGTGTGATGTTCCTATAATAATCTAAACCTATTTCGCCAATTGCTACAACATTTGGGTGATTTGATAGTTTGCGTAATTTCTGCAATGTTGATTTGTCCAAATCCAAAACCTCGTTAGGGTGAATGCCTACAGCTGCAGACACTGAGCTAAATTGGGTGGAGATTTGTAAGGCAGCTTTGCTGGTTTCAATATTCGTGCCTGGATTGATTATTCTGGTTACCTTGTTTTGCGCAGCTCTTTCCAATATCTGATGTCTGTCCTGATCAAATATCTGGAAATCGAGGTGGCAATGCGTGTCTGTTAAGAACATCGGACCGTGTTATGACAAACCTGCGATACTAAGACCATCCTGGAGAATTTTCTGTACTTTATCAGCATCGGTGGTTTCACAATATACTCTTATTATAGGCTCGGTTCCAGAAAATCGAATTAGAAGCCAATCCCCACCCTCTAGATTGAATTTGAACCCATCAGTTGTATCTACACTTATTAGGGTAAGGCCGCCAATTTCAGATGGATTAGCATTGTGTACTCTATCTATTATTTTTTCTTTTTGATCACTTGGAAAAGTGCTGTCAACTCTATCGTAGTGGGATTCGGTACCTGTTTTTGAAAAGAGTGTTTCTAGTAGTTGAGATGGTTTTTGATCTAGTAATCTCATAAGGTCTAATATGTATAGTCCCGCAAGAATCCCATCTCTTTCAGGAACATGGTGCTGAAATGCGAAACCGCCTGATTCTTCACCACCTATTATCGCATTGGTTTCAGTCATTTTAGGGGCTACAAATTTGAATCCAACTCCTGTTTCGTACACTGGAACATCGTATATTTGGCCCAATTTGTTTAGTAGCGACGTTGTTGAAATGGTTTTCACTATAGGGCCATGTGCTCCTCTAACCTCTAGTAGGTAGAATGCTAGCAATCCAAACACACGCAACTGGTTTATAAAGTTCCCGTTTTCATCACCAATTCCTAAACGATCCGCATCTCCATCCGTAATAAGGCAGACATCCGCACCATTTTCTACAGCTGTTCGCAGTCCCGCATCAATGTTGGGTGGTATAGGTTCGGGCCGACTCATTTCTGGGAAAATAGGGTTACGAATGTTGTGGATTTCTTTTACTATAGTATTACCCCCATTTAGGAAGCGTGTAAACCAACCGGCTCCATTTCCCCACATAGCATCTACTGTGATATTAAAGCCTGCATTTCTAAGAGCATCTATATCAACCATTTCATTTAAATGTTCTACATATGCAGGTGCTGGGTCGAATATCCGGATCAATTTTTGAGTATTGGATGTGATATTGCTTTTTACTGCACTGATAGTTGGAATGTGCGATTCAATATTTTTTAAGCCATCTGGAGCAATCGCTCCTCCTGTATGATCTCTCACTTTAAACCCATTGTCGGTTGGTGGGTTATGGGAGGCTGTTATGTTAATTGCACCTACTGCTTGTTTTTCTAAAACCGCATAAGCTATAACTGGAGTTGGGGTAGCAGTGTTGGTCAACCATACATTTAATTTGTTTGCGGATAGAACTTCAGCTACTGCTCTCGCGAAATGCTCTGATGCATAACGTTTGTCATATCCTACTATTATAGATTCGCCCGAATGTCCTTGTTCAAGCATATGGGTAGCATATCCCTGAGCGCATCGTCTGACGTTATCAAACGTGTAATCATTGGCAATTTGTCCACGCCAACCATCGGTACCAAATTGTATTTTTGTATCAGGATTCATTGTAATTGTTCGCGAGTATTAGTATCTTACTGTGGTGAACTCTACTATATCAGGCATTTCAACACCTGATTCGAGTTTTTCTAGATCAGCATCAACCATGGTCTGCATAAGTTGTTGAAAGGACATACGAGGCTTCCATTGGAGTACTTTGTTTGCTAAGCTTGCGTCCCCCACTAACAAATCGACTTCTGCCGGTCGGTAGAATCTGCTATCGGAAACCACATAGTCTAGATAGTTTAGACCTACGTGCGCAAATGCAGTTTCGCATATATCACGTATGCTATGCGTTTCTCCCGTGGCTATTACATAGTCACCAGGCTTCTCTTGTTGAAGCATTTTCCACATTGCTTCTACATAGTCACCGGCAAAACCTATGTCACGGCGAGCATCGAGGTTTCCCAGGCGCAACTCTTTAGCATGTCCCAACTTTATTGCTGCAACCCCAAGGCTAATCTTACGTTCAACAAATTCTATTCCCCTGCGAGGTGAACCATGATTGAATAATATTCCAGAACTAGCATGCATGTCATAGCTTTCGCGGTAATTTACAGTAATCCAGTGACCATATACTTTTGCTGCACCATAGGGGCTTCGTGGATAGAATGGAGTGTTTTCGTTTTGTGGGACTTCTCTAACTTTCCCAAACATTTCACTACTTGAAGCTTGGTAGTATCGGACATCTGAGTTGACGGTGCGGATGGCATCCAATAGCCTTGTGACTCCTAGGGCTGTAGCCTGTCCAGTTAGCACTGGTTGTTGCCATGAAGTAGGCACAAATGACATGGCTGCCAAATTGTAAACCTCATCTGGTTCAAATTCTCTTAAAACGCTTACCATTGAAACCTGATCCAGCAGATCTCCTTGTACCAAGGTGATTTTGTTTTGTATGTTTCTTAGTCGATCGATCTTGATAACACTGGTACGTCTTACCATTCCTATTACTTCATACCCTTTATCTAGCAGTAGTTCAGCTAAATAAGAACCGTCCTGTCCTGTTATTCCAGTAATGAGAGCTTTTGGCATTGTATTAGTAGGTGACCTTTTTCACCGAGTCTCCTTCTATGTTTTCAGATTTTAGTTTGTGTCTTTCAAAATTTAGTAAATCAGATAGTGTCTCTTGAAAAGTGATTTCTGGTTCCCAGCCAGTGATTTTTTTGAATCTAGCACAATCTGCTATGAGCGGTGGTGTGCTAGAGGAACGTACACGTTTAGTGTCAACCTTTATTGTTACTTTAACATCTGAAAGACTGATTAGTGTTTCGAGCAGCTCTTTAATAGTATACATATTTCCACTAGCTATATTGTATGCTGATCCAGATTTACCATATTTCATTGTTAGGGCATATGCCTTTACCATATCACGAACATCAGTGAAATCTCTGCGATCAGAAAGATTGCCAACCAATATTGTCGGTGGTTGTTGACCGATTTCAATTCTAGCAATTTGTCTGGCGAATGCAGTAGCTACAAACTGGTCGCTTTGTCTTGGTCCAATGTGATTTAAAGGTCGTACACGAATTATATCTAACCCATGCCCTAAATAATACGCTTGAGCCAACAGGTCTTCTGCAGCCTTGCTTGCACTATAAGGGCTGTTTGGTCTAAAACATAAATCTTCCTTGATTGGCATATTACTAGGACTTACTTTACCGTAAACCTCCATTGAGGTGACTACAAGTAGCCTACATTTTAGATTAAGTTTCCAGATGGCATCTAGTATGTTCATAGCGGCATATACGTTGGCGTCATAGTTGCCTTTGGGGTCTTCCCAACTAGTGTGTACTGCTGCCTGTCCTGCCAAGTGATATATATAGTCTGGTTTTATGCTATCAAGAAAGTCCATTGTATTATGTGGGTTTGTAAGGTCTATACAATGGTAGTTTAATGGGGTGTTGGGCTGCAGTATTGGTGATAGCGATTGTCCACAACCCCAAATTGTCTGATCGGTATTGTTTAGGAGATATTCGGCTAGGTGACTGCCAGCAAAGCCTCCGACTCCGGTTATTATTGCTTGCAAATCTAGTCTCTCCAGATTAACACTTTAACTGTCATACAAGACAGTTGCTCGACCGAGATTATACCTTGTTTCTATACCATATGTTAGTTTGACAATGCTAGACTAGCTAAGTATAATTTGCGCGGATGCTAGGTTTTTAAAGATTAGCTCAAAAGTGAGCTTTGTAAATTTACATATGCATGATTGATTTTGTTTCCATGCATAGAGGTGCCTCGAGATTATAAGTTTCAGGAATTCCCATAGAGAGATTATTTGAACAGTGCCTGAAGATAATAAAGATACCATTGCTGGTCCTAAAGCAATAGGTGAAATTGAAAGTAAAATGCGTCTAGAAGGTGTTGTAAAGAGCACAGAGATTTTTGGTGTGCTTGTGGACGTTGGGGTTGACCATGATGGATTATTGCATATATCTGAGATTAAGAAACATAATGATGGGATGGATAAGCAAGATTTAGATGTTGGTCAGAAAATTACTGTTTGGGTAAAGAAAAAAGATGATAGCTCAGGTCAGATATCTTTAACGCTTAAAGAACCTCTCGCATTAGAATGGAACGATTTGAAGTCAGGTGAGACATATCTAGGCAAAGTCACCCGACTGGAAAGGTTTGGAGCTTTTGTTGATATTGGAACGGAACGTCCCGGTTTAGTACATGTGCGTGAGATTACCATGGGACGCGTGGAGCATCCTGAAGAGATTTTAGAAATTGGGGAAGAAGTAGAAGTCCAGCTGATTGGAATCAATAAGAAAAAACGGCAAATTAATCTTAGTATGCGTACTTTGGAGCAGCAATTTATGGACAGTGAAGATGATGATGATCCTGTTCCAACTGCAATGGAGCTAGCATTGCGTGCTGCAATGAAACCCGAAGCCGAAGAAAAACAAGACAAGCCACTAAGAAACAAGAAGGAATCAAGTGCACAAGAGGACATTCTACGTCGAACTCTAGAGGGGCGTCCGAACGACTGACCATTATATTGTTAGGGTGTGTTTGAAGTTTTTGTTGTTACAGTTGACGTAGTCGAAATATAGACGTAAAAAATATAGCAGATACGATTATTGCAGAAACCACACACCAGACACAAACTTCCTCTATTATGACAACTGCCACGTAAGTTAGCCACATAGAGTAGATGAATCCAAATAAAGACACACCAAACACTGCTAGTCTTAATGTCTCCCGCAAACGGTGATTAAAACGCTCCAACAAGGTAATTCCGCCAATTAGTATATACATAGCTAGACCTAAAGCAGCAATAGGTACACCGGCTATAGTAGAGTAACTGCTTGCATTTACTATGTCACATTTGCCTGCTCCTAGACAAATAGCGTCCATACCAACTAATTTGGTCCAAGTTAGGTAAAAGGCGTCTAATGATCCGAGAAGTACCAAGAGATATATTAGCCAAGTTGTTCTTTCACTATCCTTTTCGTGTACAATCATTTCAAGGTTATTTTTCATAAGATTGTTTAGATGAGTGAAGTGTAGAATAAGGGTGCTTACGTGTAATTAATAGTCTTATACTGGCTGCTATAGTGATACTGCCAGTCACTACTATCATACCTTCATTCCCAGCCAATTTTTCAGCAGCATCAAGTGCACTTTCAGTATTGCTAGCCAGGGTAGTATAACAGTTATAATCTGCGGATATAGTTTCTAGTTCGTCAGGTTTCATTGACCGGGGCATGCCAGTTGAGCTCAGAACTGTGTGACTACAATATGGCAGCAACTCAGCAAACATACCTGTAATATCCTTGTCACTCATTGCACCAAAAACCAACACCCTTTTCTGTTGAGGAAACAAATCATCTAATACTTTAGTCAATTGTAATACCGAAGCTCGATTATGTGATGAATCAACAAGTATAGGTGGTTTCGTTTGAAAGATTTCACAGCGTGCAGGCCAATTCACTTGTTTTAGACCTTGACTTATAGCACTTTGCGGTATATTCCAACCTTGTTGGCAGAGCTGCTCTATTATGGACATAACTACAGTTACATTTTCGATTTGATGTTTACCTAACAATGGAATTCTGTGTCTGACTTTAATCTGTTTCTGACCAATCCGCCAAATCGAGAAGGTTTGGCCTGATAAGTCACTGGCAATCTGTTCCCATCGCCATTCTTTGGTTGTTTCAATGAAAGGAGCGTTTAGTGCGGATGCATATTGAGATAGTACTGTTAGAGCAGAATCTAATTGAGGTCCAGATACAATTGGCACGTTTGGTTTAATTATTCCGGCCTTTTCAGTAGCAATTTCCGCGATTGTGTTTCCAAGGAGATCCATGTGATCATAGCTTATTGTTGTGATTGCACATACCTTTGGTGTTACAACATTGGTTGCATCTAATCTGCCTCCTAAACCTACTTCTAGAATTGCTATATCAACATTCTGGCGAGCAAAATATTCCATTGCTAATATTGTCATAATTTCATAATAAGTTATGTTCGCAGTTGATTCGATTTCGAGCTGTAGGTCATCTAATAATTTGGCAAAAGATTTCTTGCTGATCATCTCTCCGTTAACCTGAATTCGCTCTCGCAAATCGTGTAAATGGGGTGACGTAAACAGTCCTGTCACATGACCAGTGGATCTAATCACCGATTCAGTCATGGCAGCTACTGAACCTTTACCTTTGGTGCCTGCTATATGTACACTAGGGTATTTTAAATGTGGTGAACCAATTGTCTTAAGAAGATTGCGGACGCGATTTAGGTCAAATTTTTCAGGTGCGTAAGCAGTAGAAGGTTTGATTTCATAGTTGATAAATTTGTTTAGGTAATTGATTGCGGAATGATAGTTCATTGTTCAGATTTGTTTAATGGAGAATGTGTGTAATGCTTAACAAGTCCAGGATTAGACAAATCATCAATTAACTGCTGAACTGTTTTGCATGTGCGTGGATGTATCCAGTTTGGTGCGATATCAATTAGTGGTCTTAGAACAAAGAGGCGCTCATGCATTCTTGGGTGTGGTGTTATCAAATTCTCTAAGTTTAAGATTTGCGAGTTGTAATCTATGATGTCAATGTCAATAGCGCGAGGCCCAAAGCGTGCTGAAGGTTTTCTCCCTAATTTAGTTTCCAAAGCTTTAATTGATGCTAGTAGACTTATTGGCGAAAGCGTGGTGTTGGCCCTGACCAGTAAGTTGAGAAATTCAGGTTGTTGAGTTACATATAGTGGTTGAGTTTCGTATGTTGGTGATATTGTTTGCACCATTATCTCTGGTGTCATAGCTTCTATAGCAGAGCACAAATTATTGAAACGGTCGCCCAAATTAGAGCCTAATCCTAGGAGTATAGGAAACACTATGGTTTAGTCTTCAACAACAATTACAGGCTCGGTATAATGGCGTACTTTATTCTGGTGATACTTCTCTGTTATGGTTTTGTTTAGCCATTTGTTCTTTTGAGTTATGGACTTACTAGAGAATAGAATATTTAGCGGAATATTTATGCCTATTACGCGGTTTGTAATCAAGAAGCGGGTTACACCAGCTGGCAACAACTTGCCGTTTATGGCTGAATCAAGAATTTCTTGAATTGTGAACGGAGGGAATTCAATTAAAGCGGAAAAATTCTTGATATTCTTTTGAAGAATTTCAACATTTGAATCAAGAGTACGAATGACATTAGTGCGTCTGGTATATGCATTTACAGCGTTAGACAAATCTAAGTGTTTGGAAGAACTTTTCTGAGATGTTTGTACCGTGTATATTGTTTTTTCACTATCTATTATAGTAAACAGTGTTTTATGCGCATTTGTGTTTGGTTCCACGTTATCAGCAGGTGAAATCCTTAACTTTCCACCTGGAATATTTTCTATAGAGTCAAACAAACTATCCACATCTATATTGTGTATAACGTGGTTCCAAGTTGGAATGGTTGTCTCTAGAGACTCTTGTTTTACCAATTGCGCTACGATATGTGGGCAATCTAGCTTCTTAAGCGCAGTTGCCCTAGTAGCTCCATCTAATATTACGTATTTACCCTTCCAGTCAGTAACTATCGGAGGGTTTCTGAGCATATTTGATTTTTGCAGAGAGTCAGATAATCGTGCCACCCGATTGTTATCATAATGCTCGTGAGGCAATACCTGATTCAAGTCAAGCACGCAAAGTTCGAACGCTTTCATGTGTATAGACCTAACATCCATTTTGCTTTATATAGAAAAGAGCTAATTGTCATATGTAACCAAAAATTTATTTAAATGTAAAGTGTCGCATCTCTTCTTATCCAAACGTTACCATACTTTTACTCAAAAATGAAGATTTAACACTCGTTTATGGTATAAGTAAATCGGGTGATATAATCGGTGACATGCTAACCAAACCAAATTTTCGCGTTGGTGATGTTCCTGTTTATGGTGACCTTATACTAGCACCTATGGCAGGATTCTCTGACCTTCCATACAGATCTATTTGTAGGTCATTGGGCTCAGCAATGAGCTACACAGAATTTGTGAACGTAGATGAGTTAAATAAGGGGCGGAATGGTAGCCCAAGGGCCAGACAGAAGCTGTGCTATACCTCTAATGAGCGTCCGGTCGTATTTCAAATTTATGGTCATGATGTCGAACGTATAGTGTCAGTAGCACAATGGCTTCAGGACTTAGGACCGGATATTATCGATATTAATATGGGGTGTTATGTAAAGAAGATTGCTGAACGAGGAGCTGGAGCGGGAATGCTGCGGAAACCAGATATGATTGCACGCTTGATGGACAAGTTAACAAATGTTCTGGATATACCTGTTACTGCAAAGATAAGGTTAGGTTGGGATAACGACAATCGTAATTACATGGATGTTGCGCGTGCGTTACATGATCATGGTGCTAGCTTGGTTGCCGTTCATGGCCGTACTAAGTCTCAAGCATATTCTGGACGGGCTGATTGGGATGCAATTGCTGAAATAAAGCAGTCTTTGTCAGTGCCTGTTGTTGGCAACGGTGATGTTCGTACAGTTTCTGACATAGAAAGTATCAAAACTCATACAGGATGTGATGCTGTAATGATAGGTCGGGCGGTTATTGGTAATCCATGGATTCTGCAGCGTAGAGATCGACAGGAAGTTACATTATCTGATCGATTGGATTTGGTCCGCAAGCATTTAGCACTAAATATAGACTTTTATGGAGTAGAAAAAGGACTGGTTTTATTCAGAAAACATGTGGCACGTTACATTGAGGATACTCCAGCAGGTGTACGCAAAATACGAGTACCCTTGCTGACTTGTGAGAGGGTTTCCGACTTCGAGGACTTGCTATGTGGTTTGGGTGGCGAAGCCAATGAGCCAGTAGGGCTAGCGATGTAAGATTTGGGGATTGCAAATTAGCATAATAAAGCGACGCTAGAATAATATACTAGCAAGTTCATCTCGGTACTCTCGTGTCAACGGATCTTCTTCTCCTAATAACGCAAACACTGCAAGGATTACAAGTTTAGGTTCGCCTTGTCTGAAGTTTTTGTCATAACGAAGAACTTCTAATAGTCCGTCCATAGCAGCAGCATGTTGTCCGCGGGCAAGAAGCTTTGCTGCTTGACCATATTGTGCTTGTAGGGTATCTATGTCTGCTGGGTTTTTATTGGTATTCTCCTCCACCTCTGCGAGTAATTGTGCTAATGGCTTTAATTGTTGTGCAGCTACAATCTCCGATCCTGCAGGAAAATCATTAATGAAAGCAATAGCTTCATTGCCTTTACCTTGTGCTATAAGGGCTCTTACTAATCCGAGTGTAGCACCTGAGTTATTAGGTTGGCTATCTAAAACTATACGCAAATTCTCTTCAGCTTGTTCCCACTGACGTATAGCTAGAAGGCTTGTAGCCTCAGCAATGATAGTATCAGTCTCGCTGGGTGCTACTTTCTGGATGAATTCACGCACTGTTCTTTCGGGTGCTGATCCATTGAACTCGGCTACAATTTCTCCATTTTTATAAGCTTTTACAGATGGAATTCCCTGTACGCCAAACCTTACTGCTAGGCCAGGATTTTCGTCTACATTAACTTTGGCAAGAAGGAAGGATCCAGCACATTCCTGAGCGATCATTTCAAGTATTGGCCCAAGGGTTTTGCATGGTCCACACCAAGGCGCCCAAAAATCAACAACTATTGGTATTTCGTAAGAGCGGCTGACTACATCATGCTCGAAGGTTGTTTCGGCAGTGTCAAATATAAATTCAGAAGATGACATGACTATATCCCAGTATTCGACCGTAATTGTACCATTGCCTTGATAGCCAGTCTGCTGTAGGATTGAATTCTTAGCAAACGTTAATATTGGACTGGTTAGATGATAGAAACTAAGTATTGCGCAGCTATAATTCATCTTGCTGATAAATGCAAGGAAAATGTAATTCTATATATATGAGAATACTTGTAACGGGAGCAGCTGGATTTATCGGGTCGCAGTTATCTGAACACTTGGCTTTAAAAGGTCATGATGTGATTGGCATAGATTGTCTTGTAGACAACTACGCACGTGAGTTAAAGAATAGAAATATTAGAACTATTCGTGAGCAAGGGTGCGCGTTTGTTTCATGTGATCTAGCAGAAGACTCTCTGAGCAATGTTTTACAGGGCGTTGATGCTGTATTCCATTGTGCTGCTCAGCCAGGACTATCCAGTGTGGCTAGTTTGGATGATTACATCCGCAATAATATCATTGCTACAAATCGTTTGTTGGATGCTGTAATTGAAGCCAACAGTGTTTCTGGTGGGTTAATATATATATCCACCTCTTCAGTGTATGGAGCTAAAGCCATAGGAAACGAGAATGCCGAAACCAAACCAACCTCATACTATGGGGTTACTAAGCTCGCGGCTGAACATCTAGTCATGGCTGCTAGTCGTCAAGGCAAGATAGATGCATGTTCATTGCGATTGTTTTCTGTGTATGGCCCTCGGGAGCGTCCCGAAAAATTGTATCCTCGTCTTATCGAATGTATTTTGCAAGATAAAGAATTTACGTTGTTTGATGGTAGTTATGATCATTATAGAAGTTACACTTATGTTGCAGATGCACTGGATGGTATGTTGTTAGTTTTAGATAACATGAGTAAGTGTAACAACGAGATATTTAACATTGGTTCTAATGTTTCTATAACCACTAGAGAAGGCATAAGTATTATTGAGAATCTGTTGGGTCGTCAAGCTAAAATTAGCATTATTCCAAAACGTCCTGGTGATCAACTGGAAACACGGGCCGATATTGAAAAAGCACGTACTATTCTTGGGTATGAACCTACAACGTCAGTGTTGGACGGTCTATCGCAAGAGGTAAATTGGTTCCGAGACAATAATATATATGATGGTACCAACTAGTGTGTTCTCACAGTTTTCAACCGTGGAAAAAATTTGTTCGTTGAAATATTGCCTAATGTTCCCAAGATAACAAACACCTATCATTACAAGGTGTCTGACGAGCTGCGCAATCAGATTTCTTTTGGGCTCTTAGTTGTCGTTCCATTTGGTAGGAAACTTGTGCAGGGAATAGTGGTATCTTTGGATACCATTCCGCCTACTGATGTGACCAATTATAAATATGTGGAATCAATACTTGATCCATATCCAGTGTTGACTAAAGCCCAGTTGGATTTAGCACGCTGGTTATCAAAAAAGTATTATACGAATCTCGTTGATTGTGTTGTAATGATGTTGCCACAGGGATTAAGTCAGCGGTTCGACTATATTTATGAATTGGCAGATGAAAGACTGACTCTGCATACAGACTATCAGAAGCAAATAACAACCCTACTTAAAGAGCAAGGACCTATACAAGGAAGACGTTTAGGTAAAACACTAAAGATTCGCAACTGGAAGTCAGTAGTTGAGCGTTTGGTATCTAGAGGAGTTGTCAACAAGACCGCAGTACTTTCACCTCCTAACGTTAAACCAAAGACCACGACCATAGTACGTTTGATTCCGGGTATTAATGATAAAGAATTTGCTAAAACGAAATTTAGTGATCGTTCACAAGCGGCACATAATAGACGTCTTGATGTTTTGAGGTTTTTGTTTAGGCACAACTTAGCTGTCGATAAAAGCGTTGTTTACTCTGAAACTGGAGCGAATATATCTGACCTTAAGAGTTTGGTAAAGCAGGGATATGTGATGCTAGAGAATATAGAGACAATTCGGAACTCCTTGTCTGAACTAAATGTAAGGGTGGCCAAACCACCCAAGTTGGTAGATGCTCAATATGACGCTTGGAGTATTATGAAGGAAGCGTTTGTAATATCAGACCCAAAGCCTTTTTTGCTGTATGGTGTGACTGGTTCAGGCAAAACTGAGATGTATATGCGTGCTGTCTCTGAAGTATTGAAACAAGGTAAACAGGCTATTGTTTTAGTCCCGGAAATAGCTCTTACTCCGCAGACGGTACGGCGTTTTCTAGAACGTTTTTCAGGGCGTGTTGGATTGATTCACAGCAAGCTTTCTGCTGGGGAGAAATATGATACTTGGCGTAGGTGTCGATCTGGAGATTTAGATGTGGTGGTTGGTGCACGGTCTGCTCTGTTTACACCGCTGCCAAACATTGGTCTTGTGATTGTTGACGAAGAGCATGAAGAGGCTTATCGACAGGATCCACCAGTACAGCCTCCCTATTACAACGCTAGAGATGCTGCTGTGGCATATGCGAGTCAGCTGGGAGCAGTATGCATATTAGGAAGTGCTACACCGGATATAACTAGTATGACATTTGCGAACAAGGAAAAATTTGTCAAAATAACCTTGTCAGACAGAATAATGGGTCATGGTGAAATACTTGGGTATCAGGATAGCGTTGTAGACAATATATGTGCACATGAGTCGCTTGACTTCAACAAAACTGAGTCGCTGTACATTAGTTTACCTGATGTGGAGATTGTAGACATGCGACATGAGCTACGAGCTGGTAATAGATCGATGTTTAGCCGTATATTGAAGAAATCGTTGTCTCAAGTTCTTGAATCTCAGGAGCAAGCTATACTATTTATCAATAGAAGAGGACATGCATCTTATGTGTTTTGTCGCGACTGTGGTTACACTCTGAAATGTCCGCGCTGCAGCATCCCTTTTACATATCACAGCACTTATCACAAGCTAGTTTGTCATCACTGTAATTTGCGACATAATTCGAAGTCCTCGTGCCCAAGCTGTAGTAGTACTCGTATTAAGCATTTTGGTGTAGGCACTCAATCTGTAGAAGAGGAAGTAAAGCGCTATTTTCCGGATGCGCGTACAGTACGATGGGATAGAGATGTTACAAAAGCGGCAGGTTCGCATGATCAGATACTGAACAGATTTGTTGATCGGAAGGCTGATGTATTAATTGGTACTCAGATGATAGCCAAGGGGTTGGATTTACCGCTAGTTACACTTGTAGGTGTAGTAACGTGTGATGTCGGATTAACACTTCCAGATTACCGAGCATCCGAAAGGACTTTTCAAGTACTTACTCAAGTAGCAGGCCGCTCAGGTCGTAGCCGTCTAGGAGGTCATGTTGTTATGCAAACTTATATGCCTGATCATCATGCTATTGTTTCAGCTGCAAGACACGATTATGATGGTTTTTACAAGAAAGAAATTGAATTGAGGAGGCATCACAACTACCCACCATTTGGGAAAATTGTACGACTGCTGGGAAACAACACTAATAATATTACTATTGAATCAGATGCGCAGTCCATAGCTGAGGAATTGCGAACAAGAATTCGCAAATATAGAGCAAGTAGCACCGATGTTATCGGACCAGCACCATGTTTTTTTTCGAAATCTGGTGGCAGATATCGATGGCATGTGGTTTTACGTGGTCCGGACCCAGCAGAGTTAGCAAACATAAAGTTACCTAGCGGTTGGAGGCTTGAAGTGGACCCTTTAAGTTTGTTGTAATTTCACTGTTGTAGTATGCGTTGTAGATTTGATGGCATGTCTGCTTCATGCTACACTTGCACAGAATGAGCACTTTACCTCCCGTTACACTTGTCTATGGAAATGACGAATTTGCAGTCGAGGAAAAAGTCAAGGCATTAATAGAAAGTCTTGGTTCAAAAGACAACATTCTGATGAATGTTAGTGACTTTAAAGCTAAGAACTTGTCTTTTGCTGAATTGCAAGCAGCTTGTGATGCTGTGCCGTTTCTAAGTCCTTATCGATTGGTGCTTGTTAGGGGTTTGATGGATAAGAGTCATGGTGGTAACAAAGGCACATCTTCTAAAGATGTGATGGAATCTTTGATTCGCTATCTTACCAAGATACCTTCGACAACTGGATTGATAGTGGTTGAGAAGAGCAAATTACCTAGCAATAGCAGGTTACTAAAAGCAGTGCGTGCTATAAAAGGTGCTAAGCTGGAAGAATGTTTATTACCCACCAAAAACAATTTACTCCAGTGGATAAAAGATCGTGCCTCAAAAATGGGAGGTGTATTTACAGACTCAGGGGCGTACGCATTAGCTGATGCTGGAGTAGATGGACCCAGGGCATTGTCATCCGAAATCAACAAGCTCCTAGCTTATGTAAACTGGGAAAGATCCGTTGAGGATCATGATGTGATTCGACTGGTACCGACTGCTGGACAAGCGGATATATTCTTGCTAGTGGATTCGTTAGCTGAACGAGACGGACATACTGCTATGCGCGAACTTCGTAGACTGATAGATAAGGGAAACAGAGAGCCTATAGGGGTGTTTGGTATGATTGTGAGGCAATATCGTTTGTTGTTGCAAACTAAGGAAATTCTACAAACAGGTGGCAATACATCTGATGTGAAGAATATACTAGGATTGCATAGTTTTGTTGCAGAAAAGGTAAGTAAACAATCACAACGCTACGAGTTAAGCACACTAGAGCACATATATAGGCGATTGCTGAGCATGGATGTTGCGATGAAGACAGGAAGCGATAGTGAAACTATTTTAGATGTTATGGTAGCGGGACTAACAGCGTAATATTGTAATGTAGCATAATTTTATAGGAGGCAAGTATGAGTATTCAGCCATTAACCTGGGATGATTTTGAAGATAGTAGTGTAGCACCCGAAGAACCTACCATTATTACTGGTTGGCGTTTGTTGATTGCGCGTGCTATATGGTCGTTAGTACTGTTGACAACAATTGGTATTTTCGCGGCTAGTATTCAACCATATTTTGATTTTGTTATGTTTTTTCCTAAATTTTGGTTTAGTTCTCCTGACTACTCTATTGCTTTGGAACAATTAAATTTGAGTGCTGGGTTTTACCATGGATACCTAATAGCTTTGCAGTCTATACAGGTTGTTGTGTGTTTAGTGATTGCCGGGCTGATTTTCAAGAATAAATCTGATGATTGGTTAGCTCTGTTTGTTTCACTGACTCTTGTTGCATACGCGGCAAGTCAAGGTGATCAGATTGGTGCATTACTTATGAACATTCCACAATTGCGTTATGTTGCGCTCCCGTCATTGGCGATAGCTGAAACATCTTTACTGTTGTTGTTATATTTTTTTCCAGATGGTGACTGTAGTCCAGGTTGGACAAAGCCACTGGCGTGGATATGGGTTGTTTGGCAGCTATCTAATCTAGTATATGAGGCATCTCCATTGAATCCAGCACTTTGGCCAACAATGACACGAAACCTAGTTATGTTAGCTTGGTTTAGTACTGGGTTGTTCGCACAAATGTGGAGCTATGTGAAAGAGTTTACTCAGGTGCAACGGCAGCAAACGAAATGGGTACTTTTCGGCTTTGTGTTGTCAGTAGTAGGAATGTATGTGCCCGGAATATTGAAGGGCATTATCCCATCACTTGGCAGTCCCGGCATGGTGGCAGTGGTTTATGAAATACTGTTTGTCGAGGGTTTTGCACGTTTGGCGTTTCTATTGATACCGGTAGCATTGATGATATCTATTATGAGATTTGGATTATGGGAGGTTGATTCCCTCATTAATCGTGCTTTGGTTTATGGGTCGCTCACAATAGTAATGGTGATTCTGTTTGAGTTATTGTCCGGGGTTATTGAAAATCTTACAGAACTTATATTGGCTGAGCCTCCCGGAATAATAGAAGCAATCACAGCGTTGGCAATAGGAGCTCTTATACAGCCAGTACAGGACAGAGTACAGGATTTTGTTGATGGAAGGTTTTATGCAGCAAAGGTTGATCTAGGTAATGCCATTAAAGCATTTTCTGACAAAGTTAGTTATGTGATTGATAGGCAAGAACTGATGAATTTGCTTCTTGATAGAACGATAGAGTTACTGCAAATTGGACATGGTGCTGTATATTTGCGTGGTAATGACAATAGCATGACTGCTGTGAAAAAGAACAATATGACCGATGAAAGGTTTGATTCTGTGCCCATTAGCCAGGAGGTTTTTGAGGAGCTAGAGCGAGGGGATCCTGTTTTTGAAGGGGATGAAACTTTTGACACATTGCATCTAGGTATGCGACAGACTTTTACTATGCTCGTGCCTTTGACAGTAGTTAGAGAAGGTGCTAGAGAATTGACTGGGGTGCTCGCCCTAGGACCTCGACTTTCGGGAATGGGTTATTCTACAGAAGACGAAACATTAATGGCCACATTGGTGGACTCGGTATCACGTGCTTTACGAGTGTCTGAATTGATTGAACAGACTGATTTACATAAGAGTTGAAAATTTGTGAGTTGATATAGTCTTAAGAAAGTAAAAAAAACACCCTACATGTTTATATCCAGATGTAGGGTGTTTTTTATTTACACTAAACGACTCTTAGATAGTTGTTGTTTGTTCTTTGTTTACAGATATCAGACTGTGTTACATTCTCCCAGAGGGCGACTCCATTTCGTCGTCATCATCTTCATCATCCTCTAGATCTACTAAATGATCGTGATCATCAATATCATCATCCCAGTCCGAATCGTCATCGTCGTCATCGATATCGTCGTCAAGTGATGGTGTATCACCTTCAGCATGTCCTCTTAGTTCACCTGTTGGGTCTGGAGTTGCCATGTCGCCATACTCACCGTCCGCAGCACCATACTCGCCGTCCATATCTTCTTGTGCTTCCGAATGCCAGTCAAAATCTTCTTCAGCTTTTTCATAAGCTTCTGTATATGTGATATCACCGGCATCTGCCATGGCAAAGATATCTTGAACACCTGGTGGAGCATCGGTGAGTTCACCTGCAGGAGGGGGTATAGTAGGATCAAATGAACCATATTCTCCACCATAGGCACCATACTCACCACCCATAGC
>DFQC01000031.1 GCA_002377585.1 Anaerolineales bacterium UBA3499 | reverse complement strand
AAAAAGAACATGCCAACAACCGTAACTAGATGTGTGCCATTCTCAAGTTGTGGCAAAATCATTTGTCCTAGCTTATACATAGAAGCATGAGGACTATTAAAAATATATGCAACTTTCATATTGTTATCAATCTCCCAATAAAATTTTTCGTAATCTATTACGAGTATATTGAATTTAAAGCCAATTTTCAAGTCCGTAAACAATAATTTTGTCTCAGACACTACAACAATAATCTCTTGATGCCTAATAACTTATATAATATAGTTATGTTGCTGTTGTAATAATATGAATTTATAGTATATATATCAAACTATATGAGACGAGTTGTAATTACAGGTGTAGGTGCCATAAGCCCTATAGGACTATCCGCACAAGAAAGTTGGAATAATTGTGTAGAAGGTGTCAGTGGGGTTGCACCGATAACATTATTTGACTCTAGTGATTTTCTGGTACAAATAGCATGTGAAGTCAAAGGATTTGACCCCAAAGCACATATGAGTCCAGCTAATGCCCGCAGACGTGATCGATGTCAACAGTTAGCTGTTGCAGCTGGCAAACAAGCTCTATTGGATTCTGGCTTAGAGATCAATGAATCAAATGCAAATAGAGTAGGCGTAGTAATTAGTAGTTCCATAGGTGGAATATCATCATTAGATGATTCTATACGTCACATGGTAGCTCATGGACCACGCAGAGTCAGTCCATTGACTATACCAATGCTAATGCCTAATGGGCCAAGCGGATTAGTAGCAATAGAAATTGGTGCTCAAGGCCCAGCTTTGTCTGTAGCTTCAGCATGTGCATCGAGTTCCGATGGCATAGGACTAGCTTGGCAACAAATTAGAAGTGGTATGTGCGATGCAATCCTAGCTGGAGGATCAGAAGCAACAATTTGCAAAATCGGTATTGCGGCATTTGATCGTCTAGGGGCTATGAGTAGAAGAAACGATGACTTTTCCATGACACCACAACCATTTGACAGGAACCGTGATGGTTTGGTCATGGGTGAAGGATCATGTGTACTGATGCTCGAAGAATTAACCAAAGCCAAGGAAAGAGGAGCTAATATACTTGCGGAATTGTCTGGTTATGGAATAACAGGTGATGCATTCCATATTACTGCACCGCACGATCGAGGTGTGGGCGGAGCACAAGCGATGCGACAAGCCATGGAAATGGCTGAAGTCAACTCTTCAGATATAGACTATATAAACGCTCATGGAACAGCAACACCTTTGAATGACGTATCTGAAACTATAGCAATCAAGACCGTTTTTGGCAAAAGGGCATATGAAATACCGATTTCATCTACCAAATCCATGACTGGTCACATGATGGGAGCAACCGGCTCGCTCGAAGCTTTTTTCTGTGTTCAAGCGATTCGAACACAAACATCTCCACCTACCATTCACTACGCAACTCCAGATCCAGATTGTGATTTGGATTATGTTCCAAACCATGCTCGTGATGCGTGTATAAATGCCGTCATTAGCAATTCTTTTGGATTTGGTGGTCATAATTCTGTGCTTTTGTTCAAAAAATACGTATGACTGAGTTGGAAGACCTTCAAAAAAGTATAGGTTACAAGTTTAAAAATCCTGGGCTACTTCTCCAAGCTCTGACCCATAGTTCTAGTCTTAACGAAAATAATGATTTATTCGATGACAATGAACGACTAGAATTTTTAGGAGATGCAGTCATAGATTTTGTGGCAACTTCATTGTTATTTAGCGAATTCACTGAACTCAGTGAAGGGGAACTTACTAGGTTACGATCTGCCCTAGTCCGTACTGAGCAATTGTCTCATCTAGCTAGCAAATTTGCACTTGGCCAAAAAATTATATTGGGGCGCGGTGAGGAAGATTCTGGGGGACGACAACGTCATAGTCTACTATGTGACACATTTGAGGCTCTGGTTGGTGCAATATATCTAGACTCTGACATATACAGAGTAGCCAAGTTTCTTGAACCACTATTGCTACAGGAAGCACGAAAATCCCTGAAAAACAAGAGCCACTTTGACAACAAAAGTCAACTCCAAGAATGGGCACAGGGCACTTTAGGTGAAACGCCTCATTATATGACGATTGCTGAGACCGGACCCGATCATGATAAGGAGTTCACAGTTGAAGTAATCATAGGCAAAAAACATTTCAGTACTGGCCAAGGAAAAAGCAAACAGCAAGCTGAGCAATCAGCAGCTCGTATGGCTTTAGAAGTTGTTAGTAATATTAAAGAACAAAGTTGACTACTCAATCGAAGCGCTTGTTTGTTACAGGAGCATCCGGACATTTAGGACATAGAGTAGCAAAGTTATCTAAAGAATGGGATTTGTTTTATAGTTGGCATTCTAATCCACCTGATCAATCGCTCCTTGGAACACCTGTACAACTTGACCTATGTAATAAGAGTGATGTACGTACAGTGTTAACACATCTTAATCCGGATGTGATAATTCATACGGCATGCTCTAACAGATCAGAAGATTCTATTGTTCCTGCTATTCAAAACATCGTCTCAACTGTAGCAAATAGCCCAACTCGATTAGTACATATATCAACTGACATGGTATTAGACGGTGACAATGCTCCTTATTTAGACAATGCCAAAGCAAATCCAATACATCCATATGGCAAAGCTAAAGCAACATCTGAAGCAATTGTAATGGACAACTGTGCTTCAGCTGTAATAGTCAGGACGTCACTTATTTACGGAATATTCCCTCTAGATCACCAGACCAAATGGCTAGTTGATGACATAATGTTAGGCAACAAGGTGGTTCTTTTTACAGATGAGATACGATGCCCAATTTGGGTAGATACGCTCGCCCACAGTTTGCTAGAACTGGCGGATAGCTCTTTTAATGGCTTCCTCAATATAGCAGGTCCAAGCTCTATAAATCGTTGGGATTTTGGCATAAAAATACTTGACATGTTAAATATCGATTTGAAATCCAATATATTTCCTGGTCTACAATCAGAAAGCGGTTTGCAAAGGCCACGCAACCTTACATTGGACGTAACTAAAGCGAAACATTTGCTTAATACACCATTGCTCAATATTGACGAGGCCATAAAGCATATGAAATCTGTATTATCCGACAAAACAATTATTGACTAAATACGATGTGTCAGTACAATTGGAGTTGGCGGGGCAGTGGCGGAATTGGCATACGCAGCAGACTTAAAATCTGCCAGGGAAACCTATGTGGGTTCGAGTCCCACCTGCCCCACTGTTGTTGTGTTTATCAATACACCCCAACAACAGTTAGGATGCAGCACCTACGTTCTTGTCATTAGCTGCCATGGACAATAAGCTCAAAGCAGTCTCGCGCACCGATTCATCTTGACCTCCTAACATATCGACAATCTCTTCCACCCTAGAATTGCCATCAAGATGATGAACAGTAGTGCGAGTACGCTCACCATTCACTTCTTTTTGCACCTTGAAATGTGCGTCTCCATACCCAGCAAGGGGAGGCAAATGAGTAATACACAAGACCTGATGTGTTTGACTTAAACTCCAAAGCTGTTTGCCTATAATCGCACCTATCCGTCCACCAATACCTTGATCAATTTCGTCAAAAATAAGAGTGGGTTTACGATCAGCTGTTGCAAGCATACTACGTAGTGCAAGCATTAAACGTGAAGTCTCACCGCCAGAAGCTATTTTTACAATAGGCTTAAGACCTTCCCCTTTATTTGGAGCTATTAAAAACTCCACCTGATCAATACCAGTAGTATTCATGGCTACAGTCCTACCATCGCTCACAGGCAGACCTCTTGGATCATCTTTCCAATCAATTTGCACAGAGAACTTAGATCCATCCATGTTTAGCTCTGCCATAACCATCATTACTCCTGTAGATAGAATTTCACCAACCTCTTGACGACTTTTAGAGAGAGATACTGCCAATTGTCCAGCCTCTTTCATTAGAGATCGTTCAGACGTTTCTAGATCTTCAATCGTTTGAGTGTTTCCTGCAATATCATCAAGTTCAGATTGTGCTCTATCGCCATATGCTATTATATCTTCTACATCTGAGCCATATTTGCGTTGCAAATCTTGAATTAAATGCAGGCGATCTTCCACTTCATCAAGACGAACTGGATCAAATTCTATACCATCCTTATAGACAAGTACTTCAGACACGAACTCTTGCAATTGATCCACTAAGCTTTCAGCTTCAGTTTTTACATTATGCATAGTAGGATCAATGCGAGCTAGTCTATGACACAACTCAGCAATTTCACCTAACGACTCGGATGCAATATTTTGATCACTCTCATTGCCGTCATATCCTGACACAGCAAGTATTTTGTCTGTAATTTCTGCAAGATTTTCTACATTTGCTAGCTTGGTCCTTTCAGATCTTAGCTCTAGTTCTTCTCCAGGCACCAATGCAGCCATACTGATTTCTTTGACTTGAAAACTTAACAAGTCAACTCTCTGCAACTTTTCCATCTCAACATTACGTAATTCTGCCAGCTTTCGTCTTATAAACGTAATCTCTTCAATGACTTTGCTTAATTCTTTACGCTGTTTATTAAGACCACCAAAACGATCTAAAAGCGATAAATGCTCACTCACTCTAAGTAACGATAAATGTTCAGATTGTCCATGCACATCTACTAATAAGCTTCCAATATCACGCAATAGTGCCAGATTGACTGTACGTCCATTAATACGGCATATATTTCTACCACCTCTCCGCAATTCCCGACCCAGAGTAATATGTCTGGCGGTATCTGAATCGTCCAGTCCTTCCTTGAGTAACAAACCTGCAATTTCATTCTGCACTGACTGTTCAATAATGAAAACACCTTCGACTATCGCCTTATCACAACCAGCACGAATTAGAACAGTATCGGCACGTCCACCTAACAACAAACTAATCGCATCAATAATAATCGATTTACCAGCTCCAGTCTCGCCTGTAAGCACATTGAATCCTGGTTTAAAACTGACATTCATAGTATCTATGATGGCCAAATTTTTTATAATTAATTCACTGATCATAATAACTATATAGAAACACTGCGCAATCGCGCATATAAAGTTGTAGATGCGATAGCCAAATAAACAATGCCCCACATTGTAAGATTAAATAATCCAGCTAATAGCATACATCCAACAGCTACATAACTCAGGTATTTGCCGCGTCTCCTACCAATAGCGCGCCTTATAATTTCTGATATGATCCCAGCAACAGTGGGTGCAAGAAATATCACAAACCATCCCAAACGCACCATTAATACTCCTGCGAGACCAGACAAAACAAACGATATTACGGCCGCAACTACATAATCATGCCAAAGCACCGTATCAAAAATAGATTGCTGTTGCCGCACACATCCTACGCATCTATACCCTACCGGTGTCTTACGAGCACAATCTGGACAAATTGGCATCTCACAACGATTACATCTCAATGTCGTTTCACGTCCGGGATGATTTATACATCCTGGCGAAGTACCTTTGACAGGATGATCGATTTCTACAGCCAGATTATTTTTTACATAATCTGTCATTTGTGTTCACGCCCCTTAATAGACATACGTTCACTCAAATCACTATAAAAGTAATTAGGGTCTTGTAATCGTACAAAATTGCAGTTACGACTACTCGCCCGTACACGCACGCAATCTCCATCCATTATGACCGTCTCAAGCTGTCCATCTAAACTAAGAATAGCCTCATAGTTGGTTCGAATCACTATTGTCACCGTACAACCCTCAGACAATACAACAGAACTACCCATACTTAAATGAGGTGATATAGGTGTTACTACAAGATTACGTAGATTTGGTGGCAAAATCGGTCCACCCGCAGCAAGCGAATAGGCTGTAGATCCAGTAGGTGTAGAAACTATCACACCGTCGGCAACATAATTAGCAAGTGCAGCATTATCCACTTTGGTTTCAAGACGAATGGGTCTGGCTAACGCACCACGAGTTACGACAATTTCATTTAATGCATGTTGGCTAATAAGTTGGTTACCATTTCTTATAAGCTCCCCATGCACAAGCATACGTGGTTCTAACTCAAAGTCGCCTTTAAGAATTCGGTCAATAGCATATTGCCAATCATTCTCAGGTATTTGAGGAAGAAATCCCACTTCTCCAAGATTAATACCTAAAACTGGACAGTCCATCTGCGCAGCTATCCTTCCCACACGTAACATGGTTCCATCTCCACCAACCGCCAACAACATATCAGCATTGTAATTAGCATTATGATCCAATTCAGATATCAACATGGTAGTAGAAACCAGACCTGGTTTATCCTGCAAACGCAAATTGATTTCATCAGCAATTTGCTGTGATCTAGTAACCTGGGGATTATGAAATACAAGAAATCTATTTGGTACTTTTGTCATTGTTATGCTATAAATTCAAATCCTCACCACACGCTGTTTGAAAATCACAGGCTATACATCGGTTCCAATATTCATGTGAGCGCAATACATTTGCAGCAGACATATCGGTACGCATGCAGTTAACCACAGCAGTTAAATCCTGCTCGATTTCATTACCATAAGCTACTTTATATGTACCGTCATCGTATTTGATTATCCCATAACTTGGGCGCTCACCAAAATGTTCTTCAACCAGATGACAATAAGCGGCAACTTGTAACTTATGAGACCTATATGCTCCCTTCCTTGGCATCGAAGTGGATTTGACCTCAACTGGTATGTACATCCCTTTTTTTAACAACAAATAATCTGGCTTGCCGGTTATACCCAAGCGACTAGAAAACAGAGGTTTTGTAACTGATCCACGTCCATGTTTATCGATGTAAATGATTTTTCCTTCTGGCATGCCAGCGCCCTTAATAATGTTTCTGCCACGCCAAACTAGTAACACACCAGCAAAAATGAACAACATGCTTAATACAGTCAAATGATATACGCTACTCCAATATAGTGTGATCGATTAAACCAATTAGAAAAATTTCCATCAAATTCGGTCAACAGTATCAAGAAAGAGCACAATCGCCGTAATAACACCTATCACAACTAACAAATAACCACAGTATTGAACACCTAAAGCATGTTTGACACGCTTGTTGTGACGAAAGTGTACTAATGCACCATCTTGTAACTTATACGAATCAGTAATAGACATCTTCTGTACTCGCCGTAACCACCAGGCGCGTTTACAATATACGTATTCAGCTACTTCAGATGCTCCAATGATAATACTCAAAAAGTTCAACCACCTCGCAATTTTTCCACAGAATTGAGAGCCTTCTCCAATCGCTGTTGGCGTACGCTCATAGTCAAGTCTCCACGTGTACGTTCGCGCACACTGCGTACTATATCAGTATTCCTACGTAGACCACCTGTAATTGCATCAGGGAAGTCAATTGTTACCAAGAGACTATATATTTCGTCCATTGCCACCAAAAGACGCTCAGCTTCCTCAGAATGATCGATCCTAATAATGTCGAGTATCGTACGGCGGAGCTCAGTTGCCGCTTCAGATAATCCCTTCAAATATGTTGAGGCCTCTACCTGAAGTTCATCCGGTCCAGGCAGTTCACAATCACTTACCAATGACAATAATATGTTAGCCTCAACAAACTCTTTCAGACCATCTTGAGTATAACCAGCAAAATAGAGGTCCGGATTACCGGACACTACCATTCTCAACTTATTTGCTGAATCAGTTGCCTCCTCCAAAAGTGATCTTGCCTCCTGCATATTACCACGATGAATAGATCGTATTGTGTTCGCACATAAACGAATTAATGCGCGCGACTCACTTAGAGCTTTGTCCCTAGCACTGTTTTTGTTAAGCAATGCTTCGCGGAGTTTATCCCCAATATCTGCCAAACGAGAAAGATTATTAGTTTTATGATCTTGTCTTGAATTCATATCTATATATTAATCCTATAACACAAACAGCCGCCGGTAATATTCCGACGGCTGCGTATATCTTTTTACATAACCCTTGCTAATCCACAGTCGATTAGAAAGGAATGTCTTCCTCCGTCATTGGAGGTGGGCCATCGTACTCCGACACAGTTACATCACTAGAACCCGCCTGACCTCGACTTCCCAAGAAACGTACTACTTGTGCTGTGACTTCATATGTAGCACCCCAGCTTCCATCTTTACGCTGAAATGTACGTGGGTTTCCATTATCATCACAGTTCATGCGACCTTCAATCAACACTTGACGTCCCTTACTAAGGTACTGATTACAAGTTTCAGCCTGGTTTCCCCATACAGATACGCGCCACCATACTGTACGCTCCTGATTGTTACCATCCCTGTCTCGCCATTTCTCATTAGTGGCAACGCTCAAATTAGCTACCGCCTGACCACTAGGAGTATAACGAAGTTCAGGATCACGACCTAAATTTCCTGCTAGTATGACTCGATTATACATAGTGTTTTGCTCCTTTCCGACAAAAACTAAGTTTAAATTGAGTTTACATTAAGATGTTTGTCGGCCTCAAGTAAAAATTCTACTAGTTTTGAATAGTAGTGTCAATACATTTGTTCTAATTGTAATAACTAGCTTCCTAATGACTCATAAACATTAGTAATCGTCAACTGTTTATCAATGCTAGTCCACGATAGGAGGACGGAATTTGTATCCGTAAATTATCATACCTTCTGTTCCATCATCACTCATTTTACGAGTAACCATTTCAACCTCCATGCCAATTTCTACGTGCTCAATATCTATATCTGTTAATTGAGCGGTAACCATTGGACCCTCTTCTAGCTGAATCAAAGCCACAATAAAGGGAGTATTCTCAATATGGCCATTTGGAGGATCAAAAACCTGAGAAAATGAATGTATATTACCCATACCTGTAAATTGATATAATGTCTGGGCACCATGAGAACATTCAGGGCAAACATCTCGAGGCGGAAATAACTTTACTCCACAGTGTTCACAAACCTCACCTATAAGACTGTATCGCTGTTTTTGTAATCGCCAATTTCTAGGTACTTGCATTATAAGATAACACCTATATAAATCAACTCGTCACACTAATGTCTAAATATATTTTATAACAAATAATCTATCAAAAACTATCCAACCACATTTAGTATGTGCGTAACTGCAGTACCTCCATTACTACCTAAGCACTGCGCTAACGCCCACTTTACATCTGACACTTGATTGTCTTTCGCAGTACCAGCCAACTGCTGCGCTATCTCAACAATCTGATATACACCAGTCGCACCCCCTGGATTGCCCCGTGCCTTGAGTCCGCCGAAGGTTGATATTGGCAAACTACCTTGAAGACCTACGGATCCGTTTTGTGCCATTTCCCATCCAGATCCCCAATCCGCAAAACCACATGCTTCTAACGACATAGCAGCGTAAACTCCGAACCGGTCATAAATCTCTGCAACATCTATATCATTCGCATCTATGCCAGCCTGGTCATAGGCATATCGTGCTGAAGTCTGGGCAGCTGAAAAAGTAAGCAAATCTTCTCTATCATGTATTGCCAAAGAATCCGTAGTCAAATTCGATGCTGCGATTTGAATGCTTCGACCCTCTACCAATTCTCTGTCCGATGATGTAATAACCAATGCGGCAGCTCCATCAGCATCTGGAGCGGAGTCAAATACGTTTACTGGTGACGACACCATCGCTCCTCTAGAATACTGTTCATTACTGATTAGATTGCGAAACATAGCGTATGAATTAGTAGACGCATTTTTGTGTGCATTAACTGAGAATCCCGACAAGCCATCAGTAGGTACACTATGTTCATACATGTATCGTCGCATTATAAGTGCTGCGATGGCTGGAGCAGTTAATCCATGAGCTAGTTCCCAGTCACTATCTGCACCACCTGCTATAGCTGTTGTTACATCTGGACCCACAGCATCTGTCATTTTCTCCACGCCTACTACTAAGGCGGTATTAATCTCTCCACTTCGAATCGCAAGTATTGCCTGTCTTAGAGCTGCAGCTCCCGATGCTCCAGCAGCTTCTACTGTAATAGCCTCAGTACCCCTAAAACCACAAAAATCAGCAACTAATGCACCAACATTTAATTGTTGGGACAAGCTAGAGGAGAGCATATTACCTACAAAAATCGCGTCTGGCTTTTTTGTATTAGAGGATAGCAAAGCTAAATTAACTGCCTCCCAAGCTAGATGACGCAATGATGTACCCCAATGTTCACCAACTTTTGTACAACCTGTGCCTGATACGTATATATTTGTCGAGCCAGTCATATTAGTGCCAATTTACCTCGATAACGCGCATACGTAGCATAATCTATCACTGTACGTCTCTCTATATAGTCTTTTGTGGTAGGAGCCAAAGTCTGGCATAATGACAGTCGATCATTGACAGACAGATCAAATGCATCAGAACCTGCCCCTGACCCAAATGACACCAATAAAATACGATCTCCTGTTTGTGCCACATCCAGTACTGCAGTAAGTCCCAGCAAAGCCGAACCTGCATAGACATTACCTACATCCGCTGCCAACAAACCAGTTGCAATTTGTTCAGTTGTAAATCCTAATACTTTCGCAACTTGCTGCGGAAATTTGCTGTTAGGTTGATGAAATATAGCATAAGCATAATCAGTTGGCTTAGTGCCAAGAGCATGCATTAACTGTTCAGCACATTCAGCTATGTGTTTAAAATAGGCTGGCTCTCCAGTAAACCGTTTGCTATGTTGTGGATATTTAGCATTTTGTCGACGCCAAAAATCTGGTGTATCAGTAACAAATGAAAAACTTCCCTCAATTGTAGCAACAGATTCCTCAGCAGTACCTAATAAAAACGCTGCCCCACCTGCACCTGCAGTATACTCTAGTGCGTCACCAGGACGACCTTGGGCAGTATCCATACCAATCGCAAGAGCATACTTTGTCATTCCCGAACCTACAAAACCAGTGGAAGCTTGGATGGCCTCAGTACCAGCTTTACAGGCAAATTGCCAATCTGCTGCCTGAGTATTAGGTACTGCCCCAATAGCCTCCGCCACAATAGTAGATGTTGGTTTCACTGCATATGGATGAGATTCGGAACCAACCCAGACAGCACCAATATCTATAGGATTGACATCAGCACGAGCAAGAACATTTCTTGCAGCTTCTATAGACATAGTAACCACATCTTCATCTATCCCGGCAACAGATTTCTCAGTCACTGGCACTCTATTTGATGGACCTACCCATAATTTAGCAATATCTTCAGCCGGCAAACGATAACGAGGAATATATGCTCCATAGCCCACTATTCCGACAGGAATATCTGGTTTCATTGCCTGCAAATCTGGTTCCCGATTATCAATAGTCACAATATTCCTCACCTATTTCAATCTTGTTAAACTTAGAGTAATCACCGCAGAAGTTCCAAAGCTCGATCTATCCGCACATCATTCTCCGACACCATTTTGCTTGCTATCAGGTTAACCTCATTTCCTTCTGCTCCCGCAGCAATTGCAACCTGGCGTGCATGTAATCCCATATGCCCCCTTTGTATGCCTTCGGTAGATAAAGCTCGCAAAGCAGCCAAGTTTTGTGCCAGACCAACAGAAACAATTGTTTCAGCTAATTCAGAACTTGACTGCACATCAAGCAACTCCAGAGCTGCTTGAGAGCTTGGATGTACTCTAGTTGCTCCACCAACAACACCAACAGCCATAGGCATCTCTATTTCGCCACACAGAGACCCATTACTGTCAACATACCACTTAGACAAACTAGTATAAGATCCTGAACGCGCAGCATAAGCATGAGCACCTGCTTCAATTGCGCGCCAGTCATTTCCAGTTGCAATCACTACTGCATCTACTCCATTCATAATTCCCTTATTATGAGTGGCAGCTCTATACGGGTCTACTGATGCGAAAGCCCATGCTTCTATTATTCCATCTCTTACTTGTTCAGCACTATAGTTCCCAAATCCTAGCTCCTCTAATGGTATAGCAACACTTGCACTAGCTAATCTGCGATCTGCAAGGTTAGACAATATACGAAGATGCACTCTGCCACCAGTAACTTCTTCAATGATTGGTGTCAAATATTCTGTAGCTGTATTAACTGCATTAGCACCCATAGCATCGCGGGTATCATAAATGAGATGAACAACAATGAAAGGTCCAATAGGAGATTCTTCCATCAATCGAATCTCCATATCTCTTACACCCCCACCTAGCTCAGATATCACAGGATCAATACCCATTACACTATCAATAATTGTTTGCTTATTTTGCATCAGATTATGGTAGGAAACATCTAAATCCTCCAGATCCAAAATTTGTATTTGTCCAATCATCTCTGGAGAATTACTTTTAGCTTTGAATCCTCCTCCAGCCCTGGCCAATTTGGCAGCCAAACTTGCTCCAGCAACAACCGACGATTCTTCAATTACCATAGGAACAAGTCTTTCATGACCATTCACGATAAAATTAGTGGCTATACCAATTGGTAAACCATGCACACCAATCACATTTTCTATCATATGATTAGCATTTTCAACATTAAGACCATCATCCCCGGCAAGCGCGGATATTTGTTCCAACTCAAGAGTACTTTTTGCTAACAACACTTGATGCCGCTTTAGCACTTCCAAATTATAAAAATCGGGCAAACGTGATACATTCTTGGGAGAATTCATTTTTTAATTTCGACGAGTAGATTTACCTACTACAAACGCTCACAATCAAACAATATGTATACCAATTCTATATATTACCCATTTTTTTCTTCCAAAAACTATCAAAACTTCCTAATTTTGGCAAAAATATAGTAATCTTATAGTAAAAATCAGACTATTCCTCTAAATACTTGGCCAATACATCGATGGTCGTTTTACCAGACACACGAATCCGATTCCATGTAAAAGCACCGCTAATATCATGTTCAAGCCCAAATTCCGTTGTAACTGCACCCCAGAATCCCAGCGCCTTAAGATATGCAATTACTTGTTGATCATACAATCCACTTGGGTAACTAAAATACCGCGGTTGCAGACCTATATGTGCCTGCACAGTCTGCATGGAACCAAGAACTTGATATTGGACCAATTCAAACGGACGATTGGAAAGTTGTACATGAGTCTTGCTATGCGGTTCAATTTTCCATCCAGACTCATACATTCTGCGAGCCATTCGCCATGTCAAATATGATGGATGATTTTCATCCATCAGTTGAGTGAGAACAAAAACAGTACCAGTATATCCATATTCTTGCATATGTGGAAAAGCATGCTGATACAAACCTCGATAACCATCATCAAAACAAAATATTATCGGTTTATCGGGCAAATCTATGCCTTGTGCAAGATAATAAGTCAAATCATACAAGCTCACAGACTTATAACCTTTGGCATGTAAAAATGCTAGCTGCTGCCTAAAAACTCCAGGCTGCACAGTAAGTCCAACACGTATATTATCTGCATCATTAGGAAGCGGTTCGATATAGTGATACATTAATATTGGCAACCTAGCCACTCTATCGTCCCCAAATTCATCAGGAGTAGGAAATTTAGTAGGAACCAGAGTGGGAGTTGGAGTGGCCGTTATAGCAACCGCAATACTTGCGCTAGTAGCAGAGGGACTAATAGTGACAATGCCAGTGGATTTATTAGTTACCACATCAGTAACTGTCTCGGCCGCAAACATTGGTGTACGACTCGGATTGCTCTCTAATTCAAGTACTGGCATCGTTGATAATTTGTCTGACTCAGAGTTTTGGATTGTATTAGTAACTGTTATTTTTTTTGATATATTTGCGACACTGTCAGTGACAGTCGACTGTAGTGTCACCAGAACAGATGAACTAACATTATCATTGTAACCACATCCCATTAATACAAACAACAGAATAAAGTAAATTGATAGCGAATTATATTGAAACCAATCATCAAACTTTCTATTCATTAGTATCTATTCGAATTACATTAAATCAAAATCCCCGCATCACCGGGGATTTATCATACAATACATCTACATAGATTTTTATTACTCAGGCATCATTTCTGTACCCAAGAAATAATCAAGCCAAATCCAAATAAGAGTAGCATAAGATAGACATAGAAAAGTAAAATTGTTGATAATAACATCGAGAATACCGAAATTTAGATCAACTGCATAGCGATTCAAAGTAGTACCAAAAGCAGCTACTGTAGCATAACCCGCAGCCAAGCCCACTGCAATAGAAATCACCCAAACTACTACACGTTTTGCTACCATTCTAGCCTCCTAAGCACAATATTTAATCCATTGAGATTGTAGTTTATAGACAGATTATAGTCAAGCATGCCAAAGATTTATGGGTGAAAAGATAAATTTGCATGCATCTCACATATCCTGATCGAGAAATGCCGGTTCTGACTTCCATGATTCCACAAATCTCGAAGCACGATTTGTTTCCAATAAACCAATGTATGCCACCAGAACAAATCCCAGCGCAAACAAAGCCAAAAACGGTGCTAATGCTGGCATACGTTGAATAGCAAACAGGAAGGATACTCCAGAATATATAGCAAAAAATATCTCTAACCATACTGTCTTGTCATTTTTGTTTTCGTAAAAGTCATATAAAGAAACAGGTGACCCACTATTTTTTGGAGTACGTAAAAACTCATCGGGTTTATAGCGTAAAACAGCCTCAAAAACTGCCCTAGTATTGTTTACAGCAACCCCTAATCCCAATAACATCAAAACTGGAAACCACATAAACCTCATCAATCCTTTAGGATAAGCCATCAACTGAGCAACAGCATATAACACTGGTGGTCCAAGACCGGCAACGCCAAACCATTGAGGCAACACATAATTTATATCTGTATACAACATACATGGTACGCTGAAGACAAGAAAGCAAAGCATCATCGGATGCATAAGATAACCACCTAAATGTAGAAGAGCCTGAACTCGCTTCCAAATGGAAAACTCCGCAAAACCAGCCAGTCTAGATGCATGCTTAAGTAAACATTGTACTGAACCTTTGACCCATCTAAACTGTTGCCTCTTAAAAGCATGTATTCCAACCGGAATTTCTGCCGGCGACACGACATCTGAAACATATCTAAATTCCCAGCCTGCCATCTGAGCCCTATAAGAAAGGTCTAAATCTTCTGCAATCGTATCGCTTTGCCATCCCCCAGAACTAACAATACATTTCTTACGCCACACTCCTGCAGAACCATTGAAATTAAAACATAGATTGTTACGACTACGGGCGACCTGCTCTACCACTAAGTGTCCATCCAGAGCTATTGCCTGTGCACGTGTAAGCGGATTATCAAGAGCGTTAAGATGTCCCCAACGCGTTTGCACCATACCAACTTTTCGGTGAGCAAAATATGGGATGATACTCTTTAGATAATTGGACGGCGGAACAAAATCCGCATCGAAAATCCCAATGAACTCACCTTTAGCTTCCTGCAAACCACTTGCTAGTGCTCCTGCTTTATTGCCAACACGATCCAACCGATGATAACACTCTATATTCAATCCTTTTTCTTGGTATGAGACAACTAAATTTTTCACTATATCAGTAGTTTCATCAGTAGAATCATCCAAAACCTGAATATCTAAACTCTCAATCGGATAATCTAAATTAGCCACGGCATGGATTAATCTGTGCACCACTTGAATCTCATTAAACACTGGAAGTTGAATAGTGACATCCGGCCATTTTTCCGGAAACTCTCCAACTGGTTTAAGATTGTATCTCCGTACAAAAAATACAGTGAGTATCAACATATTCAAACCATACATAGCTAATACAGATGCTGATATCACAAAAATAGCATGTGAAATATTTGTTAGAAACATAAAACCAATCTCTGTAAACTTAGATAATCATTAAAAGATCAAGCAGGCACATTGTAGTACATCCGACAGCAATCATACTTGCAAAACTACTGACACAAATTGACGCTTATACGCTAGGCTGCTATTATCAGCTTGCTTGGTGTGCCATATATAACAATGCCCAATAATTTTCTTTAATGACATGGAAACACCCTCCCAATTAAAACGCAGAAAAAAGCGTCATACATTTTTTATCACCCTGATAATCCTTACTGTTCCGCTCTATATTTTGGGATTTGCTATACTGCAAATCGCGCCTGACAATAATGTAGATGAAAATGCACTTTTACCATCTGAAGCACCACCAAAAGTAAGCACAATATTGCCTCGCACAACACCAACCCAAAAATCAATATCACCTACATTTGAAATGATTACTGTTACCACTGCTACTATTGTATCGATAAATAATACAACTATTGTTACTAAAACAATAATGCCAACTCATACTGCCTCTCCAACTACTAGCAATACTCCAACATCAATAGCTAGCACAACTCCTACGTCCAGCAATACTGCGTCTCCCACATATACCGGCACATATACGCCAACCTCAAGCCTCACACCAACTACAACTCCAAGTCATACGATTGCACCAACCGAAACTAATACGGTAACACCACAACCTAGTAACACACCTACTCTTACCTATACACCTACTGTTACACCGTCGCCAAATGAACCCACACTTACAGTTACGCCAACACTGACAGCCACAGTAACACCTACCTTCAGTAGTACACCCACATCAACAGCTACCGATTTAATGACAAATACTAACACTCCTACAGTCACGCCAAATCCATAGCAACATTATATAAAATAACCTTTCTGGGAGAGTAAACCTAGTAAACAGTAAACATAATGACTCAGCATTGTTGGCATATCGACGAAATCAATTCGCATACAATCAATGCCACAATAAATATACTAACGAGCAGTCAGTGACACTTTTATTTTTCAAATATTAGCCATGCATTTTACGAATTACTAATAAGTCACGAAACATCTCGTATACACCTGGCCATAAGCGGACAGTACTACCTGGTGAATCTCGCCAGATTATTGGTAACTCCACTATGCTTAGCCCTGCCTGTTGAGCCAAAAATAATATTTCAACATCAAACATAAATCGCTCTATAATTGCTCGCTTGTATAACGGTACCACAGACTGTCCGCGAGCAGCCTTGAATCCACATTGTGTGTCAGAGAATTTAGAAAGACCTACTATTTGAATTCGCACAAGGTCAAATACATACGAGGCTATACGACGAAACACACTAGGTTCAACCTCAATACAGGAATCAGGATGAGCACGCGTACCAACAACTAAATCCGCTCCTCGCTCTAGAAGTTTAATTGCATTGTAGATTTCGTCTACTGGAGTTGAAAGATCAGCATCAAGAAAAACAATCCATTCACCTACCGCGTCCAATACGCCGGTGCGCACAGCAAATCCTTTGCCACGATTCGGGCTGTACCGGATTAAGCGAGCACGATCATCTCCAGATATTATCGTATCAACTATGTGACAAGTATTGTCTTCGCTTCCATCATCAACAACAATCAATTCCCAAGTATGCTTTTGTTTAGCCTGAAGAAACTCTAAAATTTGCCTTATTCCCGACGCTATACGATCTTCTTCGTTATATGCTGGCACTATAACTGAAAGTTGAACATCAAATGCCAACTGTGGCTTCATTCTAGCTCACCAATCCTTTCAGCAAGCGCATTGCAAACCACATGATTTACTATCAGGTGACCATCCTCCTGATGACCAATATGTTCACTAGGAATACGAACTATTAAATCAGCTACATCAGCTAGAGCACCACCTTGATTACCAGTAATAGCAATCACAGTGCCCGCAAACTCATCATGTACGCATGTAACTGCACTTATAATATTACTGGAATTTCCACTAGTAGAAATTGCTACTAGTATGTCAGATGGTCTCATTAGATTTCGCAATGGTTCGACAAAAACCGAATCATACGAAACATCATTACCCCAGGCAGTAATCAACGGCATATTATCTGTCAATGCTATGGCTCGATACCTAGGTTGTCCAGACCTTATAGTAAGTTTAGACAAATCATTCATCATATGAGAAGCAGTTGAAGCACTTCCACCATTACCAATGATAAACACCTGACGATCTTCGAATAATGCGTCAAACAGAAGATCAACCACTGCTTGTATTTCAGACCTCGAAACAGCTTTTAGAGTATTCTCTAAATCGGTAATGTAATCATCTACATAAGTCATAATTTCCCCTTTATAATAGCATTTATACGCTAGGCAACAGTGCTAAATCTAAGCTCTAAGTCCTCTAAGTCCCGCCCCTCACCGTTCCAAGAGCACGCATATCGCTCCTAGCAGCCGTAGCGTAATCTCCAAAATCCGATTGTTTTTGTGCCCACTCCAGATATTCTTGAACACTCATTTCTACTGTACCTTGTGGAAGCCATCCTATCTCACCTATCTGACTAATATCTGATATTATGTGACGAGTATCGCCAAACCTATACTCCCCTTCAGATACAACTTTAATATCAGGTGCACCAACCATCTCGGCCATAATCCTACCAAATTGATTGACAGTCACTTTTCTTCCACCACCAACATTAAACGATTGAAAATCAGCTCGTACATCTTCTAGAACCATCACGTTCGCACGAGCTACATCTATCACATTGACATAATCTCTTATCTGTTCTCCATCTTCATATGCTGTAAGTGGCCCCCCAGCAAGAGCCTGCATAGCAAAAATTCTCAGCACTCCAGAATATGCATTTCTGAAGGACTGGCGAGCGCCTTGAACAATTGAGTAACGCATTCCCACAGTAGGAATGTTGTAACGACGACCAAGCACCATTCCCATCATTTCCTGAGTATACTTGCTCATAGCATAAGAATTATGGGGGCTGACATGGATTTCACTAGTATCCAGCAAACCCAATTTACCTTCACACATAGGACAAACCGGGTCCCACCTTTTTTCTTCAAGTTGCTGTGCAGAACGAGAAGGCGGGTACTGAACCCCATGCACTTCACACTCATATTTTCCTTCACCATATATTGCCTGGGAAGAGGCCAGCACTACTTTGTTCATCGACAATCCTTGCTCAACTATAGTTTCGTACAATAGAGCAGTCCCCACAGTATTAACATGGAAAAAAGTTGAGAAATCTGGCAAGTAATCCTGATATGCAGCTAGATGAAACACTGAGTCGATATTATCAAGTGCAGATTTCCAAGCATCTTTGTCCCTGACATCTCCCCGCACAAATTCAACATCCGCAGATACATAATCTGGCAAATTTCCACCAATATGTACGGGTGAAGCAAGATTATCCAGTATCCGCACTTTGTAACCACGCTCTAACAGCAGGTCAATCGTGTGCGAACCAATAAAACCCGCCCCTCCCGTCACTAGTATATTTGTAGTCATGACATGTTAGAATACTATTGAAATGGTCAAATTGCCAACCCCTTATAGTAAAGCAAGAAAAGCCGTGTTTCTAGACCGAGATGGTGTCATCAATCATAATTTAAATAACTATGTACGGTCTATAGATGACATACGTATTATTCCTCGTTCCTTGCAAGCTATTGCTAACTTGACAAAATCAGAATATGCCATCGTAATTGTAACAAACCAGTCTGCCATCGGACGCAGATTAATAACTCCTGAAATTGCTCAACAAATTAACAAGTTTATTTTGAACAAAATTCAATCCGCCAAAGGAGTCATTGATGGAATATATGTTTGCCCACATCATCCCAAAACACATTGTAACTGCAGAAAACCAAAACCCGGTTTGTTGATACAGGCAGCAACCGAACTTAATCTTGATTTAGAAAAATCCTGGCTCATTGGTGATGCTATTACCGATATTCAAGCCGCTATCGCTGTCAAAGCAAATCCCATCTTAGTTGCCACCGGACGTGGTGCCGACCAAGCAAATACTTTAGACAATAACAAATTAGCACACATACCTTTTGAAAAAGATCTTTATGACGCAGCCAAGTATATTCTCGGTCATACCTAACCTCCAAACCCTACACGCGCAACCTCTATAGTATAAAGCTCCACATGATCCAGAATTGTAGTAGCAGTTTCATCACTTACTGGTAGCCTAGAACCGTCTACAGCAGAATACATAACCGCCCATACCGCATAATGTCCTGGTGGCAAATCATCAGGAAGAACAAATGCAACATTGTGGCGTATAATATCACCTGCAGTCCAATGTTGGGTGGGCCAAAATCCACCTACAGGCTCACTATCATTTTGTAACTCAACAGTACCTTGTGGACTTATTAAATATGTACCGATAGTATAACGTTCACTAATATCCTGTAGAGCTTCCCATTGTATCGACAAATTCAATATATTACTTGGCCTTACTAGGCCCGGAGGAGGATTAGCATCGTAGCCCCGCAGCAATATATCCTCTCCAAGAAACACACCTAACCAAAACTCCGGCACAACATCACGTGCAGGAGAAGTAACACTAGAAAAACTAATGGTTCTCACATCAGGTGCATAATCCCGCTTTTGAATTGCATGAAATTCAGAATTCATCCACCATTCCATAGTCCTAACCACATTGCTATGATAAGCGCCTGTTTCCATCACTAAAATCATAGTTTGGTGCTGTCGCCCAAAATAGTCTACGGGACTCCATGCGTCTCTATGCAACAAATCTACAGGATCAGTATTTGGGCTTGGAATGTTTTTGTCATTATCAATTAGTTCATTTGGGTTTAATTCGAGTGTATACCAAATAGAATCTCCCTTATAGAAATTTAACATGTAATCAAAATAAGTTCGATTATTTAGAAATATAACTGGGTCTGGTAAGACAGTGTTTTCAACTTCTGTACGCATAACATGTAAATCTGAATTATCGCCTTGATATCTCTGGTCGAAATACACACGTCGCATCCCCCACAATGTCAATAGTACAACACTGATAACCACCAGAAATGAGACAAAAGATGCAAAAACCCTGCTGACCTCCATGCTGGCAACTCTGTACAAAAGCCAAACGATACCTGCAACTGATGCCAGCAAAACGATTGCTAATATCCAATCTGGTCCGTCCAAACTATGCTGTGCCCAAGCAAAATCTGGCAAAGTGCCTTCGACAATCATTCGCCAGTGCCCAAGAATGGGTGAAAACAATAAGGACCACAAACCAATTGTCCAGGCAGCACCTGGTATGCCAGTATTATTCAGAATAGCATAATAATCTAAAGGGTTAATCCATACAGCACCAATCTGTACTAGAAATCCTAAAATGGCAAGGAAAACGAGAGTATACAACAATCTATTACTAAGACGTGCATTGAGACAGTGCTCCAGGGTAGGTACTACGGCCAACATCATAAAAGGAGTTACTGGTACAAGATAGCGAGGACCCCAATTAGTACCACCAAACCATATATCACCACGTACAAGGGCATAAACCACCACAAAAGTGATGAACATGAATAGAGGCCAAATAACATCTAATCGACGTCTGTTACGTGATAGAAATGGAGAAAGTAATGCTAGTATGAGAACCGGAGAGTGCCAGAAAAACCCTTTTCCTGGACTAAACAGAAATCCAGCTATTCCAACTCCAGAATTATTTATATTGGCAAAAGCGCCCGACAATCTCTCAAAAAACTGAAAGCGAAACGTTCCTGCTCCTAGAAGTTCTGTGTAAATGTACAGTCCAGCAAATGCCATAGCTACCAGTATCGACACTATTAATGCCAGTTGCCAACTTAGAAAAATAGTTTTTCTAAAATTTGTCTTGCCAATTAACGGTATTAATACCAACATCGGTAACCCTACAACACCAGATTCCTTCGCCATCACACTTAACACACTACTAACAATAGCTAAAACCATCCAACGATGTGACCAACCAGTAGAAGAATGCAATTCATAACGCCAACGTAACAACCCGTAAGCTGCTAACAACAATGTAAATCCAGCGATTGCTTCCCTGAAGTAATTCTTGCTGTACGGCCACGCTATAGTGGTAAGACCGAATAACAAAGCAGCGGCGATAGCAATATTGCGTCTATAACCCAACCAGCGTACATATAAGAATAACAACGTTCCTGTAGCTGCGGTCACTGCCATATTGAGCAGTAGAACGCTGTGTGCAACCCCTACATCAGATACAATATCAGCAAACAATATCAGAGGTATACTCAGCAAAGGCTGTACAGGCTCTACATAAGTATGTCCCGGCCAATCAAGATCAGCTGTCATATTTCTCATTACACTACCACGACGCGCAAAACTCTCAGCAGTATCAAACAAGAACAGTTCATCCGCGGAAATAAAAGTCAATGACGTAGTGAGCCAATATATCAAGTAGAGAATGCCAAACAGTGCCCATCCGGTCGTATGATCTGCATAGGACCAACGATTACCAGTGCTCAAATCACCCATGTAGTCCAATGCCAAGTGGATGGGTGAGTATATGGGTTCGATTTCGGTCTAACCAAATTCTGTGTAAAACTGTAGCCACTTGACTGCTATCATGCAAATCAGTTACTGAATGCCATGGACCATGTATATCCTGCGGAGCTATAGCATGAGTAATCACACTAGTTATACCCGCTGCTTGTAAAGTGTCCAACGCTATTTCTGGATCCGGATGTACCAATACACGAGGACATTTCACTCTCGTTAGCTCTCGTTGCACTTCGGGAAGCGCTAGAGTGGGCATCACATTTTCGTACAAGTCTCCGCCGATAACAACTAGCTCTGTCTCCTTGATGTCACTGAGAACATCAATACTGGCAACTGCTGATCTGCTGTCTCCAACAGAACCGGTTAGATTAACCAAAATTTGTCCACGCAATCGCAACGCTGCATTCATCAATGCTGCACGTTCTCGAAGACCATCATCGATGTCATTATCATGATCATTAAGAACGTTACGAACAGAGCCAGGATGCTCTGCTATACAAATCACGAAGTCCTTAAGTCTACGTAATCCTACCTCAGTCCACTTCATACCTGTATCAATATCACTGTCATTCTCAACTACTGGTGTGAGTATCAAAGAAACATCTCTAGCAAGAATAGTAACTGCTTCAAGAATGGTCAGGAATTCCTCACCACCACCTATTACAGTGACCTTGATATCAGCATCCAAATGATTATCACGAACGCCATCCCATAGCAACTCCAGTGCACATAGCACCACAACACCAAGTATCAATGTTGCACTTGCTAAAATCCAACTAATCATTGGAGATGCAAGATACACGATCACAGCCGACATAATTCCAAGTATGCCGGTAACGATGTAAAGAGCTGTAATTGTTCGACGATGACTAAGTCCTAATTTTACAAGACGATGAGAAGTATGATCTACTCCACCTTGCCACCATGGCTTACCCCGTCGTATCCTAGAAACAACAACTAATACAGTATCAAATACCGGTACACCCAGTACTAAAACTGGGACCATCCAAGTTTGTGTATATGAAACATCAGGAAAAGTGAGCTTGATACCAAGAACTGCCAATGTAATACCTAGTAACATTGAACCTGTATCACCCATGAAACTTACTGCTGGCTGATAATTGTAGAAAAGAAATCCCAAACATGCACCTAGTAAAGCTGAAGCTAAACTTGCAACTAATATCTGTCCATTAATCACTGCCAAAATCAGAAAAGATAATGCTGCTACTGCGGAAGTTCCTGCAGCTAATCCATCCATGTTGTCCTGCAGATTTACAGCATTGATAACTCCCACCCCCCACAGTACAGTCAAGCAAATGTTCATCCATTCAGCATCAAACATATTGACACTGACTCCGCCAATCGCAATCAATAGCATAGCAAGTGTCTGCCCAAACACTTTACCCAATGGTCCTAAACCTACACGGTCGTCCACAAGACCAACAATACTTATCAAAGTACCTCCAACCACTATTGATGCCAACTCGCGATATTCCCGACCACCTCCAAAAATCAATAAACTACCAATGATAGCTGCCCATATAGCTATGCCACCAAGCACTGGCACAGGCGCTATATGAAATTTGTGCGGACCAGGTTTATCAATTAGTCGCATTCTACGAGCTGCCATAAGTGTAAGAGGAGTTGCCACAAAAGCAATTAATCCAGCAACTAGGGCTATTAGAGAATAGCGTAGTACAGTTTCAGACAACATACCGTTTTTCCTTGATTAACTTACTATACAAGTTAGCAGTCCTATTTATCATATTTTCTAGATCATGATGTTTTAATACATGATTTTGTGCAGCGTCCAGTATGGCATCCGGAGTATTGAGAGCACAATGAATGGTATCAACTAAAGAAGTCACGTCATCCTCGCTAACTAAGTAACCTGTCTTTTCCGAATTGATAATATCAGGAACTCCACCAACTGAAGTAGCTACAACCGGTACCCTAGCAGCCATTGCTTCAATGATTGCACATGGAGTACCTTCATTAATGGAAGTATTGACTAGTACGTCTAAGTCAGCATATATCCTATCTAAATCACGACGCCATCCTGTGAAAATAACCGAATCACCAATACCACTTTCACTGCATAGATTTTGTAATTCAGATTCTAACATGCCACTACCAACAATCACAAAACGACCATCAAAACCAGACTGTAACATCGAGTGGGCTGCCATAAGGAAATATCTGTGGTTTTTTATTGGCACCAATCTACCTACATTTCCTATAAGAGGTACACTTGATTCTATGCCCAACTCTCGACGAAATTCTCCCATTTTTACTGAACAATTTTTGTATATATTCAAATCTAAACCTAATGGTAATACGTGAATCTTCTCGGGTGGAGCAATGTTATGCTGTAACAAATCATTTCTGACTGATTCACTTACAGTTAATATGACAGTTGACAAGCTTGCTAATATTCTTTCAATAAAAACTATGATTTTAGAGATGCCCGCTCCCCAATATCCACTAAACACATGTCCATGAAAAGTATGTACAATGATTGGCACCTTTGCCAGCTTAGCTGCTATACGACCCAACGCACCTGCCTTAGCCGTATGCGTATGCACTATAGTAGGAGACGTTAACCGCATCAACTTCCAGAGCCTACTGCAAGTATACAAATCATTCCATGGTGATGGTCTAGACCCAAGACTGTTGTAAAGATGAAATCTCAGTTCATATTGTTTGGCTAAATCGGTCATGTCCCCCTCAGAATCTGCCTGCAGACCAGAAACTAATGTTGTTTCAAAACCTTTCTGCATTAACCCTGAAGATAATTGCGCGACGTGCAATGCCGGACCACCAATATTCATACGTGCAATAATATGTAATATTCCTGATTTGATCATATGTCATTTGGAATTTTGATTGCTATTAAAGCGCCGGTACCAGTCTATAGTACTTCGAAGACCATCTACAACACTCACCTCTGATTCAAACTGAAGTACGTTTAGAGCTTTACTAACATCAGCATATGAATGTCTGATGTCACCAGATCTTGCGTCTGTATAATCCGCATCAATCGTGATGCCAGTTAACTGATGTAAAGTTTTTACCAAACTATTGAGGCTACTACCCGTCCCCATAGCTATATTAAATATTTGGCCTGGTGCTTCCGCATGATTCAGAGCATGTATATTAGCATTAACTATATTGCCTACATAAGTGAAGTCACGAGTCTGTTCACCATCACCATATATCTTGGGAGCATTTCCTTGCAACAAAGCCGTGATAAAGCGTGGAATAACAGCTGCATATTCGGACTCTGGATCTTGTCTTGGACCAAAAACATTGAAATAACGTAGTGCTACTACCTCAAATCCATAGACAGTATAAAAAGCCATACAATATTGTTCCGCAGCCAATTTGCTGACCCCATATGGAGACAAAGGGGCAGGTAACATACCTTCCGTTTTAGCTCCCTTATCACGAGCTTCACCATATATAGATGATGAGCTTGCATACGTCATTCGAAGCACCCCAGCATCACGTGCTGCAACCAACAAATTCAACGTAGCAATAACACCCGATTGATTATTTCCAATGGGATCATCCACCGAGCGCGGCACACTAGGAATAGCCGCCTGATGGATAACGTAATCAACTCCATCTACAACCTTACGCGCATAATCTAATTCTGCCAAATCTCCTTCAATTATCTCAATGGAATCCCGTACCATATCAAGATTGTGTCTACGTCCTGTAGAAAAATTGTCTGCTACACGCACATATTTTCCCTGATCTACAAGAGTAGACACTATACTAGAACCTATAAATCCTGCCCCACCAGTTACAAGATATTTCAACTTTACACCATATCCTTATTTATGCCTTCATACCCAGAAGATACATCATCTCTAGAATCCACAGTGTTAACGCCAAATATTTGTGTAAGCAGTAGATTATATATCTTCTCAGTATCAATAATCATTTTTTCGACTGAAAATATATTCTGCACTCGCAACTTTCCCATTCGACCACACTCTAACATTTTGTTAGGTGACCTTAATGCTGCAAGTATACTACCAGCAAGTGCATCACTATCTTTAGATTGTACTAACCAACCAGTTTCGCCATCCACAACTACTTCCGGAATACCTCCTACCTCAGTTGCAACAATAGATAGAGACAAAGACATAGCTTCTAATAGCACTAAACCCAAACCTTCCCATTCTGAAGCTAGCACAAACAAATCTGTACTAGGTAAAATTTCCATTACATCTGTACGCCAACCTGCAAACCTAACATGGTTTGAAATACCTAGATTGATTACAGTATCTTCTAAGTGCTCTCGTAAAGGCCCATCCCCCAGCAAAAGTAATGATGCCTCAGGAAATTGATCAACAACAGATTTAAAAGCTTTAAGCAACCATTTATGACCCTTCTGTTCAGTCAGACGAGCCGCACATACTAATAGCGGACCCTTAGACAGACCGAATTCGGTTCGCGCATCAACAACTTGCCCCTCGTCGTGTTCATAAACTGGCAAACCATAGTAGACGGTATCAACCACAGAAGCTGGCACTTTCTCATTCTCAATAGTGAAAACTCTGACTCTGTCAGATATAGCTATAAAACGATTAGTATATCTATTGACTAGTCTTAGCAAAATCGACAGTGGCCAATTAGACCGAAAAGGATCATCATTGTGACGCGATGATATTATTGCTCGCACACCTGCTATCCTAGCAGCTATAGTACCGTAAAGATCAGCATGAATTAGGTGTGTATGTACTATAGATGGATCTAAACCACGCAATCTACGTACTAGCCTCACCACTAAACTCGGATCAACATGGCTATTAATAATCATTCTTTCACTAGTCACACCGGCCTGCTCCAATGCAAGGAAAAGTTTGTCAGCAGGTTTTTTGGGTTCAGTCAGCACAATGATACAAATATCAAAATTGCGTTGATCTAACTCTGGCAACATAGTAATTAAATGCTGTTCTGCCCCAGCTATTCCCGTTGCCTTGATAATATGCACAATCCGATTCACAGCCTAGGCACCTGAGTTGAGGAAGTAGCATCAGACGAGTCGCGATTCAACATTGGCCTAATAAATTTTCTGCTTCTATAACCTACATCTACTATCACATATGATGCCATAATTAAATACAGTGGCATGATAGGAAATATATAACGTGGAATAATGGTCAAAATAGCATAAAATCCACTAAAACACAAAATTACAATCGCTAAAATACTCCATTGCAAGTATTTTCGTCTCTGTACAACCATATATAGTACTGATGATGCAATAGAACAATAATGAATGATATATATCCACAGTTTTGGGAAAAAAGCAGGCGATCTAATCGTATCCAACAGAGAACCAGCTGAATTGCTAGATGCCATATCCTTGATACTTTCATTACCAAAAACCACACCAACAGCTACTGTCCCAAATGGCTGCAGATAAGCCTCACTCAATCTGGCTGTTCTTAAACTCAAGAAGCCTATCGGATCCGAAATTATTATGTTGATCGCATCATTGATATATCTATATCGATCAGCACCACCATTTCCTATACGTAAATCATAAATCTTATCCAGCATTTCTTGTCTTCTGAATGACCGACCATCTCCTTGCGAACCCATCCAAAAATGTGCTGCTCCACCTTGTACAATTGTAGGACTCCCAAACACTACCCAGTTCCGCATTATCCATGGTGTGACCACTATAGCAAATCCCAACACCAAACACACCCACGCACGCCATATGCGCAACTCTTTCCTCAACAAAAACAAATGTAAAAGAAATATAAATGGTAATAACTGGACTATGCCACGCGTTAGTGTGGTAATGCCTGTGGAAACACCTACAAATATCCACATTCTGATATTATCTCTCTCAATAGCTACCACATATAACCATATGCTGAGCATTAACAATATTGTTAGCAAACTTTCCGTAGATACTGATCCACTTTCCACAATGAAACGCAAGTCAATTGCTAATAATACTGCCGCTGCAATACCAACCTCCAATCGAATGCATCGCCTACCCAAATCAAATACTAGTAATGACAAGATAGCACCCATCAAAGCCTGACCTAGTCTTGCAACAATAACCACATTTTCAAACCCAAAAACTATTTGAAGTAACGCTAAATAGGCAGGATATACAGGTCCAACTACACCAACTGGATCGTTACCATATGTTAGTCCCAATCCTCTAGCAACATTGTCACCCACTTGCAAATAAAAGGGACCATCACCACCAACCAGTCTGGGTTCGGGATCTAAGAACAAAATCCAGATTAAACGCAGAATTAGGGACAAACATACTGTAAACAACAGTGTGCGACTCTGACGCGGATTCAATAATTCCTGGGTTTTTATATTAAGTTTTTGAGAAACTTGAAATTCATTTTTCATCAGACAACTTTTGTCTACTCTTTTCTAATTCATCCACACGCTCTCGTAATATACCAATATGTTGAGCGGCAATTCGAGCCTCACGCGTTAGTTGAGTAATAACTGCAGAAAAGTATAGAAGGATAACAAGCAATCCCACAAATCCCGCAACAAAAAGCGCTGAAGGAGCATAGTATATGCCAAGCATAGGAGCAATAGTATCTAACGCTGGACGTGCAATAGCTAACAAGAGTATCACTGCGGACATTATTAGCCACAATAGAGAATACTTCTCTGCAAGAGCCCTCCGTCTGACCATTTCTAGCACCAATAACAGAAGTCCTAATGCAGCAATAAATACCAGTAATGTAAGTCTATCAGTGAACATATGATGTATCCTCGGTTCGCGGTGCACGACGAAGTGCTAAAATGGTCACAGCCAAAATAACTTTAATCATGTAATAAGCTGACCAAAACGGTGTTATTGAACTCTTTCCGCCATATCGCTTGTTCATATGAACAGGTACTTCAGACACCCTTAAGCCTATCTTGCGAAATGTGAGAAGCGATTCAGGTTCAGGATAATCAGCCGGATAATTTTCAGCACAAATTTCGATTGCGCGCCTGTTGCTAGCACGAAAACCTGATGTAGTATCGGAAAATTTTTGCCCACCAAGCATCGAAACATATGCAGCCAAAATCTTGGTTCCCAGCAAACGCGGCCATGGAGTAACATAACCACGATCATCTATATATCTAGAACCCACTACCACGTCAGATTCATCTGCAAGCAATCGGCTTATTAGCACCTCTATTTCTGCGGGATCATGCTGTCCATCGCCATCAACTTGCACAGCAATCTCATAATTCCCAGCCTGAGCTAGTATAAAACCAGTCTGCACTGCAGCACCTATACCCAGATTATATGGGAGAGAAATGACCTTTGCACCAGATTCGTAAGCTACCAAAGAAGTAGCATCATGAGAACCATCATTTATTACAACTATATCTGCTGCCGGAGCACTTTCTTTAACACGCTCTATCACTCTTGCTATACTAGCTTGTTCATTATAAGCAGGAATGATTACTAATATCTTTGTATCAATCATCGATATCACAGATAATAAATCTCTTTACGTTTCAGCTTTACTTACCATACTATTCCCAACCACATCCTCAACCTGCTTAAAACGAGCATCCCACGAATAGTTTGCAACAGCTTTCTGGCGTGCTTCCATATCATGCACAACTGTTTCTTTTTCATTCGAGCTTATTTGCTCTTCCAACGCACTAACAAATTCACCAGGTGTATGCACAATAGAAATCAAATCAGCAAATTCTCTAGCAGCCGGCATATCAACCGAAACAACTGGCTTACCTGATGCCAAATACTCATATAATTTTATAGGACTAACAGTATCTGACAATTTGTCAATCACAAACGGATTAATACAGACATCAAATCCAGCAATTAATGCTGGTATATTTTCGTATGGCATTTTACCTAAAAAATGAACATTTGATAAGCTTCGAACCTTATTGACGCGAGCTAGAGGTTCAATAGGCCCAATAAATACAAATGACCAATCTGGACGTTTGCGAGCAGCATATGCAATCAAATCAAAATCTATCCAATATTGAATCCAGCCATGAAACCCAATCACGGGTTTGGGCAATCCAGACACTTCCTTGGGCGGTACGGTATCCTGATGAACAGCAAGAGAAAAATGTTTTAAGTCAGCTCCATTTGGTATTAGAGCTAATCTACGAGAAATTCCAGATTTAGCTTGCTGTAAACCAGCGTGTGTAACAATCACTTGGTCAACCATACTCAATAGGTCTTGTTCCAATGCCCCTATGGTAGAACTGCGAACAAGGCCACGTGTAGCGGTAAAATCATCAACGCATTCATATACAACAAATTCCTCACCTAATCTACCTATCAAACCAGCAGAATGTGGCGTGTATACCCACAAGACATCAATATCAAAACCAATCCTCAGTAGTGCCCATCTAATAATTGGGGATAACAGTACGTTATTCAAAGAATTTACCAATCTAAAAACTTGGAAAAATGGAAGCACAATTGGCAATGTAAATACCCATAAACCGTCAGACACAATCCGCGGACCATTCATCCATGACCACAGACGCTTGGGGTGATTTCCAATGTCCGCCAACCATCCTAATATGTGCATTTGTTGCTCTACATAAACAACTCTGTTACCACGAGATGCTAACTTCCGCGCCCAGTGATGTTTTCTTGTAGGTAAAGCATCCCAATCTTGGGTTGAAAGAATAAGTATGTCCTTGCCAGTAATCATCCTCTAACAAATAAACAATATTGACGGAGTGATGCTGAATATTTGAAACTTTGTCATATGGAAATGATAACTCACACTAGAGATAGGACTTTATAGACACTCTTTTTTCAGAAGACAAAGATTCTAGCGCTGCCTGTGCACATAATGTGGCATTCAGACCATCTAATGCATTCACACACAATGATTCGTCCCCGCGGACTGCACTCAGAAAATTATCTAGTAGAGCTAAGTAACCTTTGTCTACAATACGTAATTTCCGCGACGTTCCTGGCAACCTATGCAATGACAGTGAACGAAAATCGTCAATCACTCCGATTCCTCCACCTGCATAAATCTCAATTCGCTCCTTAGAGAAATCTACACTTCCCAAATCGGTATATATAAGAGTACCAACGCTACCATCATTATATTTAACTACGACTGAAACATCATCCGATGAATCTCCAGTAGACTGTGCTGTTACTGACACAGCATCGCTATTCAACATCCAAGACATGAAATCAAAGAAATGACAACCCTCACCAATTAAACGTCCACCTCCTACTGCAGGGTCAAGCAACCAATGTCCTTGAGGTAATCTGCCGGCATTGACCCTATATATAATCTGTTTAGGACCAGTTACATTTGATAGACTATCCCGCAAACTCATAGACAAAGAGCTGAACCTACGATTAAAACCAACAGTGCACAATACCTGCGCTTTTTCGACCGCTTGCAAAACTTCAATACATTCGTCAACACTTAAGCCAAGCGGCTTTTCAACAAATATATGCTTTCCAGCTTCGGCAGCTGCAATGCATTGCTGACTGTGCAAGTTATGTCTAGTCGCAATCAGTGCAGCATCTACATCTTCATTCAAAATTACTTCAGAGATGTCAGTAGAAGCTACAGGAGCACTCATCTTTTCAGCGGTCTGCCTAGCACTACCACCTGTACCACTAACTACTGCCTGCACTACCACTTTTTTCGATAATACTTTCAGATTAGGCAAATGAATTGCTCTAGCAAAATGTCCAGGGCCAACCAGCATTAACTTTACGCGATCATCTCTAGCATTAATAACTGAAGGTAGTCGCCAAGTTTTGTCTACTTTCTCAGCTGTCTGATGTTCCGGGTAAGTCAACATTACACCAATTACTTCTGTATCATCGCCTGTAGCCTCATCATAGGCTAACATTGCTTGATCAATTGAATATTCTGAGCTAATTAACTGATCAACTTTGACATTGCCTAAAGCCAACAAACCCAAAAATGCTTCTAAATTCCTAGTCTCAGTCCACCTTACATAGCCTAATGGATAAGTCAATCCCTTTTCCTCATAGTCTGAATCATAACGTCCAGGACCATACGATCGCGAAATACGTAAGTCGATTTCTTTACGATAGTACTCTTCGCGCTCTAATTCCATTCCAACAGCTCCTACGATAACGACTCGCCCTCGCTCTCGACACATTGCGAATGCATCATTGACTGGTCGAGAAGACCTGGTTGCCGCAGTAACAATCACAGCATCCGCACCAGCATTTTCTGTTAAATCTAGTACAGACTGAGTTGCACTATCAGTTCCTGCTAGCAACACGTTTTCAAACCCCAAATCTTTAGCTATTGCTAATCGAGACTCTGACAGATCCATACAAATCACTGTGCAACCATTTGTTCGTAGAATTTGCGCAGTAAGAAGTCCAATTAAACCAGTACCCATTACTACTACATTCTCTCCCAAAGTCGGGCCAGCACGTCGCACACCTTGCATAGCTATAGCACCTACAGTCGCAAAACAAGCCTCACGCAGAGCAATGCTACTAGGGACCTTAACTGCAAGATTACTTGGCACAGAAATAATATCTGCATGGTTGGCATAACCTGCACCTGCACAAGCCACACGATCGCCTACTACAAAACCTTTCACACCATCTCCAACCTGAATTACTGTACCTGCAGAACTATAACCTAAAGGATACCAACTCTCAGAAGCATCTTTTATTATCCTTAATGCATTTTTGATACCCCTATCCGCTATGAGCTTAAGACCACGCCGCACTAGTTCTGGCCTTCTCAGAGCACTACCTAGTAGACTTCCTCCACCTGACAGGGCCATGGCTTCAGTACCAGTTGAAATCAGCGAACTGGCATTTTGAACTAATATACTTCCAGACACAATGGATGGACTAGGAACATCTTTTACATGCAAATTTCCTTTACCATCAAAAAATACTTGTTTCATTGCCATGCAATCCTTATCATTTTTTTATCAAATAATTACCTAAATACAATGAATCAATTCCGCTACGAGAAAAAGTGCTAATTGCATCTGATGGAGTATTAACTATAGGCTCACCTCGAAGGTTGAATGAAGTATTCAACACAACTGGAACACCCGTTTTCTCCCAAAACTTCTCAATCACGCTATGGTAAAGAGTATTCCATTCATTACGCACTGTCTGAACACGTCCAGTACCTCCAAAGTGAGTAACTGCGGGTATATTGCTACCTTTGTCATCTTTTGTCGGATATACAGCCAACATATAACGAAGTGGGTATAATTTTTCTGCATCAGACAACTGGTAATAATCTGACGCAAATCTCTCTAATATGGCAGGTGCAAAAGGCCGGAAAGGCTCTCTAAATTTAATTTTCGTATTGACAATCTCTTTCATTTCATCCCGGCGCGGGTCAGCTAAAATGGAGCGGTTTCCAAGTGCTCTAGGACCCCACTCAAAACGACCCCGTGCTACCGAAATGACCTTACCTTCATTGAGGTCACTTGCCATAGATTCAGCCATCACATCATCATTATCAAAATGTTTATAATATATTCCTGCATTATCCAAAGTATTCTTGATTTCATCAGCAGTATATTGCTTACCCAAATACGCATGCTCCTGAACAAACTTACGTTTATTCCCAAGCAACACATGGTGAGCGTAGAGAGCTGCTCCTAAAGCACCACCTGAATCGCCCGGAGCTGGCTGCACAAATACGCTATCAAACGACGATTCCCTCATAATCCGCCCATTAGCCACGCTATTCAATGCGACCCCTCCAGCTAGACACAAATTATTGGATCCTGTTGTATCATAGGCGTTTTCACACATCTTCAACAAAGTGTCCTCTGTAACAGCTTGTATACTAGCTGCAATATCAGCATAGTTTTGATTAATCGCAGCTACATCTCTGTCCCAATCTGGATGGTCTCCATTTGGATGTGTAGTAGGAGTATAAAAAACTGAATCATGTACTCGAGGTTCACCAAAAAGTTGTTCAAACTTAGAAGAAAATGCTCTATTGGTTGACCGATGGAAACTAAAATAATCCATATCGAGATCAAAACTTCCATCCGCTGCGACCCTAATCACTTTGTGAACGTCCTCGATCCGAGTAGGTTTGCCATAGGGAGCCATACCCATGACCTTATATTCTCCATTGTTGACTCTAAACCCCAAAAATGCTGTAAATGCAGAATATAATAGTCCTAACGAATGAGGATACCTAATTTCATTTAACAGATCAATCTTATTTTCTCCACTCCCATCCCAATCAGCAGTGGCCTTACCAATCGTGGTAGTAGTCCATTCACCAACCCCATCGACAGTTAGGATAGCGGCTTCTTTATAGGGAGAGGCAAAAAAAGTACTAGCGGCATGTGAAAGATGATGCTCAACAAATAACAGTTTCTCAGTCTCTATACCAAGCTCTCCTAAAATCTGACCTTTAATCCACAACTTGTCATTGAACCAGGTAATCATAGATTCACGAAACACACCCCATGACATCGGATATGTACCTAAAGTGCTACTCAAAATCCTCTCAAATTTCAGCAGTGGTTTTTCATAAAACACAACATAATCTATATCTTGAGCAGTAATACCACCTTCAGACAAACAATAACTTATAGCATGTTTTGGAAATCCATGATCATGTTTCACTCGACTAAAACGTTCTTCTTCAGCAGCTGCCACTAAATCACCGTCCTGCAGTAAAACTGCTGCCGCATCATGATAAAAACATGACAATCCTAGTATATTCATCAAAACTGTCTCCTACTTTGTGTCAAATTTTGTGCATCTGCAGAATATTCAATCCAACACGTAGCTTGATCATCTGATTTCATCTTAAGCGGGTCCCCAAACAATCTTATGCCTATACCGAAGGGCATAAGCACAGTAAAAAATAAGATTGTTAGTACAATCCTAGCAAACAGATCGCCAATCAATTGTCCAAAATGTTGCCAACGCTTCCACATTATTTTTACAAATGAATCACTTTCCATTAAATTATCACCTTTGCAACTGCAAAACCTCACCACATCGCGAATCAAACTCTAATCTATCATAAAATGGTAATAAGATAGTCTTGATTACATTTTGTCTATTTGACAACATAGAGTATTGTAGAATAGGACCTTTTTCTTGTACACCATACCGAGACGACACCCAACCAGTATTTATTATCGCATCAATTCCTGTATGACTATCACCTACAACATTATCGTATAAAGGTAAAACAGCAAGATTTGGACCATCCGGGAAACATGTCTTTGCTACAAGACCATCCAACTCAATACATAAATTGGTAAAGTGAAAATACATAGTAATATTGGATAATTTCTCTTGATCATCACCTAAATAACCTGCACTATCAGAAATGACCCAATAATCTAAATCATGAAAATATTCAAATCTGCGTCTATGATATAGTTTTTTTGCTACAGATACTGGGCTGACATACTCTGCATCAAACCATGTCCGGTTACCATCAGAACCCCATTCATGGATTGTGACACTAGCATCATTGTTCATGCGAAACATATCTTTCTCAGGAATCCTATTAGTCTGATGTCTATCTATCTGTACGGTATTGTGCGCAGCAGTTCCACGATACATATTGCGAGCCCGATAATTGCCTGTATATACGTAAGATCCTGGATCAATTATGAAAGCTCGCTGACCGACTAACAATTCGAAGCTCAATAGGTCATTGTGCGCATGAGTACCCCATCCCTCACTTCCATTCTCACCAGCCTGTATAACCATATAGTTTTCATCAGCACGGATTACATACCAACCAGCATCGGGAAGTGATAGAGAATCAAAATCGGATGCTTGCAACCCACTTGTAACATTAACTGACTCTTCACCAAATGCCCACAAGGCGGATTCATGTCTTCTCAAATCATGTTGTGGATAGTTGGCAATTGCACACCAGTCTTGCCTTCCAAATACAACCGCACCTGCTATGAGAAGTCCTCGCGCATCTTGATAAGTACGCAAAGCCTCTTTATCCGACTCTAAAGATATCCAGCGACCCGAGTCACAATCCCCAATAAGTGGAATTTCACCATCTGGCCTCAGCAAGCTACAAGTCACATCTAACATTCCAACAAGTCTATCAACCACTGCTGTGGGCACTACTACATCATTCATTCTACAGTAAGCATATGTCCAAAAAACCATCTCAGTAACTAATATATGATAACTAGTTGATGCTTCATAACTCGAACCATCATCGTTAACTTGATTCTGCAATTCCTCTGACAACTTGTCTAACCCGAAATCCAACCAGGCAACAGATTCTGAGTACGGATGCAAGTAAATACCAAGCCAAACTAACCCACATAGATTAGCAATATAATGATTAGAACCAGGCCATCCTGATTCCAAGTAACGCATAATGTATCTGCCATGTTCACACAAGCTTCTAATGTAATCTAAAACAAATTGTCCTTCTAATACAGATGATCCACACATTAACTCATAAGCCCAAATCCAGTTAACAGACCTAATAGCAACCTCCATAGCATTTGCCCAATTAGGGCCAAATTCATAAGGATTATCAGACCACCAGTCACGCATTTGAGAAACAAATTCAGAAGCATATGTCTCATCCCTTGTAAGAGCATATCCTTGCCCAAGTGTAACTAAATGGTGGAATCGACTCATTTCCCAAGGGACTTTCACATCAAAGCCAGCTTCTAAATCAACCAAATTCAATTTGGTAAAATGCAGTTTGGGCCACTCATGCCCTGACTTGAAATCTTTGCGCCAAGGTATCTTAGCTTCTAAATCAACCAATCCAGACCCAAGCACATCAAAACGATGGGCAACTGTTTGATCACTAGCATTTTTAACACGATATAGTAGTTCAGGGGATTGCTTTGATACAAAATCCGCCCTTTTTGTCGGACCATCCATAAAGAAAAACCGTGGATATTCTCGCGATGAAAATCTATCAATCAATTCTTTTACATTTGCTACATTGAAGTCATTGAACAACTCGGTGTCATCAATTGTTTTGATCGTTCTAGATGCAGTTAATGAGTGCCAATTCCGTCTGATAACATGCTTCACTACACGTGGATAACAGGTCAAAGGTACCGCAAGCATCCGTGATAATAAAAGATTGCCACGTTCAAAAATATTCATGTCAGCAACAATTCATCATAGACTGCAAATGTACGCTCAGAATTTACTTGCGCGTCAAATTTGTTGGTAGCTCTACGATAGCCCTTCTCACCCATTTGGATCATCAATTCAGAATCGTCTAGCAGAGAAACAATAGCTTCTGCAAGTTTTTCGGGATCATCCGGTGGTATTAATAAACCTGTTTCATCATGTACGACCAGTTCTCGCGGACCACCAATATCCGAAGCAATTACTGGTTTGGACATAGCACTAGCTTCAATTACAGGACGAGCAAAATGCGGTACTGTAGAAGGAAACACTAGTATGTCGGTAGCTGCGATCAATTGAGCCACATCACGTCTCACACCTAACAATCGTAGATGATCTGACTCTATAAACTTTTCCGCAACCTTCATCACTTTGTAATCGTAGGCGTCCAAAAGCAACATACGTCCAATAAACTTAGTCAAAGGAGTTTTGGAAGTTACAAGTGGGTTAGGACCTGCTATCAAAAAGCAAGTGTTTGGTTTTCTATCTAGTACAAATGGTAAAGCACTCACAAACTGTAGTGTACCTTTAGGTTTAGAACAACCACCTAACATAGTGACAACATTCTTGGTAGACTCAAGATTGTAAAGCTCACGAGATGTCTCAACATCAATATTACGATTGTAAACAGAAAAATCTACAAAATTATGTATTACTCTAACTCGATCAGAGGACATCAATTGGGATGCATCATAGTCAGAGATAGATATCACACGATCAGCATGTCGGTCAATTCTTTGACGAAGCCATTTCCTGCGAAAACCAAAATATCCTCGAGATAATGGCTCACGAATATGCCACACTACTGGTATATCTGCTTCGTGAGAAGCTTGAGCAGAAGCAGCTAAGGTAGACGAATTTAAATGAACTAGATCAGGCTTCAAATGTCTCAAATAATTGTGAGTAGCTCTGACAGAAGAAGCAAAACTGAGTATTTTTCCAGGAAGTTGCCATAACAAACTATTCCCATACCACACCAATTCAGTCTGACTAAAATCATTAATATCACAAGCTAAATGACATTCATAACCTTTCGAACGAAAAACGTCCACAGCTGCCCCATCAGCAAGAAACAGCAGTACAGGTTCATAACGCTCACGGTCAAGTTGTTCTAACAAAAACAGTAAGCTTAATGGAGCACCACCTATTTCGCCACCATGGTGTATATACAAAATTCTTTTCATTATATTTTGACGTATACTAATAAAGACTCACCCTGAATCCTGTTCATCACACACAATACACATATCAAGATGATTTTGTTCCAACCTGAATGATGCACCATACATCAGTACCGACAGAATTGATACAAGTATCTCTCTATATAATTTGTCCTACCACCAATAAACATGTGTCTAAGTGATGTTCCTAGCATTGCGTCTTGCTAAAACAGTGATACCCCACGACACTAGCACTACAAAGAATGGAATAGAAGGTAAGGTAAAACGGTATGCATTTTCAACCAGAATGGACGAGAATGATAAGACTCCTATTGCGGCAGGAGGTGCCCCAAACATAATTGTCGATCGCACCCAACCCAGTATTTGACCAGTCCTATAGAATCCCCATACGTAGAAAACAAATATGAACACTAATCCGACAAGCAAGATGAAATTGCTTGTTAGAAGTATCTGTATAGTATTGATGAAGTGATCAAATGAAACCATGTTAAATACACTATTATCATAATAATAAGCTGTTTCAGCCATTACATCTATTACACCGAAATATAGGTAGCCGGGTAGCCATGGGTTGTAGCCAGGAGTACCTATATTGAGAGAAGCAAGTCTGTTATACAACACTTGAGGGAGATATACACTGGCAGCTACAGTTGGGAACAAAAGCAAATCCCACCACCTACGCTTCATTCCAATTGCCAATAACGATAAGAAAACAATCGTGACAAAATGCACTCTGAACATCAGCATGATGCCAGTGGCAATAGCGCTTAGAATCACCCATTTTATGTCGGAAGATTCAATATACTGAACCAAAAAATATATTGTTATCAGCGCAAAAAACACTCCAGGACCATCAGGTACTCCTTGCAACCATGCCACTCCAGGCACATAAGGCATTCGCATCCAAGATGCCTGTGGATGTGGCGCAATCAATAACCAAATTAACCAAGGCATTATTGCCCACATCAAAGCCGCAATATAGCCGCTATCTTCACTATGTAAAAGTCGAGCAGTCAGCTTGCCTATAACTATGACTGATATACCACCAAACAAAAACCCATGCAAAAGTACAATATGAGGCAACAAATCTGAGAAAGTCGAAAATCCGAATAATCTAATGAGTATGGCCATAATTGCTGGTAAACCAAGATTGACCGAGAAATATTGCTCAAATGTTCCTTCTGCTAGAACTAATCCAAAATCAAAATAATAATTCTGGTCGCCACCATGATGGAAATACCATCCATCATGAGATTCTAATTGAGGAAATCCAACTATAAGTAGACCTACAATCGCCATTCGAAGTAAAGCCAAGACTGAGTAAATTGCTCGTGAAGCGCTCGAATTATGCCTCGAACTAATAATATTTAACAATATTTTCTTGGTTGATTGGAACAATGTATACACAATAAAAACAGTTTTCGGACAATACTATTTCATACGAGGAATTATTTGAACGTGCGAGTACCACGCTCTCTAATCAACTTGGCGGGATTACCACCTACAATATTAAAAGCCTCCACATCACGAGTGACTACTGAACCAGCTGCTACTACTGCTCCTTCACCAATGGTAACGCCCTTCAGTATTATGGCACTGGAGCCTATCCACACATTGTCATGTATTTTTATAGGTGCATCCCGTCGAGCAAAATATGGATCATCTGGATCATGATCAGAAGTATATAATTCAACCCCATGACCAAATACAACATTATTCCCTATGACTATACTATCTCCAGCAACAAAAAACGTGTAGTGTGGAATCGTACACTGATCACCAATAATAATCTTGTCCATAGCTCCACCAGCAAAACGCACACCTGACCAAATCTCCGTATTGTTACCAATACTGATCCTACAAACCCGTCTGTAATATAAATTCCGAACCGCAGCCCAAGGCACATTGCCAATAATCACATTCAATATCCAAGTTCGTAGGAAACCTACGATAGGTATACCAAATGTAATGTTTAACCAACTACGTATTTTCTTTAGCATGTATTTAAGCGAGCAGCTCCTAGATTATAGACATTTCTGAAAGCAAGTCCTTTACTAATACAAAAATCTGAGAAAGCATCATTCGCGAGAACATCATCTGACAGAAGCAGTCCTTCTTTACCAAGTGCTGAATATGCCGTCTCAAACTCCCAAGTCATATTTTCATAACTGTGATCACTATCATGAAGAAAAACATCAATATCACTCACTTGTTCTAGAAGAGAAGGTAAATGCTCACGAGAAGTACCAATCAATTGAGTATGTCGTTCACGCAAATATTCCGGAACTGCCCATCCCGACAAAGCACCTGAGGGCATAAATTCATGATAACTTTCAATTGTGTTAAGTTGTATACTATTGACTTTTCCAGGAGGAAGGTCAATAGTATATAGGTGACCACATTGGTTGCGCTCCATAGCCCGTAGTACGAATGCTGTAGACTTTCCCGGTGTACCTCCCGTTTCAACCATTATATTAGGCTTGAATGCTCGCACGATAACATATAGTGTCACTTCATTAAAAAATACAGATCCGGAATGACCAAATAACATAAAATCCACTGCTCGAGGTGAATATTGAGTATATTTGCTTAATTTGCTCTGCACATCTCCAAGAAAATCCGTATCTTCTTCAATCTCCATAAGCAATTTCTTGCTATCTTGCGACGGTAGAGCTACACAGTCTTGTAGCATTGCCAAACGATTTTGGTCATAATTAAATGCTTGAGCCAGAATCAATGGATTTCTACATTCTGTAGCGCGTTGCAACCATAATCTTACGTCTCTATACATTATCTTTTCCTTTGATCATTCACAGCACTAAGAACTGTGTTCCATACGGTTATTAGTCTGTCACGCTCAAAAAGCAATATTGCTATAGCAAACAATATCAAACATATACCACCTTTAATTAGAGCACTCACCCAGATCATACTAGGCAACCAAGGTAATAATATCTGCAGCATACCATAGGCGACCACACATGTCAGCGCAGGAATTTTATAAATGTCTAATGTTGACCACCCTAGCTCCTGACTAACATACCGATCAGCTATCCATAAACCTATAACCGTCATTATACTAACTGCAACAGCCGCTCCAGCAGCACCCCATAAAAAGACTGCGCCAGGACATACCACAAGCAAGAAAATAGCCTGGTAAGCTACTGTGATGCGCATACGCTTCTCCTTTCGCAACGCAAGCAGCAGCTGACATGCATTCTGATATAGTGGACGAAGCAAGATAAACCCTGACATGAGACGAAACAGAGGCACAGTGTCCAACCAACGCGGACCCAAAACTATTGTGACCACTTCTTCAGTAGCAGTCAAAGCAAAAAGACCTGACAAGAAAATGATATTTGTTAGAAGCCATGTCAAGTTTTTATAGACAGTCCTTAGAGTGTTCGTATCTCTAGCAGCGCTTCGTGAATATAGTGGAAGCGCAATCTGGCCTATCATGCCAGCAAAAACGTCCATGGGCATTTTGCCAGCAGAATAGGCGCGAGAGTAAAATGACTCTGGCAATATTCCAGAGGACATCCAAACTTTGCTACGTGTCTGACTAATTGTCCCTACAAGCCAATCATCAATTTGAAAAACGATTTTGCCAAGCAATCCAGTTGTCCAAATCGTGAATCCAAATTCCATAAGTTTCCGGGCAAGTGATGTATCCCAAACAAATCTGGGATACCAACGAGTCACGAAAACCGCCCCTAATCCAATGACAACCACAGGTATGGCTACATCCACAAGAATTGCTGCTAGGTAATATCCTTGCCATGCCAAAACAATTGAAGTAATCAATCCGATAACACCATGCAAAATAGTTAAACGCGCTAGAATATCATGGCGCAATCGCCTCTCTATCAAATATCGGGGTGTAGAAGTCAAGCTCTCAAACCCAATCAAAATCAACAATAGAAATACTGCTAACCACACATTTTGTGACCAATGATTAGGCACCTCACCAACTAAAAACAATACGTTTGGTGCTACCCAATAACATACAGCTGCCAAACCTAATCCACTCCACGACAACAAATTGTCCAACCAAAACTGTACAGACAGGGTTCGCGATGACTCATCTTTCCAAGTCACTACTACAGTTCGAAAATCAAACCTAAATACGCTAAAATAAGTCACCCATGCCTGGCCAATGGCAACCATACCAAAATACTCAGGGGGAACCAACCTGGCCAATATGACTGTTTTTACTATACCTAGAACAAAGAGCCAATAATGAGATGCACCTGACCACAGGGTGCTAATCACTGCGCTCCCGCTTAGATTATCATCCACTGCATCAATTGAAGAAGAATCCAATCTCATGTGCCAAGCAACTGTTCGATAAACTCTATGGTATGTGACGCAATTTTTTCATTTGTATAATTCTCTAATACGCGCAAGCGACCTTTTTTAGACAAATCTATTCGCTCAGATTCATTGTCAGAAAGTTGTTGTAATGCATCACACAATCTGTTCGAATCACCCTCTGGTACTACCATCCCACTTGAACCAATGACATTGGGAATTTCAGCAGAATTCGATCCAATTACTGCAACTTCACAAGCCATTGCCTCAATCAACACATGCCCAAATTGCTCCTTCCAATGTGAAGTAGTTAGTGAAGGTAGTACAAATACATCCATTGCTTGCATAAATTCAGGAATCTGAGCATGCGGCACAGACTTGTGTAGATGCAAATTCTTTCCTTTAGGTAAAGTAGAACCCCAAAACCGTAGTTCGTCCTCCATCTCACCACTTCCCACAATAAGTAAATCGAATTGACCTTGAAAGATGTCCAACGCATCCATTAGGACCCTCAGCCCTTTTTCAGGAACTAGACGTCCGGCATAACCAATCACAAATTTATGCAAACCTAGATGCCGTTTAATATCCTTGCCGTCACCTCCGGCAAACAAATCAGTGTCCACACCTAATTGTGGCAATATAGTCAAAGGGCCTACATAACCCTGACTTCGCACTATATTTTTAGCCTCTACATTGCCAACTATAGCGCCGTCAGTACCAGTTATGTTAAAACTTTCGATCGCTCTAAAAGGTTGACGAGCTCGATATGGTATGTTCCACCATGTAAAGAATACTATTTTAGCTTGTGGCGCAAATTTGCGTTTACACAACAAGAATTGAGTGTAAGATAGAGCTCCAACACCATTTTCAACAACAATCACATCTGGTTGAAAGTTTTGCATGTACAAGTCCAAAGACAGATACATGAAACGCATTTCATTGCCTGGAAACAAAATACGAGTAGGAAAAATATTATATGACGCATCCTTATCAATGTGCGGATATATAGTTCCTAATACAGGTTCCTTCCATAGATGTGGCACCACCACATCCAACTCAATATCACTTTGTTTGACTATAGATTCTAGTTTTTTCTGGTTTTCTCCAACTAGGTACGTATGACTAGAATATAAAACTCTCATTCCAAGTCTCCTTGCGCATCTATTTTATAGTCGCGCCAAGCTTCAATTAGTCCTAGCCAAATACCAATAACATTAGCTAAACTTTCTAATCCAGATGCTACCAAGAATGGTATGAAATCGTTTAATTGTCGGGGTGAATGCCACAACAATCTCCATGACTGACGTGCTATTGGAATGCAAAACATAAGATTTGACAACATAAAACTGGTTTGCCTTAGTGTTCTGAGCAGCAATACAATCATAGAAATATTGTCGCGCTGATACCAAATCTGGGCAACACCTTGCCCACGACCTACACGTTGTGCAAAAAACTCAATTGTTTCTGTAGGCATAATATGACTGACAACAATACTCCGGTCAAATACTCGCGTATAACCATTGCTCTCCAAGAGTTCCCCAAACCAACCATCCTCACCGGCTACTAGTGGATCACTTCTACCTTCAGGAAATAACCCCACTGCTATAGCAGCAGATCTTCTGCATGAAAATCCTTCAGTCCAATTCATGTTCACTTTGGTATCCGGACCATAATATAATCTGTGTTGCGATTGTATATAACGCGGAAATAACATGTCTATGTTAGTTACCTCGCTCTCTACCAATACATAATCAGCACCTTGTCGATAATGTTTGTCAAGCCTCAGAAGAAAATCGTACGGCAAATGTACATCAGCGTTCAAAATCACCACTACATCTCCGTCGGCAACGAGAATGCCCTGATTGCGAGCAGCGGAACGACCAGACCCTCTAGTTTGACGCACACACTTAATTCTCTCATCTACAAATTTACCAACCACTTCAGGAGTGCGATCTGTTGAATCATCTATTACTAGTACATCAAAATTTGAATACTCAAGTGCAGATAGAGCCTCTAGCGTAATACCTATATCACTTTCTTCGTTATATGTAGGTATAACAATGGTAAAACTCGTTGGTGTTTCAGAGTGAGAAATATTCTGGATAGACATCATGAAAAGCCCTAATAAGCGATTTAGTTGTTACTTTACAACTAAATGATTCGTGTACTAAGCGTATAGCATTATTGCTAAACTTTTCCCTTAAGTGAGGGTCTTTAAGTAATCTAGTAACATGTCTGGCCATATGATAGTCGTCATTCAAATCAACCAAGAATCCAGTTTCACCATCAACAACTATATTGTCTGGACCACCACAATTTGTAGATACAACAGGAACACCACATGCCATAGCTTCCAAAACAGAAATGCCTAAACCTTCTTGATTAGAGGCAAGCACAAAAACTTCAGCTCCTTGATACAGGGATATAAGTTGCTGCTCAGTTTGACGGCCTACGAAATCAACTTTCGATAATACTCCAGCCTCAGAAGCAGACTCGAGCAAGTGATCATTAGGTTCATCACCAGTGAGGACTAGTCTCACATCCGACAGCTCTGTAAGCACTCTCGCAAATGCCTTAAATAACATACCTACATTTTTGCGCGGATCATTTATCCTACCTGTAAACAGTATATAACTATCACTATTTTGCTCTTGATCAGTACGTATTGGATGAAACAAGTCTGTATCAACGGGATATACAATGGTTCGAACTTTTCCCGTAACAGCAGGAAATTTATCAACAATCTTATTGGCTATATATTCTCCGTTAGCAATAACCATAGTAGCATTTTCTATTACTAATTTCTCTTCATACTGTAAAATTCGAGCCGAAAGACCAGTGCCTGTTTTTGCCGCCCATGCATCACCTGCTAGTGCACGACCATCAAGTTCATCTTCATACAGAGTAGAAATCCAAACAATGTATCTTTGTCCAGTTAGGGCCACCGGTAGACCACATTGTGCTGCTCCAGACACTACTATCTGTATTGGAAATTTATAGCGTGAATCGTTCATCCACAGCCAGGGGCAAAAATAAGTAGCCCAGATTGGCAGTGGCCAATAAGGAAATGCAATGCCTTGGTAATCTTCAAACTGGGTTTCAGAAGGTGTTGCATGTGTCAACAAATATTTGACCTTTGCCATCCAGTTTCCTGCTGGAACTTGACTAGTAGCTGTATACATCAAATACGGATGATGCCCTGTGTCACGTAGCATCTCTCCAACTACACGTACTTTGGCCATAACGCCACCATGCTGCAAGGGCTCAAGTGTATGAATACATACTTTAGGCATAGCAGGTTTTTCTAGCTAAACTAATCCTTTGTCAAAAGTTTGGTTTATTATGATTGAGGGTGTTAGCACAAACATATCGCAATTACAAATTCCTGAAATTTACAATAATTGTTCATTCCAAATTTCGTCATAGTGTCCCTTAATCTCATTATGATAATTTCCCCAGGTAAACTGCCGAACATATTCATGAGCAGCCAGCCCCATTTGCTTAGCAATGTGCTGATTATGGTAAAAGTATAGAAGTTTTTCTGCAATAGATTTGCTGTCGCGAATAGGAACAACAAATCCATCCTCTTCATCACGAATATCAGCACCAACATTCTCAGTAATTATCAGGGGTATTCCACAACCAGCCGCTTCATAGACCACCATGCCAAATCCATCCTGCAATGATGGAAGCACAAAAACTGATGCCTGCTGATAAAAATGGGTAAGTTTTTCTTGCGGCACAAAACGAATGTGTCGGAACAAACCTTTATTTGTAGATATGATTTCTTTTGCATCCGGATACTCATCGCCAACAAACACCAATTCACTGTTCGGCAAATCCAATCCCTTGTAAGCCTCCAAAAGATATGAAATTCCCTTTTGCTTACTCAAACCACCTGCATACATTATTCGGAAAACATCATCTTGCTTCTCTCCAGGATAAAAACGATCAGGATCAAAACCAAGATGAACACGTCGTAATTTGCGCTCTGGAACACCCTCTTGAATCATAGTGCGCCAGACAAATTGAGATGGCACAAAAATATAGTCTGCAAGTTCATATTCTGCTAAATGTCGTTCTATCAACAGCTTATTAATTTGCCGATCGAGATTATTTTCCTTCACGTCCAAAGACAATATTTTGGCTTGCACGTTAGGATGAGCTGACGATCGACTCACTACAGTAATAGCACCATTATTTTTCGCAACCTTGAGACACTGTAAGCCTTGATTATTAAAAACATGTACAATGTCTGCTTCTTTAACATAATTCGCAGCTATTCTGTCGTATATATCATCGCCTATTAGATAGGACGCCAAACGACCTGTAGATCCAGGAAATAGCCGTATCAGAGCGGCACAAACATAAGCAAGTTGGATTTGCGTAATTTTACTTTTGTCTATACCAGATTCGTATTTGTTAAACACTGATGTGATGAATCTTTGTAAATATCCCGCAGCTTGCACGCCTCTAGCAAGATGATACGCATGAAAAACTCCAGCTGAAGAAACAACTATGTTAGGATGACGTAGCATGACTAATCAACCAATCTCTCAACTTGTACATTTATACAACGATTGCTGCTTGTATATTTTGGAATCTATCTGGTCCTGCAACTTACAATTCGATTTGAGAACTGTCATAAAAGCATTGTAGTAAGTGTCAGGAGCATCGCTACAACCTAACACTCCATCCACAACAACAAAATCAGGCCGCAATTCCTCTTCAAACCGCTTTTTCACTTCAGACTGGCCATATTCTTTCAAGCCACTAAGAGATGATATATCTGGTACACCAACCCACCAAGAAAGACTGCCTTGTGGAGCAACCAGATGTTCATCTAAGTAAACAATTTTGTTCTGCATTGCATACCACCAATATTGCTTAGTTAGAACCCTCGATTCCGCAGGAATTTGTGACAATATCTGTTGCGCTTCAAATTGATATGAAGCACCTACACCAGCATTCTTTCCACTAACCAAATATATACCTCCAGCAAAATTCAGTATTGCATAAAGCGAAAAAAAGCCAGTATGACAGTACTTGTTAACCATGTTCCAATTAGTTCTAATATGAATCTTTCTGACTGCAGCCACTCCTAAAACCAAGTAATAAGGTAACCACATCAAAGAATATCCTAGCCAAGAATGCTCACTATTAAGGATCATAAATGTAAAGCTAGAAACAAGTATCAGACCTGCTAGTTTCTTTAATTCGACGCTATCGCTTATATATGCACTTGTTAAGCCCCATAAGAAAAGCAATGCCTGTGGTATGGCAACATATGGAGCTAACCATGCATAATTACTCCACCAAAATTGTACAAAATTTGCAACTAATTCTAGATTGAACCAATTGCCAGCTATATCTGTTGATCTATCACCTCGAACAAAATAGAGCAGAAATGTATCATTAGCCTTTATATTGCTTAGTAATAGAGTCATATCAATGCCATAACGCACAATTAGCACCACTATTACAGCCACTGACATACCTAAGATGATGATGCCTAGGTATTTTAGCCAATTGTTTGGAGCAATATTGCTACGTGTTTTATATACAACAATTAATAATATAGGCAAAATCAAGTGAATATTAATTACATGAATATCTAGTTGCATTATAAGCAACATTCCTAGACAAAAAAAACGCCACCAGTGTGGATTATCCAAGGTATATTTGACCCATACGACTGACAGAGTCCCAACTGCCACAGCTAGAATGTCGGGCCTAGCTAAATGTCCCGAATACAATGTCAACCAAGAGGTGCCCACTAACAACGCTGCCCATAACCCTGTTGTTCTGTTAGAATACAAATTACCTATGAGAAATGTAGCAACTATTAGCAACACCAGACTAACAAATGAAACTATCCTGGCTGCAATTAGAGTAGTACCTAATATTGAAAAAGATACACCCAGAATCATCCAATACCATCTACCATGAAACAAATAAAAGTAAGCTTCTAAAGATGGCCAGGTAGTACCAGTCATTACAGCATCATAATACTTACTTGCCGTACGGCCATAAAATGCCTCATCACAAGTCGGTGCTGGATACTCAAGTAAAGTAAGGGAATGAAAACAAAGCAGTGCCACAAACAAAAATAAAGGAAAGAAACCAATATATTTATTTATTGAGTACATAAGTTGATTAAAAAATTATTTTCCATATTGTTCGCAAGTACTCAGCAGTGTTAGTCCACACCCGCATTTTGCTAGATGATTTCTTAACTGAATAGTCATATATCATTGGACATTCTGTCGCTTTAGGACTAAAAGTTCTTAGCTTAATGAGCATTTCTGCATTACTTACAAAACCAGTAGATGTAATGAAATTACTACCGTAATGTTGAAAAGCCACTTTCAATAAAGCTGCATTATAAGCCCTAAAAAAGAGCGTGTAATCACTAACCCCTTTTATAGGAAAAAGCAATCTGAGTAAACGATTTGCATTCACGCTCAAAAAACGTCGGCGCCATGGAAAATTAGGTAAACCTCCACCCTGACAATAACGTGAAGCACATACGATGTCAAAACCACGACTGATTTTTCCAGACATGACAGACACCAATTCAGGCACGCTAGTTCCATCCGCTTCCATTGTAATTATGACATCGTTATTATCCGAATCTCTGGCAGCTTCACGCAAACCTGTATCAAATGCACGTGCCACTCCCATATTCGTCACGTGATTCAGCAATGTTAGAGGCATTTCGGCAGAAAGTTTCTCAACAATGGAAAGTGTATCATCTGTGCTTCCATCGTTTACCACGTACAGCCTGAAATTACTTTGGTCATTAGTAAGATGTTCATTCAGACGTATCAAAACAGAGGCTATCGAATCAGCCTCATTATAAGCAAGCAGTACTATACGTATACAATGTGTCATCAATACATTACCAAACACAAGCTAACTATTCATTGGAAGATCATGCATTTGCACATTCAGCAATAAAATTAAAAGTTCTCATTGAACACTTTTCCCAGCTGTAATCAGATGCCTTTTCATAAACACTCTGAGACATCCTATTTCGTAAATTCGCGTCAATAAACATCGTATTTATCGCCTCAGAAATTGAATGCGGACTTAAAGGATCAAATAAGACACAACTATCACCTAGAATATCTGTCATGGGTCTCCTATTTGAACTCGCAATAGGCAATCCCGATGCCATAGCTTCAAGCAATATATTGGGAAAATTTTCGCAAGTAGAGGCAAAAATAAAACCATCTGATTTGTGAAATACATGATGTAATTCAGTATGTGCTATATTGCCATGACATCTAACAAAAATACTATCCTTGTCCCAAACATTCAACGCTTGAGTTAACTTTCTGAGAGCAGGTCCATAAGCTGGACCTACAATATCAAGCACTATGGGAATGCCTTTCTTGCGCAACTGCGATACTGCCGCTACTACATTCCATTGATGCTTATAAACATCTACCACTGATACATATAGTAAACGGAAAGGATCTTCCATTGAGTACGATTCAAGTCTCCGCTGTGTCCTAGGTTCACAGAAAAATCTAGAATTTATCCCATGAGGAATAAGAGCTGTCTTCCCTCGAAGTTTACCAATCTGACTAATAATGCGATTACGCGCGTAATCACTCAGAAATATAACTCCTGATGAATTATGAAACGTGCGCGATTGCAGAAGCCGAAGATAAAATAAACGAATCAACATATAGCTGATACCATATCGAAAAGCTTCACCCATTTCATAAGGAAGCATATTCCTAGACATCGAGATCATTGGAATCGAATGATTGCCCGCTATTCCACCAGGCACCAGAATACAATCGCATACATCCTGAGCTAGATATGGTAATTTACGCATCTGCCAAAATAGTCTTCTAAGAGAAGATCCATTTATATCTGGAACAGTGATCACCTCTATGCCTTTAATTTTAGGTATTTCTTGACGCAAATTATCACTAGCCCAAACTGTGACGTTCTTTGTATTATCACTTACACAATTCATGTGTGAAAGAAGATTGATTAAGTGGTTGGTACCTCCGCCAGACACCAAATTTGAAGCATCGATTCCGTAACGCATCTAAATATTATTGTCCGCTAACCACACCATGAATTATCTCAATTGCTTTAGACACCGGCCAAGTTTCTGCAGTCACACGTGCTGCCCTGCCCATATCAATTATTTTCTCAAAATTAATCATAGACCACTCAAGGTGGTCTGCCAGCTCTGAAACATCACCGGCTGTATGTATCATTCCATTTTCTTGATGAATAACCCTATCAATAACCGATCCAGATGCATTTGAACCTATCACAGGCAAACCAACTGCCATTGCTTCTAGCACAGCTGCTGGATACGCGTCACGCAATGATGGATGCACAAATACATGGGCTTGACCCAATATTTTCCTTACTTCATTTGGTTCCATCCAACCCGTAACAATAACATGATCTGATAATCCCAATGCAGTAACAAGCTCCCGCAGATTGTCAACATCCGGACCACTGCCGACCACAATATATTCCCATTCACCAATGAAGTCGTTATTATTTTGCATACGAGCAAAAGCCTGTATTGCAATGTCATGTGCTTTCACTGCATTTTCTACCCTACCAACTGATACAAAACGTTTGATTTTTACATCGTTTCTATAACCACTTTGTTTATCATAGTGTCCCAAATCAACAAAAAAAGGGAATTTCACAATCTTATGTGTGGGACAACCCATAGTTTGTAATGCTTTAATGGCAGGGTCACCAGTACCCATAACAACCCTAGCATGCTGAAATATCCACCACAACCAACGCGTACGTAGAATGGATTTAAACAGCTTACGATCAGCATTCAAATCAGGAGTATCAGTCCACAAAGCAAATGGTAATCCTAGAATTGCTAACAGTCCGCTCACAAGAATAACAGTAGGAGTATTCCAACCAGCAATCACAACCATGTCAGTATTTCGTTTGATCACTTCACCTACCAATTTCCAATCTATCCAAAGAAATTTACGCATCGAACGAACTATGAAACCACTCCCTAGATCAGTATCCCAAGGATGCCGAGGATCATACTTTTTGCTGATGACTACATTGAGATCAAATTGAGATTCTGAGTGTAGTGCCCGAAACAAAAAACTATTGTATGGGGTCAAAGTTGAACAAATCCACAACAACCGAGAATGCATATATCTAAATAACCTTATTAATCGTCATATGTTTTGTGTGACCAAGCTTCTATATCACTTACCCACTGTTTCATACGACTGACCACATCATATCCGCTTGAAATACACCTCGCTCTGCCTGCATTAGCTATCTCTATTCGCTTATCATCATTCTTCAAGTACCATCTACATTTTTCTGTCAGTTCTTCTCTTGAGGAAAACATAACCACTTCCGAATCTTCTTTGTAAAGATCTTGCATTACAGAAGTGCGTTCACACATCAAGAAACCACCAATTGCTGGTATTTCAAAGACGCGAGTAGTGTAATCGTCATGATTAGCTCGACTGAAAAAAGCAAGGCTAATTTTCGATCCAGCAATTGTCTTGGTATACTCATCTGCATATACTGGCACGATGTTACCAAACACATTCTTTAATTTTGATGGTAAGTAACGTTGCCAATACTTAGTACCTCCATACACTTTTACCTGGAGACCGTTACTAACCAATGCGTCCAAATAACTCATTCGAGAATCAAGTTCCGCATGTCCAACAAAAACAATATCATTAGCGTAACAAGCTTTTTCTGGACCTTTGAGAACTACAGGCCTATGTATCCACGGCAAATAGAAATGCTGCAATTCCTTAACTAAATCTACTCCGCATTTATGATAGTCAACAACATTCTTACTACGAAACACATGGTGACTTTGGAAATATGGTATCAATGTTCTCCATGCTTTCAATGATGGATTTGATCTATGTTGACCAAATGGATCATCATTGTGGTATCCTGTTACCCAAGCCCAGCTAGATAAGTGCTTAATGGTGGCAATATCTAGCACTGGCACAGCATACAACAAAACAACATCAGCTCGCACATCATCTGCAATTTCTAACAACTTTCTTTTAGCTCGATTAATTCCAGGACCAAACAGGAAACGCCTTTCTAATCTACCCACAACACCTCTGGACAATGATTCTGTCCAGTCAAACACAGTAACTTTTATCCCCAATTCCCTTAATCCTCTAGCCCACGCTGGAGCATACATAGGATACTCTTGCGCACCTACAAGCAATACATGCATTAATCCTTACCTGTGATGATATTCATCCACTACTTGCCGATAGACTGCTTCGGTCTCCGCTCCAGCACGTTCCCATGTGAACATATCTCTTGTGCGAATCTCAGCAGCTTCACTATAAGACTTGTACAACTCTGAATCGTCACTTAAGTTAACCATTGCACTTATCCAAGGCTCAGTACCTTGATCAATTGGAAGCACAAAACCTGTCTGGCGATGACTCACCACTTCCGGCAGAGAACCTCTATTAGATACAATTGCCGGAGTGCCGCAAGCCATAGCTTCAGCCACTGCCAATCCAAAACCCTCCATTTTTGAAGGAGATAAAAAAGCAATACTACTAGCAAACATTCTCGTCAAATCCTTTTCAGACTGATAACCTACCAAGCGAACCTTTTCAACCAAACCCATTTCATGAATTTTTCTCTCTAACTCATTTCGCAATTCACCTTCACCAGTAATAATAAGTACTCCTTCACGACCCATTTTGGACCATTTATCCATAATATCTAATAAGAAATTGTAATTCTTGCGCGGCTCTAATACACCTGATGAAATAAACACTGGAACATCATCTGATATCCCCAATTTGTTGCGCCAGCTATTGTCTTGAGTATCTAACACTGCTGACTTAGCTCTGACCCCGCAGTATATATAATCTACTCTATCCCTCATTTCTGGGATGCTTTGCTTCAAATTGGACATCGAATGACAACTAATGGTTAGTATTTGATCATAACGTGGCAATAGGTTCTTTTCCACCCACCTAGCACCCCTAATACTGTGATCAATATGATAGATCATTCCAACTATTGGAACACGCAGCAACCTACTGATCCAAAGACTCATAAGACCATATGAGTAAGGACTATGGTCGCGAATAATCTGGGGACGAAACCTAAGTGCTACACGTAAAACTGATGGTAAAGCAGTAATGCCTAATGATTGGGGAATCTTCATTCCACGAGCTGATATCCAGTGTACCTGCGTCCCTGGTGGGACTGTAGCAATAATTTTGTTTGCTCTAGGCATAACGATCTCAACAATATTGTCACGACATGCTAATTCGGACAATATTTCATAATCTGCTTTACCACCTCCAGATGTCACAGAAAATGCCGTTTGTATGGCCAATATACGCATCAGGATTTTTTTTCAGTGTCCATCTTGTTATTTACAAAGACTGCACGGAGTTTTGCACCCCAATTAAGCCTCAAGCGATAATATGTTTCCCATACTCTGTACCGATACAAAATTAATAATAAACTGAAGGCATTATTGGTTTTGGCAAGCCATTGCTTAGGAGAATCACTTTTCACCCAGACCATACCTGAATAATCATCTGGTAAATGTTCCTTTTCTCCTCCTGACCAACGACGATCAGTCTGTATGAGAATCGGACTACAATAGGGCGAAATGTCTTCTTTAACAAGCTTTTGGGTACCTAACCCCCAGTCCTCAGTAGAATAATCGTCAAATAAAATTCCGATACTACCGGTAGCATGATATAGAGACATAATAAAATCATGTCTAACCGATCGATATCCATGGCCTGCATCAATAAATGCAAAATCTACAGGATTACCTGAATATGATTGCATAACTGCACCCGAAAATCCAACTATATTATCAATATGTTCCATCCATGATGATTTTGCTACTTCTTGCCAGACATCATGTCGTGATAAATATCTTACATTTGCTTCATCAGAACCAGGCCAGATAATAGGCCATTTGAATCGCTTTGAAGGAGAAACCATGTCAATCGTATGAATGATGCCTTTTATGCCAAAATCAGACATGGCCCAAGCCATACATAAGGATCCATATCCTCGTCCTGTACCAAACTCCAGCACAGTATTTGGCCGATGTTTAGCAACAAGCGCATACAACAAAATACCACGCTCATAATTAGACCTAAAAAAAGTCCCATCGTGGCGCACTCGCAAGGCAGTAGCATCACCTAGTGTCCAAAATTCTTCTATAGGAGGTAATTCCACATTAAGGGACTGTACAAATTCCCTTACTTGTCTGACTTCAGGATGTTTATGTTTAATATTAGAGACAACTGAGGACATTAATGCCTGCCAATCATTTCTCAAACAATTTGTTGCTATCCATCAAGTGTTGTGTAATAACATTCGCTACTACTCTATACCCATAACTAGACATGTGACCATTACCTGTGTAATTGTCAGCAACAAATTCTTGGACCGGAAATTTCTGGGGAACATACTCCATTAAGTAAGCAGCGTCTACATCTAAATTAATTGTGAGATGAGGTAACATATCTATGTATGGAATTCCATTATTTGCAGCTAATTCACCAACAAAAACTTGTGCATAATCCTGATAACCAATTTCTGGAAATTGTCTGTAATCTGGAATTGATATAAGTAGCAATGGAATATCATGCTGCTTCAAAAGCAATACGGTCTTGCTGAACCAATCACTATAAGACTTCCAACAGCTCCCTTCATCTATCGATACATCTGACTGAAAAGGGTCACAGTTTGCATCAACACTATTCATGGCTTTATCAGCCTGTAACTGCCGCCGCACTATATAAGACTTGAGATTATGTGCCGATCTTAGGATTGCTGATTTGTGCTCAAATTCAGTCAATATAGAACGAGCCCACCTTGTATAAGAGGTCGGATAAACCTGTTTTACAGGTCTTGCAAGATATTCCCTCTCCAAAGTGCGCATATCGCTAATATCATTCGGGAAAAACGCAATAATAACTAAGTCAGGCTCCAGATTTACACCCCTTTCATATAGATAATGATATTCATCAACTATAGTGTATCCGGAGACACCTGCATTAAGCACCTGAGTAGTAGATCGAGGACCCAAATCTATATCAAGCAAGCGCTCTAGCTGTGCAGGCCAAGTATCCTCATTGGGAACGTAAGGACCAAAAGTGAATGAATCGCCGACTGCAAGTATTACAAAGTCATGTTCATCATCAAATTCCTCCGCATTTCTTAGACCATCAGAATTTGTTTGAACATGATAGGGGCGGTGTGGCCAAATAGCCCAAACCCCATCTTGGTCTGGAGCCAAATCACCCCCACCCTCTATCCTATTGAAAAAATATTTGACCACTCCATAGTTACATAAATTTGGTTCAGGCATAGTACATGGAAAAAACGCTAATCGCAGCATGAGCTCAATAAACACAATAGCGGCAACAGATATTGCCGCTATTATCAAGATGTATTTTTTGCCAACATTAACACTGTGCATATTTTAGACCCATAGCTGCCTTGTACTTATTAGAGACCGAACGAATGTCAAATTTATCTTCTGCTTGTTGTCTGGCTTTAGCTCTGTAAATATCTAGCGAACCTATTATCCTTTCTACTGCTTCTGACATGCCATCCACAAACTTGTTGCCATAACCCCACTGTTCAGTAGGGACAATTTCCCCGCCATCCCCGACCAATTCAGATGTTCCACCCCATGAGCCACAAGCAACTGGAATTCCACATGCTAAAGCCTCTATTACAACATTAGGACACCAATCACCAAGACGAGGATGTAAAAGTATATCGGCCTTAGACATCTGTTCAGGCATCTCATCATTATCAACAGCACCAACTATGTTTATCCTATCAGATGCCTCATGATTATTTTCAGAAAATTCCTTCAGTTGTTGCTTACATATAGCGCTAAGCGTACCTACTACTTGCAATTCCAAATTATGCTTGCGCCACAAACGACTAAATATCGGAAGGACGGTTCCAAGCATATATTCATGACGCAAAGATCCAGCTGACAATAGTCGTACGCGCCTATTATTTGGCTTAATAGGACGAAAGTAATCCAAATTTACACCATTGTGAATAATTGAATAATTACTACGACGATTGTATAGATACTTGTCAGTCATGTCTTTACAGAAAGCTGATTGATAGATAACATGATTTGAAAGTAGTAAATCACGCTGAATACGATAATTCAAATCCATATTAGTACTGGTTAAACTTCTTGACTGAAAGCCAGATGACTGAATACGATTATCATAATATTCGGGTAACATAAATCCATCAACCCTTAGAACAGTCTTGACATTCCACAGTTTGGACAATCTATAAAACCATTCACCCCAAGAAACACTGAATAACAAAGCAGCCTCTGCATTCCTCAGTTGATCATAAGTAACATGTATATCTGTCCTCCTAAATTCCCTAGACAACTTCCTGGAGAAGTATCCTGGACCCCCATAACTTGGTCGCAAGCTAAAAAAACAACTCTCTCTATTGGTTTTTGGCCAGGGTAACAAACAACCTACTCGGTCAAGACCTCTTCGCACTTTTCCGACTGACATATTAGTACTTGACATAGATTATTCCGTATCCGAATTACTGTCCCATTGCCACACTTGCATGCGATAATCAGCGGAACTAACATTTATTGAACCAAAAATTGGAGGCAAAGCTGATCCCAAATCGGCAACCAGAAGCAAATCGGTGGGTATGTCCATATCTCCAGTCAACTTAGTCACCAAGTAATCATGTGTGTTACGGAGTGGCTCCCCACGAATACGCAATGATGCCCCTATTTCTTCTGAAGCATACCAAATGTCTGGCGGACCCCAAATTACACTATCTGGAGGAATTGTTCTCTCAAGAGCCAACTTTATTGGCACATAATCTCGTTGATCCCATTGGTATGCCAAGACAACATAGCGACCCAGAATTCCAAATCCTATAACACTAATTAACAAAGTACTTAATACGCCTCTAACTGCTACTTTAGGTAAAAGTATACTGAATATTCTAATTTTGTTATTCCACAAGTGGTTTATCATAGCCCCGGATGCCAAAGCCATCATACACACTGGATATAAGTAGTAAAACCCTACTGTTTTAGACATAAAGAATGTATTGAATAGTATTGGCAGAATGGTTAATACACATAACCAAGCGGATCCAAGACTCAAATTACGACGGTTGTAGAACAACCATACTGTGGCACCGAAGTAGATTAACAACAATCCTGGCACCAATCTATATGCATCCCAATATCTAAGTGCCTCATCAAAAATACGACCAAACAATGAACCACTAGCTAACCTACTTTCTCCATGATTAAAAAATTGAGCTCCTAACAATTTTATTTCACCACTACTAAAGGCGGACAAGACCCAAAATGACAGAGGTGTAACTATTGCTACGAGCAGCCATATAAATTTTTGTGTAGGCAATGAATCTTTCCACAACAGCTTGATTACTGCTAACGATAACACCCAAACTATCGCGAGCGGATGGGTTATACCAGCAAGCCCAAGACACAATCCAGCAAACAACATCGATGGCAAGTAACTATTCGAATTGTTATCCTTGATTGATCTTAGAGAAAAAACTAAATAGATTCCTGATATTGCTAGTAAAAGACTCTGAGTATCCATGCGAGCAGACCTAGCAGACTCAATAAATTTTGGGTCTAATCCCAGTATCAATATAGCGATAATGGCACTACTATGATTACGCAACAGAGACATAGACAGGAAATACGACATTACTAGTATACCCGAAGCAAAGAATAGACCAGGAAGTCTAGTTTGCCATATTCCAAAACCAAACAATCGATAGACTAAAGACATTAGCAAAGGCTGACCTGGTGGCTGCCAATAGTATGCCTCTCCAAAAGAATTACGGCCTGAGAAAACAGATGAAATTAGGTTCCCATGTAACGCTAATTCTTTCGCCGGATCATTTAATGTCACCTCATCCATCCAGACTATAGGACTCCTATCAAGTCCAACTAAGTTCATGAGTAAAAAACATATAGCTATGTAATTAACAGATTTAGGTATAGCGTATATCATTTTAATAATATATACAGTTTGTACAATTTTTGGATATTAAGTGCTTTCGCCTAGTATATAGGTAGGATTACAGCCTGATTTAGCGTAATAAGTACCGGAACTATCTGTCATAGGCCTTTGGCAAATACAAGCATATCTATGCTGAGACAGCTTTCTATCCGATACTTTATAACAATGCGAGTCGTATATGTCATTGAAACCCACCATGTTGAGCCAGGTTTTAATAGTGCCTCGACTTGGCAAATGTGTGATTGTACCGGTATCATTGTAAGTGTCAGGATAATGAATCTGTACGAAGTTACCACTTCTAAGGTAACGTGAATCTCTAAGAGTAGCACTCTCAAGAACCAAGTATCCACCCGGACTTAACAAGTTATATAGCTTTCTAAGAAACCGAAGCTGCTCCGCATTGTGGTACAGTACTCCAGTACACCAAACAAGATCGAATTTACCCAAAGACATAAAATCTTGCCTTGACATGTACATCATGTTAGCTTCCACAAATTTGTATGGACACTCAACTTTGTGAAGCCATCTTTCTATTGAATATCGTTTCTCAGGTAAATCAACTAACACCAATTCTTGTGGCTTAAGTGCCGCCAATCTGCAGCTATCTAGTCCATCCTTAGGCCCAATCTCAAGCAACCGACCACTTTCAAAATAATCGTCTCCCACAATTGAAGTTAACTCTGAAAATAACTCGCTACGATACAGCATAGGCTCCATGTTATGGCTAAAACCGTATATCTTGCGCAAAAATGCTTTGAGTAGGTTTAGATTGAATTTCAAGTTAATTTCCAGTTGACTAATTAATTACAACGCCAGTGACAATTATGAGATCTTAATGATCATTCAATGTTTTCAAACCCATTACTCTCATATATGAATGTCCAACCTCTGACAAAGTTGGCACCTTGATAGAATTTTGTGCTTGTTGGTAATTATCAACTAAATCGTCAATTAAACCGAGTATGTCCTTCTTATCATCGAATAGATATCCTGCCTCACCTATCAACTCGGGATGCCCGCCACTTCGTGCACCGATTGCAGGCAATCCACACGACAGTGCTTCTATCAGTGCGTTTGAACATGGATCATGTACACTGGCAGTAATGAAAATATCATGTTCTCTTAATATGTCTGCAAGACTTGCAGAATCCACAGGAGATATCATAGTGATATGCTTAAACTGAATCGGTGATCTACCCACAAAAGTGTAGTCAAATCGATTCCAATCTAAATTTTGTTCTATCCACCGGTAAACTAATGCGCCTTTATTTATGTTGTCAGACCAACTAGTTGAAATTAGCTTTATCTTACCCGATTTATTAGAAAGATCTTTTTTCGACGGAAAAAATATTGTGGAGTCCACTGAATTCTCAATCACCGTTGGCTGCTGAAATTGCATACCCAATTCGACATGAGCATCCAGACTATATTGCGATTGGAAAACAGTAGCATTAGCTATACTTTGGTTGATTTTCCAAATTTCGCTATCCACACCTCGATCATCACCTCGATATTTATCGATCGGACCATCAACTCTGTGAATCATCAGAGTATTGTCAAGGTTTCTACTAGTCAGCAGTTTCCGTGAGTCAAAATTGAAACTATTGAACAGACAAACCTCTGTGGAATCTGACAACTTGTTTCGTTCGATCTTATATCCATTCCTCTCCAATTCTGCAGTTAAAGCCAGCATGAACTGATTGCCACCTCCATAAGGAGGACGATGGAAATCATGGAATACAGAAACACTAGGTGACGATTTTGAAAAGATCCCAAATATATTATTCAGCATTACAATAAAAATTCGATACTAGAAGGAAAATTCTACAACTAAAGCCATTGGTTAACTTACATTTGATATCTTGGGAGATAAATATAGTTCATCCAGCTGCCAATTCTATAATGTGTCGCTGCAAATCACTGGCAAGAGAGCGGACATTATAACGACTCTCAACTAGTCGACGTGCATTAGCGCCAACTTTTTCAACTTCTTCTGGATTAGCGCACAAGTAAGATATAGTCTCCCTTAGATTCTGTACATCTCCTGGATTTACAAGATAACATGTCTCCTTATGACGCATATATTGAGGTTCCCAAAGACCCTGAGTACAAGTAATAATTACGGCACGCCCACAAGCCATTGCTTGCAGCGCCACACTCTGTCCAGAAGGCTGATCAACATCATGAAGTGGTACCACCACAAAACGTGAGCCACGATAAATATTTCTTAGTTCTAAAAAGGAATGCTCACTGCTTACTTGCACATTTGAGGTCAACAGATTTTCAGGAATTGTTTGTCTAGATATAATTCTTACACATTGATCATCAATTGCATTCAGTAAAGTAGGATAATCACGTGCAGCATCAGTGCCAACACTAAGAATATAATCATCATGATTCTTGACTGGAGCAGGTGTCCAAAACTGATCATCCACTCCAAATTGGAGAACAAATACATCATCAGAATTGATATCTAGCTCTTCAATTACAGGAAATGCAGCACCTTCTCCCAGCACTATTACCCTTTCAATTGATTGTAGAAATCGAGAATATATATATTTGGTAACCCGCCCAATTAATGAGCCGCGTCTCGCATGCAAGCGATGAGCTAAACCCTGACTTATGTATATAACTGGTGTTTTTATCAAATGCATCCATTTCAGTAGGGCGAGAGGCAAACCACATGTATCAACAGTAGAAACCACGACATCTGATTCTACTATCTTTCTCCAGTGAATAATCGCTATATGGATTGAAAATCCTATGCCGACTATCCTACTAATGATGCTTTCGAAAGGATAACACAAACGCCTTCTCCAGTCATTTGACCGATCATCACCTTCTGCAAAATCACTTGCGATCTTATCATTTTCCAACAACGGGAAGCCATACAAGAAATCAATCGGACCTTCTCCTTGTGTCCATTTTTGTAATTGCTGAGCCCGATCGCGTCTAAACAAAAAAAGGCAATTGACTGCCAAAACTCATACTCCCTTAGATTCTATTGGTCTATATTGCGGACTCATATAGGCACTATTATTGTCACCTTTATGTCTCCACAAATATAAGGGTAGGTTCACCGATATACTATCACCTACGAATTCCGCGACATTAAAGTTGAAATCGCGATCAGCTCCACGACCCCGTCGCGAAGGCCAAACACGCTGCCTAAGGGGACGAAACAATATTGTCCGAGCAATTTCTGCTTTAATCATAGGACTGTTACCAGCACCTGGATAAGAGGTGTTGATATCACCAAAAAACAGTCTATTAATGAACCGTAATGTTCGAACACTGTGCGGCACACGATTATGAATCCAATTAAAATAAGATGGGATTATGCCCTTGCACCTTCTAGCAATATCAAGAATATGGACTGAACTATTAACAAGATTTTCCTCAGCACAATCAGCTAAGATAGCATCCATGTCAAGATACTTGCCTAGATGTTCAGAACCATAATTTTGCCAATCAACACACACGTGTGAAGAGTTATACCTTGTAGCAAAACCATGTTGTACATCAAGCCGATTAAGTAAAGATGCATCATCTGCATCTTGAAAAGTTATCCAATCCCCTGAAGATCTTTCCATGCCAAAATTGCGTGCCGACCATCCAGCATTCACATTCAACATATTAATACTATATCGGTCTGGATCATCAAAAGGCATCGCAAATACTTGTACATGTTCGTTCTCTGATGCAAACATGCTGGCAATTTGAAATGTGTTGTCCTTGCTGTTATCGTCAACAATAATAAGTTCTAAATTAGAATAAGTTTGGTGCAAAATAGAATTAATAGCATCAGCAATAGTTAAAGATGCATTACGGGCTGGCATCACAACTGAAATAGCATCCCGACTCATCTATTGCGCCAAGCCATCAATATTATTTCACCATTCTGAATAAATACGCCATTTTGAGTGCATGGGCATATACGTAATTGACTTGTATGCAAAACTTGCATGACCAAAAATGCTCCCTATTATATTTATCAAGCGTGGACTTCCAATTGTACTCAATATCCATTTGAAAATACGGTAGTGTAAACACTTCCTCAAAACATTTTTTGAAACTTGGTCTCTCAATTTTCCAATAGATTTGTCGGTAACGTCGGCAAAATCCTGTGATTTCCTTATGCTTGTACTACTTGGCACTTTTCGATAAGCGCCCAAAGGACAATCGACGTGAAAATGCTGCGCATGCAAAAAAAACCGGCTCCAAAGATCAGAATCGAATGCAATTGATAGATTTTCATCAAGACCTCCGCCTGCAGCATCCCAGAGACTCCGTCGCCAAAATGTAGATTCCTGCTGTATGACTGCCCAATCACCAATCAAGTAATCGTACAAATTTTTGTTATATTTTCTTGAACGTATATATCTATCTTCTATATCAATAGTTGTTGCTACTCCTGTTAACCAATCAATTTCCGGAAACTGGGCAAATATCTCTGCAACTACAAATAGGCTATTCGGAATTAACAAATCGTCACTATTTAACCATCCCATAATATCCCCACTAGAGAGCAAAAAACCTTTGTTTATTGCCGGAG
>DFQC01000046.1 GCA_002377585.1 Anaerolineales bacterium UBA3499 | reverse complement strand
TACGGTTGTTGGCATGTTCTTTTTCGATGACAATACATACGTTTTGCGAAATGGTGATCCAGTCGGTGAAAGACTGTCCAAAGTAGCTAACGAGTCTGGGATGTTATTAATGATGTGCGATATGTGCGCTCTATTTCGCAATTTGGCAGAGGGTACACCAAAATGGAGTGCGCCAAATGTACCTGATTCTGAAAGGTGTGTTCCTCTCGACACAGTCCCTGGGGTACAAGTAGGGTGTTTTCCAGATTTGTATACGGCGTTATCTGGTAACTTGCCTGACCAAGTCATTACTTTGTAGCTTTAATTATTTTCTGGTCAACCGGCAACAGACTGAAAATATGATGGTATTAGAATAGTTTGTTCGATATGTGATTAACAATTGGAACAAGCTATTCTAGTCATCAATCTCTTCAATCGGATGAACAATGTCTTCGTCAATCAGGGAGGATTTTTGGAGGACATCACGTTGTTTGGCACCTGATTTTGCTGGTCCTATTATTCCTGATTCTTCTAAGTCGTCAATTAACTTTGCAGAACGTGTATACCCAATTCTTAAGTGTTTCTGCAACATAGAAATGGACGCACGATTTTTTGTTTGCACAATCTCTATTGCCTTATCATAAAGTGCATCTCGGCCTTCGGCTTCTGCAAGAGTTGCAATTTCATCGGTTATATCTTGAGATTTTGTGGAATGTGCTGGACGATCAGTTTTAGGTTCATTGGTGGAGCTGTTGGCTTTAACTGAGGATTTGTCGACATTAGCATAAAAACCCCTCCAGTATCTTACTAATTTGCGTAGTTCTGTGTCCGACACAAACGTACCTTGCATTCTAAGGGGTTGCGCTGCATCTGGTGACTGAAATAGCATGTCTCCACGTCCTAGCAGTCGCTCGGCACCTGGATGATCTAATATAACACGACTGTCAGTTAGTGACGCTACAGCAAAAGCAATACGAGCGGGGAAATTAGCTTTTATTAATCCGGTTACTACATCAGCTGACGGTCTTTGAGTTGATATAATGAGATGGATTCCAGTAGCTCGGGCCATTTGGGCTAGTCGTGTGATTATTTGTTCGGTGTCCTCAGCTGATACCATCATAAGATCAGCTAACTCATCCACTACAACAACTATGTAAGGAATAGTATCTTCTTCATTCTTAGTAGCTTTTCTATTAAAGTCCTCGATGTTGCGAGCACCAATATCAGAGAATTTTGTGTAACGCTTATCCATCTCTCTGGATATCCATTGAAGGCTTGATACAACTTTGTTTACATCCACAATAACTGGTGCTAATAGATGTGGTATGTGACGATATGCGGTCAATTCTACCCGTTTGGGGTCTATCATTAGCATTTTAAGTTGTTCAGGTGTATTTTTCAGTAAAAGTGTTGCTATTATTCCATTGACGCATACACTTTTTCCTGATCCGGTTGTACCTGCTATTAGTAGGTGTGGCATTGCTCGAAGGTCTGCACATACTGATTCGCCTGAAACGTCCTGGCCTAGACAGAGTGCTAGAGGTGAGTTGTGTTTTGTGTATGCTTCCGACTCTAGTAAATCACGCAGTGCCACTTGCGAACTATCTGCGTTTGGTACTTCCATGCCAATATATCCTTTGCCTGGAACTGGTGCTTCAATGCGGATAGAGGCTGCTGCTAATGCTAATGCTAAATCATCCGCAAGCGTTGATATTTTGTTAACCTTTACCTTTGTACGTTTGCCTCTACTATTAGTGACAAAGTCAGGTTCCACACCAAATTGGGTTATAGTAGGGCCTCGGTTAATTTCTACTACTCTACCTGGAGCACCAAATGAAACTAGAGTTTCTTCGATTGTTTCCGCACGTTGTCTATCATATTCGTCATCTGCTGTCATTTCTGCGCCTACAGACAAAATACTTTCTATTTTTGGTAAATCCCAGTTAGTTGTGCTTACTTTGTCAAGTGTTGTGCTAGTGTCTAGATCATGAATTTCAGCTTTTCTTTCTGATTTTGCAGATTCGGTATGTTGGTTCGTTTGGCGTTTTGTGTTATCGATCTTTTTTGTCTTGGTTGGTTTAGTTGGTTTCGAGATATTTGTTTTGCTGGGTGTACGTGTAGTTATAAGTTTCTTTCTACTACTCTGCAAGATTTGGCTTGGCTCAATATATATGTTGTCTAGCAGGCCAATAATCTTTTTAGTGGATGTTCTGAGTGTCAGAATAATACTAATTGAAAGCCATGAGATCAATACAACCCATGCTCCCATTACTCCTAGACCATCCAGAATGGTACTCGAGAAATATTCTCCAATAATGCCACCGCTTGTAGTGCCGGTGACAGTACTAAGTGTTGTCACTAGTCCTACAAACAATAAGATTGTTCCTAAAACTTGTTCCGGTTCTACCTGAGGTAGATTTTCATTAAAGTGTCTTAGAATAATCCAGCCACCAGTTAGTAAACATGCGAGAGCAACCACAAATCGTCCTAAACCAAAAAGATAGTACAAATAGTCGACTATTGTACTTACCATTAAGCTCTGATTAGGAGAAAATAATGCGAGTAATACTAATATTCCAGCAAGAGCTAATAATACTCCCATTACATCCAGCTTTTGGTCCTTTGTCATTTTATCTGCATAGTTCTTTGGATTTGTTTAGCCACTAATTCTAGTCCAAGCAATTCTTAGTAAATCTTGCCTAGAAGGGTAGCAAGTGTAGTGCCAGAATTCTCAGGTAATAATAGACAACACTTATGCCATAGTTGATCCCATAATCTATATCTTAGTACTAGAATCCTTGAAACTGCGACATACGTGTTATTATAGGTGTAAGTATTTGATCAAATAATCTTTTGTAGCTTACAGCAAACTATATTAGACATAGTTATTATGGCCTTGTTGAACATTATAAATCCCTCAGATCCGGTTTTGAGACGTAAAGCAAAGAAAGTTACTAGATTTGATGGAAAATTACAGAATCTCATAGATCATATGATTGAGACGATGTACGCTGCACCGGGAATTGGTTTAGCTGCACCTCAAGTCTCGGAAAGCCTACGTCTTTTTGTGGCTCATGTAGAAGAAGATCCAGATGATGAAAATAATTCGGCTGAAGGAAATGATACTGCGATACCGGGTTTAGGACGGATACATGTGATGATCAATCCGAAGATAACCTATTTTTCAAGTGAAAGTGCCGTGCGTACTGAGGGTTGTTTGTCTTTACCAGGTTACTTAGGGGACGTGTGTCGTGCTCTAGAAATTTCCATAAAATATACTGATCGCCATGGTCAAAAACGTAGACTAAATACAAATGGTTGGATGGCCCGTGTAATTCAGCATGAGTATGATCATCTTGAGGGTGAGCTGTTCATTGATAAAGCGGAAAAAATCTGGTTGGCGGATCAAGATTTAGAGGATGAAGGCAAGACTTCCAATTAATATATCTTGTCAGACATGTAATGAGAGCGGTTTTAATTTTTAATATATAAAAAGCTCGAATGTTGCAATCAATATTAAGGTGCCTCAAATATTTATTAAACTGGATCAAATACGAGTATGAAACCAACTGCTGAGATTATCGCTATAGGTAGTGAATTGCTATCTGGATACATAGTTGACACTAACAGTTCTCACATTTCGCGTGTTCTGTCTTTGGGAGGTATTCAACTGAGTTTCATATCTGCTGTAGGAGATGACGAAGAAGTGATATCTGCTATTGTTACAAGTGCTTTGTCCAGATCAGACATAGTATTTACCACAGGTGGTCTGGGTCCTACAATAGATGACAAAACGCGCGCATCTGTAGCGCTTGCTACGAACCGGCAATTGGTTTTCGAGCATGATCTATTAATGCAGATCGAGTCGAGATTCAGTAATTGGGGCAGGAAAATGAGCAAGAATAATATGAGGCAGGCATATATGCCAGATGGTGCAATACCAATTGAAAACCCAGTTGGCACTGCACCTTGTTTTATAGTAGAACACGATCAAAGCCGGGTAATCTGTCTTCCAGGTGTTCCTAGAGAAATGAAATATATTCTTGATCATGAGGTGATGCCGTATTTGGCGAGAGTTTTTCCTTCCACTGATGTGATCAAGACTAGAGTGCTATATACCGTAGGTGTTGGAGAAAGCGTAGTTGATTCAAAAATAGGTCATCTAGAGGAAATGAGCAATCCTGTGGTTGGATTGGCTGCTCATCAAGGTATAGTTGACATTAGAATAACTGCGACAGGCTCTTCAGAGAAAGAAGCAGACCAACTAATATGTAGTGTTGAAGAAGAGACGCGAGCGCATTTGGGGGACGTTATATTTGGTGCTGATGGGCAATCTTTAGCATCAGTGGTTTTGGGAAAACTCGAAAATTCCGGTCACACTCTGTCGGTGGTAGAAAGTGGTACCAGTGGTGATTTGGCTAGAAAACTTGTCGTGGCGGATAATGGAAAAGGCGTATTTCAGGCTGGCATATTATTGAGTCACTTTTCTTCCAATGATAATTGTGACGTAGAGAGAGATATGGAGGATATGATACAGAGTTACTCAACTAATCTAGAAAGTAATTTTGTCATAGCTTCCGCAGTATATGAAAAAGAGAATGATATTGTCATTGGTGTTGCTTTGTTCAAGTCAGATGATAAATCGATGATAACTAAAGCCCGTGGTTTTGGAGGGCATGTAAAATATGCAGGTGAATGGGCTGCTAATGTTGGGTTAAATCTCTTGCGAGACTATGATATGTAAAAATATATTTACTAGGTTTCTATCCAGAGAATATATAGTTTGCCAAGTCAGTGTTAGTTAACCACATTGATGCACCAATCGACAATATCAAGCCGAGACTAAATCCTGCTATTACGTCAGACAAATAATGTAATCCCATAGAGATTCTGGCGAGAGCCATTAGAGGCGAGTAAATAAGCATAGCTACTCGAATCCAATCTGGTCCTAACCATAGAATCATTCCTAGTAGAACTCCAGCTCTCGCAGCATGTCCAGATGGAAATGAATTTGGGTCAGTCTTGCGGTAAAAGTTTCCCCAATTGCCAGAGGGGCGCTGCCTTCTGATAGCATACTTAAGCGTCATAACTAGCGTCGCTGTGATGAAAATAGATATAAATAATGTAAGAGACCATTGCTTCCAATGAGGATTGCCCCACTGCCATATACAGGCTAGTCCTATTCCCCAAAACCAACTGTCACCTGAATGTGCCAGAAATGAGAATGTTTTGCGTAGCAAGCCAGGTTTTTCGGTGATACACAATTTGCTTGTCCATCGTTTATCTGCATCCTGTAATGTTTTGAATATGGTCATATTTTCAATCTTTGCTCTAGAATTTGTTTTGCAATAGCGTATTGTTCTGGTTTGTCTACATCCATACCCATTTCTGCATATGGTGTATCAACAAATATCCCATCAAGACCTAAACGGTTTCTTATGATTTTTTCAGCAGTCATAGTAGTCATTTGCTGCGTGATTAATAGTAACAATGGCCAAAGCCCCAGCAGTCTAGCCTGTTTCATTACATTTTTTCTAGCAGCGCTAATTTTTTTGAATGCTGGGTGCACATCGGTGGCAATATTGGGGTTGATAGCACTCACATCGCCTCCAGTGACAATTTTACCTTTTAGCTTGGTGTAAGTTCTGCGAGATGTAGGGAATCTTGACTCCATGACATCTTTATCAATGATTTGGTAGTACAACTCGTGTCGGCTCATCTGTACCTGATTAATGAACCAATCTATCATTGTTGTCTCGATTAATGGTAAATCTGCGCTCACCCAAAGAATTTGAGTAGAATTAGGGTTCAATTTGAGTGCAAGCCTACAACCTGAGCGTGCATTATCAAATATCGTTTCATTGCTCTGGAGATAGTGTATAGTCTTTGAACCACAATTTAGATTATGTTTCTGTTCTAAGCCTATGATTATGATATTTTCTATTTGTTCTGATTTTGCAATGGCATCCAGTGTCCACTGAATCATAGGCTTTCCAGCTATCGGTAATAAAGCTTTAGTTTGTCCTTCTGGTATTAATTCAGCGAGAGGATCATTCGGTCTTATGTGTCCACCTGCACCAATAATTACATCCATAGTATTACAAAAATATCACTTATTTAGTTCTTGAATATGAGGCTCAAAACCTATTTGATTAATTAGAGCATTTAGTTCATTAGTATTTAATTTGCGACCTTTATTAGCTATAGCTACTAGAGCTGCTTCCATCATATTTGTACCGAAGGAACGACCCTCAAGTATAGGTGTGGTGGTGACTAGGTAGCGTATACCTCTATCTTTGAAAAGTTTTACGTCTTCTGCTGTTGTAGTATTTGTAACCACTATTTTTTCTGCTAATTTGTCAGGCATTGAGCCTTTAATGAAATGACAGTCGCCGGCTAATACGGTGGCCCATTCATACCATTTTTGGTGTTTGGGTACAATAATATCTTGATTGTCTCCAGTAGGATATAACATGGAAAAAGGCATGCGCCCTACAATTGGCATTATCAACGCAGCCACCCGTTTTAGAGCAGATATGGAACGAATTGGAATTGGAAGACCAAGAGAGAACATTAGGTCTCCGAACACACAATCATAGTTCTCGCTTGCGAATCCCATGGACATTCCCCAGCGGTCAGCTCCTGCAGTAAATAAAACTCTACGAGTTTGAATTTCATGACCTATATTGTTTTCAATAAATTTAGCTGTTCGATTCTCCAGAGTGCTTTTTAGTCCAACTCCATCAACAACAGGAGTTTTTTGTATGTGTCTTATCATGGGTGCTACAGAGTGAAGTGGATACCAATTGTTTCCTATTTGTATACCGAGATCAGCTCCACCGACTCCAAATGCATCCACTTTGCCATCTAGTTCGCGGTACAACTTTGCTGCTTTCTCCATGTCACCGTCAGTGCCAATACGCTCGATAACAATTTGTTCATCAAGTAATGTAATTTCCACACGTTTGTCTCTTCGCGATGAGCCTATACTCACACTAACGGCGTGTTTCATGCTTGTCCTCTTGTTAGTAACATCAATAGTGTACCCTGCTGATAGTGTTGGGTCAACGACTAACAGAAATACAATTTTATAGAAGCAGAGATTTTGTGTTTGCAGAATTGATTATTTTGTAAGGGACGGATAATCCTTTTTTGAAGCAAATATTTGCCAAAGTGTCGGTAGCCAAGCATGCCAGTTTACAGTAGCTACACCAGATATTACCAGTATTCCTCCTACGACAATTATCCAGTCAAGAATCTCGTCTAAGGCCAAAACTCCTAATGTTACTGCGGTAACAGGGATTAGATATGTTACCAAAGTTGCCCGGGTTGGACCCCAGGAATGAATGAGACCAAACATTAATGGATAGGCTAGAGTTGTGCCGATCAGTCCTAGCCATATAATTGCAAACCATGTCATAGGAATATTTGGCAATGTAATTGGAGTTTCCACAAAAAACGTTATGATCCAAATAATTATCGTGGCGGATGATAAAGCATATGTGGAAACCACCATCGGGTTCTGGTTTTGAAGAAAACGGCGGTTATATACTGAGCTTATAGAGTAGCAAAATGTTGCTCCAATAACAGCTGCTTGACCCCAAAGATTGAATTGCATTTTTCCTATTTCTAAATCACGTGAAAGTAATAAGGTAACTCCGGAAAAACCAAGTAACAGTCCAAATGTTTTGGTAATGGTGATTTTGTCGTCCTTCAGGAAGTGATGAGAGAGTAGTATTGTGAAGAGTGGAACCGTAGCAGTCAGTAGTCCCGTCAGACCTGAATCTATCCGTGTTTCACCCCATGAAATTAGTGAAAAGGGTATTGCTGTGTTGGTAATGCCTATAATTGTCATACGACCAACAATGTTTTTTGGGATTCTTATCGGTGTTTTACTAATTAGCAGCCATAGCCAGCACACTGTGGATGCTAGGGTAATTCGCAATGCCACTAGAGTAACAGGGCCCATTTCGATTAGTGCAATTTTAATCCAGTAATATGAAGTCCCCCAACAGAAGGATCCCAGTACAATGAATCTTATCCAGTTGCTTATTATTGTTTTCTGTTGCATTGTCGTTGAGTATACCTTGAGATACAATAAACGGTAGACTTTGCTAAATGTTATTCGACATCCTATAGGATATCAATTTGCTAACAGTAATCATATTGACTCTTAACGAAGAGACTACACTTCCTCAATGTTTAGACTCTTTGTCATGGTTCGAGGATAAATTGGTTTTTGATTCTGGCAGTACTGATCGTACATGTGACATTGCTAGAGAGCATGGTGCCAGGGTTGTGCAAAGATCTTTTGACAATTATGCAGCACAGCGCAATGCGGCTCTTTGTGAGACTCTCTCAGAGTGGGTTTTATTCATAGATGCAGATGAAACAGTTGGCAGCGAACTTGCGAACGAGATACAAGTTGCTATTAAAAATCAAGATAAAGTAGGATGGATGATTCCAAGGCATAATTATATATTCGGCAAACTTATGCTCCATGCTGGATGGTATCCCGATTATCAGCTTAGGTTGTTTAAAAGAGAGTCAGGATCTTATTTTGTGGATAGACATGTGCATGAATTGCTTGACCTAAAAGGGTCAGTTGGAAATTTGCATTATCCTATTATCCATCAGAATTACCTAGATGTGTCTGAATTCATTAGTAAGCAGCGCGCTTACGCCAAGTATGAAGCTCATATGCTTTATAAGCAGGGTGTAGTACCCCGCTTTCATCATTATTTGCTTCAACCAATAAGGCAATTTCTGTGGCGTTACATCACTCTTGCAGGTTGGCGTTCTGGCTATCACGGAATTCTCTTATGTGTACTGATGGCTTATTCACAATATATTGTTTATCGACAGTTGTCTAGCTTAAGAGATTCTGACATTGAAGCTTCATGATTTAGACGTATTTTGCATCGGAGGCTGTTGTAACATCTATTGTCAGATGGAATTAATTAATTAGTATGCAAACGGTACTGCATCTTCCTGTTCTGGTCCTTAATGCCAATTATGAACCTCTGAATGTATCCAGTGTCAGGCGAGCTATTGGTCTAATCATTTGTGGTAAGGCTGAGTTAGTTTTGAAAAGTCAGGGTGTCATTAGGACATTTACTAGGTCGTATCAATGTCCATCGATTATTAGATTAGGTAGAATGGTCAAATGCCCTCGTCCTAAGATCAAATTGAGTAAGAATGAGGTTTTTCGGCGTGATGAATATACTTGTCAATACTGTGGACATCGAAACAAACAACTAACGATTGACCACGTTATCCCTAAACGCAGAGGGGGCAATCATACATGGCGAAACATTGTGACTGCATGTGCACCATGCAATCTTCGGAAGGGGGGTAAATTGCCAGTTAGAGCACGCATGAAGTTGATGAGACAGCCTTTTGAACCTAATCCAACCGCTTCTTATAGGTTTGCTGGTTATGTTGATGTGCATGCTGAGTGGCAGCCATTTATTGAGGGTTGGTAATCCACTGTTTAATGGCCTATCCTATAGATTTGGTCTTGATAGTTTCCACTAGGGAATATAATCCGCCCGAAACACATCCATATGCGCCCAATATCATTGGAGAATGACATTCTAATGCTGCCTGCGTGAATTCTCTGAGTTTATCATTCTGTATTTGTCTAATCTGAAATAAATCAGAAGCATATCTGTCAGAATTTGTGGGCCATACTCCAAGATGAGCCATATATACCCGCGAATCTACAAAACCCACATTAACCATTTCATCTAATTTATCAAATAGTACGTTCGCGCCGAGGATGTCTATATAGTGTCCGATCAGTGATTGTACAGTTCCACCTCCCCAACGACCCCTTGAAGTCATTCCTCGTTCCTCAGAAAAGACACGAGTCCACACCTCTAAATTAGTTTGCATCATTTGCCATAGGTATGGGGACACCCTACCAATTAATGCAACGTGACTTCCAGGTGTATTTAGTTTCCGTGCTGCTTCTTGCCAGCGAACAAGAGGTTCATATGGCAGATGTTTTGTCAGAAAGGATCGCATATCTGAATGAGTGTCTGGGTGCCATCTCATAGCCACCAAATCAGTCGGAGTATCTATATCTAATTGTGTACCCGCCGATGGTGGTAAAGCTTCAACAACAAATTCACCTTTGTTTTTTAGTACCCAACCTAGCATGTTGTCACGAGGAAGCAACTTTGTTAGCATAGGTAGTACAGACCCATCTGTAATGCCTAACCAATCGCTGGAATGAAAATTATTTGTTATGGCATATTTACCTTGAGCTTTTATGAGCTTGTCCACAATTTCTTCGAGTATTTCTATTCTGAGTAGTGGCATACTGCCTCCACCAATATATAGCACATGTTTTAAGTTATGTTTCCGTACTATTTCACTAATTCGACTCCCAAAATGAAAAGGGCGGTTGGCAGGGTCTATGTCCCAATTCACATTTTCAGATACATGCTTAAAGCATGAGTCCTCGCTCCATATTGATGTTTCTTGTTTTGGAACGGCTACTATTATGTTTTTCACTTTTTCAATTTGCGAGAGCTTTTGAATTGTGTGAATGGCAGCTTTGCGACGAGCATTATGGACCAGTAATTCGCTTTTACTGGCACCACTTTTACCCAGCATGATTATCGCTGCAATATTTTCGGACATATTAGAATAGCAATTATAAGGTTTTATTTTTGTGTGTTGTTTAAAACCGAATAAGTTCTCGTTTGCCGTATATTTTGGTATTTTTAGGTATAAAACAAAATGGTATTAAACGAAATAATTTAGCAATATTTAGCAAGTGTTAGTTTGTTGTTTGAAAATAGTTTTGTATGTCCAGAAAATCTATTTACTGTTATGAGCCATTGTTTATTGACTCCATAAGGTTGGTAAACATATCGCCTATTGCGGGACCAAGTAGTGCTAAAATGACAATTACCACAACAGCTACTAGTACTAGAATCAATACGTATTCTACTAATCCCTGTCCATGTTCATCTGTGGATCGTGGCATATGTGAAGATCTCCTTACATTTTTTATATTTTAGGTACAGATATGTACAGTATATATACGATTGAGTACCTATGCAAGCTAATTGCAAGCACTAGAAATGTGACAGTTATGTTTGGTCTAGCAAGATGCTTACGATTCTTTGAGAAGCATTACCATCACCAAAAGGATTCACGGATTTAATCATTGCTTTGTAAGAAGGTTTGTTGTCTAATAGTAATGTAACAGATTTCACAATTTTCTCTGTATCTGTACCTACCATTATTGCTGTTCCTTGTTCTACAGCTTCTGTGCGTTCCGTAACTTTTCTGAGAACAAGTACAGGGATTCCTAAACCCGGTGCTTCTTCTTGGATGCCACCTGAGTCTGTTAATATAAGGTATGACTGTTTCATCAAATGTGTAAATGTTAGGTAATCTAATGGTTCAACAACACTAATATTGCTTTGATTTAGCAACAATTCCTTTATCGGCTTATTTATGTTGGGGTTAGGATGAACTGGGTAGACTATATGTATATCTTCGCGTTTTGCTAATTGTAAGAGCGCTACAATGATCCTTTGTAAAGGTTCACCAAAATTTTCTCTACGATGAGCAGTAACGAGTATCAGGCGTTTGTCATCTTCTATATTACTTAAGATAGTTCGTAGAGATGGTGATTCTGGCCTCGATATAATGGTATTAAGTGTATCAACTACTGTATTTCCTGTAACGTGTATTGTATGGTTAGAAATACCTTCGCGTAGTAAGGCCGCACGGTCTGTAATTGTAGGTGCAAAGTGTAAACTTGCGGCATGATCAGTCAGTACGCGGTTGATTTCCTCTGGAAATGGGTTTCCTCGATCATAAGTACGTAGACCAGCCTCTATATGCCCTACTGGGATTTTTTCGTAAGCAGCAGCTATAGTAGATGCGAGAACAGTAGTAGTATCTCCTTGTACCAGCAACCAATCAGGTTTTGATTGTACTAATATTGGCTGTATACCATTTAGTACTTGGATAAATACATCGGTAGGGGTTTGATTATCAGACATTATGTCTAGGTCGTAGTCTGGTACAATGTCGAACATATCTAATACTTCATCCAGCATTTCCCTATGCTGAGCAGTGACCAATACACTTACGTTTACATTAGTGTTTTCCATCAGAGCTGTTACTACTGGGGCTAGCTTGACTGCTTCTGGTCTGGTTCCTATGACTGTCAGGATATTCAAGATATACCGACCGTATTTTCTGATTTGAGTTGACCACATCCTGCACTTATATCTAATCCGCGACGTACTCGAATGGTGCAGGGTATGCCTGATTCATCTAATTGAGTTTTGAATCTCATAGTAGCATCTTCATTAGATCTATTTCCATGGAATTGATCTGTTGGATTCAGTGGTATAACATTTACATGGCAATCAATATTACCAATCAATTTACAAAGATCACGAGCGTGTTCTTCAGAGTCGTTTACGTCGTCAATTAATGCCCATTCAAATGATATTCTCCGGTTGGTGATTGATGAATACATGCGACATGCTGCCATTAATTCATCAAGTGGAAATCGCCGATTAATTGGCATTAATTGATCTCGCAAGTTGTCTGTGGCTGCATGTAAGGAAACCGCAAGTCTTTCCCTTCTTCTCTCTTTGGCAAACTGTTTTATGGCTTTGGCATGTCCAGCTGTCGATACAGTCACCCGTCTAGCTCCTATAGCCATGCCAGTGCTATCTTCAAGGCGATTAATTGCGGCTATAGAATTTGTGTAATTGTGGAATGGTTCTCCCATGCCCATTAATACTATGTTTGTTAGCTTGTTTCCAGTTGCACTTAATTTGCGAGATGCCCATAGCACTTGTTCTACTATCTCTCCCACAGTAAGATGACGATCTAAGCCCATCTGCCCAGTTGCACAAAAGACACACCCTAGTGCACATCCTGCCTGAGTTGAAATACAAACTGTGCGACGTTTATTGTAGCGCATTAACACAGTCTCAATTTTATGTCCATCAGGTAATCCAAAAAGCACTTTGGTGGTGTGCTTATCTTTAGATGCAAGTTCATTTATCTCTGTGAGATTACCTAATCTAAACTTGTCGTGCAGTATTGTTCTTAAGCTTATCGGTAATGTAGTAGCTTCTTCCAGAGCACCAATATGTTTTTGATAAATAGCATGCCACAATTGCTGAGCGCGATACTTAGGTTCACCCAAAGCTTCCAATTTTTCTTGAAGCATGTTGACATTCAGATCAAGCAAGTTGATAGTGGTATCCATGAGATTAGTCAATTTGTAAGAAGGCCAGAGATGATGTCTGGAAGCCCTGTTACCACCAAATCTGGTTGAACAACGCTAGTTTCTAGTAGTTCTCGTGTGGTTACACCAGTAAGCACCAGCATTGTATGTATGTTTGCGCGCTGTGCACCTAAGATGTCTGTGTCCAGTCGGTCACCAATCATCAGGGTATCAGATGAGTTAGAACCTAGACGATGCAATGCTTGCTCATAAATTGGCGTCTCTGGTTTTCCAATAACTAAAGGTGATATACCAGTAGCAACTTCGACTGCAGCCAATATAGCTCCGTTGCCAACACCTATCCCATCTTCAGTAGGGTAGGTACTGTCAGGATTGGTGCCGATAAATTTTGCTCCTGCGCGGATGTTCATTACCGCAGTATTGAGTTTTCCCCAAGTTATCTTCTTGTCTATTCCTATTACTACATATTCAGGATCGTCTTCTGTTATCATAAATTTGTGATCTATGATTGCATTTTTTATCCCGTCACCCCCAATTACAAAAACACGACTTCCTTTTGGTGCCATTTTTTGTAGGTAAGCACCTGTGGCTTGAGCAGAAGTTAGTATTTCTTCTGGAGCTACATTTACTCCCATGAGTTTGAGTTTGTTTAGATATTGGTCTACTGTACTACTTGAGTTGTTCGTTGCAAGGACCATACGACATTTTGTTTTGCGTATAGTAGCGACAAACTCCTTCAAACCAGGCAAGGCTGTATTACCTCGCCATAGAACACCATCCATATCTATAATTAAGTTTCTGTATTGTGATATTTTCATATGGACAACTATCTATTTAGCAGATTAATTGTAATGAGGCGACCACAGGATCGCCCCATGTTGTTTCAATATATGAATGCCTTCTCGAATATTATTTGTCAGCAGCTTTATTTGATGTTTTCTTGGGTTTCTTAGTTTTAGGTTCATCACTTTCCGTGTCTTTATCTGTGCTTTGTTCAATAACCCCATCAATTAAACCGTATTCTACGGCCTGATTAGCCGTCATCCAATAATCACGGTCGGTATCACGTTCAATCACTTTTATTTTTTGTCCTGTGTGTTTGGCTAGGATATTGTTTAGTCGGCTCCTGAGTCTTAAAATCTCTTTGGCTTGGATCTCTATATCTCTTGCTTGTCCTTCTGCGCCACCTAGAGGTTGATGTAAATGTATAGTTGCGTTAGGAAGTGCATATCTTTGACCAGGTTCTCCAGCTGTTAGCAGGACTGTCCCGAATGATGCAGTTACTCCTACTGCATATGTGGCTATGGGTGCGTTCACAAGACGCATGGTATCATAAACAGCTAATCCAGAGTAGATCATACCTCCAGGACTATTTATATACATATTAATCTGTTTCTCCGGATCTTGTTGGTCTAGGTACAGCAGCTGAGCCACTATAAGATTAGCCACTTGGTCATTGATCCCTGTACCCACAAATATAATTCGTTCCTTCAACAACAATGAATAAATATCGTATGCTCTTTCACCTCGCCCTGTGGATTCTATTACCATTGGTATAAGGTTTGTGTTCATTAGATTTCCTTTTTTGTATCGAAAAATGCTATGTTATTTTATACCTAGTATGCACTAAGAAGATTAACTTATTGTTTGCGTATTGTATAAAATTAGTGAGCCAGCTTTATTCATCTTGCTGATCTGTTTCTACAGTTGCTGAGTGAGAGTGCTTCTGGGTTACTGTATCACTTTCTGCCAGCTCAATTGTCTCACCCTTTGCTATAGCCTGTAATTTGTTCAAGGCCTTATCTGAAATGAGGTCTAGTTCTAAAGAACGTCGTCCACTATCCTTACGCAACATTTCTCGGATTTTCTCGGCTGACTCACCGAACTGTAGAGATGTTTTTTCTATTGCCTCATTAATTTCATCATCATCTACTTCTATTTTCTCTACCTTTACTAATTCAGAAAGCATAAGTGAGCTTTGCAACTGTTTTGCTGCTTCGGGTTCAAGTGCTGCTATATATTCTTCTTCAGTTTGATCTTCGATTTTGAGGTAGTCTTCTAAGGTGAGACCTTGTGACTTTAATCTTCGGTCTTGATCTTTCACAAGTTCTTGGATTCTTTCTTGAATCATGATTGAAGGATAAGAAATTGTACATTTCTTTAGCACTTCTTCTATCACAGCGTTTCTGTGTTCTCTATCTTGTTGCAAGGTGGCGGAATGTTCTAATTGTTTGCGCACAGCTATACGCAAATCCAGTAAAGTTTTGTACTCTTCTGAGACGAGGGCAGCAAAATTATCATTGAGTTCAGGCAAGGTTCTACTTTTGGCACTTTTGCAGGTCACATTCCACAATACATTTTTTCCTGCTAATTGTTCATTGTCATATTTGGTAGAGAATTTAATTTCGAAATCGCGTGAGTCGTCAATTATCATTCCCTCGACTTCTTGTACAAATCCCGCCATAGGCCACTCGGATTCGGAGTCTAACAATATATCGAAGTCCGTTTCATCAACAAGTATATTCTCTTCTTCATTATCATCATCCAGTATACCGCGTGCATCTATAGTAATTACGTCACCGAATTGAGCAGGTCGGTCAATTGGTTCCAGTAATGCATGTTCGGCACGGAGATGTTCCATTGATTCGGAAACTGCTTCGTCAGATATTTCTATAGCTTCATACGGTACTCGTACTGAACTATACTCACCTAAATCTACTTTAGGAGGAAGCGGGACCTTAAAGGTAAGTACTGGATCTTCTTCAAGTTTTACATCGACCAGATTTCCAGGCGCAAAAGGATCGATCTCGCTTTGTTCCAATGCTTCTTTGTAAACTTGCTGTCCTAATTCTTCAATGGCATTTTCGGTAACAGTTTCATCACCAACGTGCTGTAGTATTACACTGTAGGGTGCTTTTCCTTTGCGAAACCCTGGAATATTTATTCTTCTTGCTAATTTACGCGCAGCTGCATTTTTGGCAGCTGTCAGTCTACCGCTTTCCAGTTCCACAGTCATCTCAACTTCGCAGTCTTCCAGCTCATTTGTACTAATTTTCAATTGATCCACTTTGTAATCCTTGTACGGTTTTTCGTTAGTGGGGAAGGCGGGACTTGAACCCGCACGGGCTAAGCCCACGTGGTCCTAAACCACGCTCGTCTGCCAATTCCGACACTTCCCCGAACGCGCGCAATTATAGCATGGCAAATACAACTTGCTATATCTATTCAGCATGTTAATTAGATTTGAGAAAAACATCTATTGCTGCATCAAGTTGGGAATCTACGCTGCTTTGACGATCTTCGTCGCTAGGTTTGACTTCAACATCCGGATTAACTCCCTGTCCGTCAATGGAATTGCCAAGTGGCCCAGCCCATCTAGCAAAGGTAATGCGGACCGATCCACGATTGTCTGTGAGACTGATCCATGTTTGAACTGTACCTTTCCCATAAGTTGTTTCTCCTACGAGTGTACCTCGGTTGTAATCTTTGACTGCAGTTGCTACGATTTCAGAAGCGCTTGCACTACCTTGATTAATTAATAGGACTAATGGCACTTCAGTTGCTAAGCCATCTCTTCCTGATCGATACTCTCGTTCCCGTCCATCTCCGAATGTTTCTCTCATGACTATTTTGTTTTTGATGAACTGTGATGTTACTGCAATGCCTGCATCTAGAAATCCACCTGGATTATTGCGTAGATCAAGAATTAACCCAGCTGGATCATTTGACATCAAGGCTCGCAACTGATTACGCAGTTCATCTTCGGTTCTATCACCAAAACGATTTATTTTTACATATGCGATTTGGTTGTCCAGATTTTCTCCTTCAACCGAAGGGACAACGAAATTGTACCTAGTTATCTCAAGAATTAAGGGCTCTAATAAACCTTCGCGTTCTAAGGTAATTTCTACAATAGTGCCAGCTGGACCTCGAACTTTACCTATAACTTCAAATGGGTCAATACCAGAAACGTCTTCGCCGTCGATAGCTACAATAGTGTCACCAGGAAGTATACCGGCTGCTTCTGCTGGAGATCCTGGGAGAGGGGCAATAACACGGAGGTATTCGCCACTTCTAGTGTCCACTTCAGCACCGATACCTTCAATTTCACCAGACATGTTTTCACTCATCATACTTTGCTCAACTGGAGTCATATAGGTTGTGTTTTTGTCTCCGGTGGCTTTAAGCATACCCTTTATTGCACCTTGGACCAATTTGGTGGTGTCTAATGGCTGATCTACAAAATTTTCCTGTAACAATTCAAAGGATTCCCAAAAAGGCTTGAAGTATTCTTGCAGTTCTTGTGGTGTAGCACCTGCTTCTTGATTGATTTCAACTTCATTTACAGCACTTATTCTTCCAGGAAAAGACACGTTGCTCGGTAAAATATCGTGATAGTAAGCACCAGTGACAACTCCTCCAGCGAAAATACTTGTGCTAACAAAAACTATTGTTATCGTTATTAGAAAATTACGAAATATTCTTTCTTTCATTCGGTAAAAAATGCTCCAAAGCTTGACAATTTGTTATCTATGATTAATTGACGTAAACGTGATATTCAAACTCGCGTAATCCAATTGGGTAAACTGTGCTCCCATCATTAATTTCCTGATCAAAACTTACTTTAGTGTGCAATACATGTTCACCTCGAGGCCAATCTGTCAGACCCACTAGTTCGTAAAAACAATATTCTTGATTCGCTTGACCATCAGTTTGATACAATTCATTTTTTGAAACTAACTCGTCATTTAAATAGAAATTGACAGTAATATTACTCCAATTTTTGTAAGCGATATTTTTATTGGTGGCACACCAAGAGTACCACCAAATACTTTCCGTAGAATTATCCATAGGGATGGAGTAAACTCGTTTTTGGCCTGGTTCGGGCATCTCATAATTCGGCGTTTCGTTGGCAAGTTCTTCCAGGATTGGCGTATTTCCCTTCGCAGCTGTTAGAGTTAATGAAGGTGCAAGTAGTCGTGGAGAACTTGAGGGGATGATTCCGGCTACTAATGGCTTGCTTAGAAGATCTATTGCTTCTTCTAAAACTATATCTCTGTTTTCAAAAATATTTGCCTCGGTAATGGGTATAAGTATGTCGGGCACAACTCCTGTTCCTTCCACAATGATATTGTTCTCCATGTCTTGATCCATGCCTGTGGGGATTTGGAAAGATAAATCGCCAGGAAGCTTATATTGACCACGACCTACTTCACCCATAATTCCATTACTAGGATAATGACCTAATACTGTGACCTGTGGGAGTTGACTAAAAACCCAAGCTACGTTTTCGCATGCACTTGCGCAGGCAGGACCTACAAGTATTGCTACTCTTCCTTCATAAAAGAGGTTTTTGTCAGGTTCGATACTATCAGGTGGACCATAAGTATCAAAAAGCTTTAATTTATCGCTGTAATAGTATCCTCGCATTACTTCAATTTCTGTCTGAGTGAAGAAGGACGCTAAGCTAGTACCCATAGGTGACCCGCCAAGGTTATGTCTTAAGTCAATTATTACACCTGTAGTGTCATTGTCGTTAAATAATTGTACAGCTCGTCTAAACAAACGAAACGTCAAATTCAAATCATCAGATAAAGACCATATTCGGATATATCCAATGTCATAATCATCAATGATTTCATACTCAATAGGTGGTGCATTGCGATCAAAATCTGCATATAGAGACGTAGCTGCCAGACTATTTCTCTCGGAACGCAATATGATTGTTGCCTGGTTAACGATTCCTGTAGAATCTTTCCATTCTATATCAGCACTATCGCCTACCTTTCCCCTGCTAATATACCGATATTGCTCTAGTTTCAGGACATGGTCAGTGGAGAAAGGTCCGTTTAGTGGAGTAATGCTTTGTATTGCTTGTCTTATGGGAATATTGTTATAGGAAATAATTTCGTCTCCTAGCTTTATACCAGCTTTTGCAGCAGTTCCACTTGTGTCAACATAATTGACCAACACACGTCCGTCACTGAGTTCAGTCATTCCTAATCCAGCTCCTCCCCCAGCTTCCTTTTGAAATAATCCACCATCATCTCCTCCAAGTCCTATATGCCCATCTGGTATGCTCCAGGCAAAGTTGCGCATAGCAAGGTACCATGCTTGAGGATCAGATGATGCTTCTGCTTTAGTCACTTGCGGTGCAAATCTATCATATATATTTTGCCAATCAACACTTTTGAGCTGGGTAAAAGGATATTCAATTGAAGCTTTAGACCATAAAGCATTAAATGCTTCTGTATAACTCAAGTCTGATAAGTCGTTGATTTCTACATCTCCCTCATATAGGATAATTTCCGAAATTCTTTCTTTCGTGAATGTGAATGGGTTGCTATCGAGATTGACAATCGTATAACCTGCTTCAATATTTTTGGTAGGGTCATCATTTGTAAAAAGCAGTTTATCCGAACCAAAGTCAGACGGGAACGACTGTTTATTATCTGGAGACCATACTATGAGCTTGCCTCCAACAATTTCATCTCGATTCTCACTGTCAATACGTGCAGATGTCCACACCGTTGACCATCCTCGGAATTCATCCGAACCTAAAAAAGGGTCACCAATCGTATTTGCTTGTACTGCAACCGCAAAAATCCGTACTCCAGTGTCATTCTGAGAGTTGTTGTCAACATCAACAAGGATACCTGGTGGCAATGATGGTAGATGAAGCACATAATCCCAAGTATTTTCTCCTCTGGGAGTGAGCGGACCTAAAACTTGGTCTTGCGGTGGGATGATGAAATCGAAATCACGGTTAACAAAACCGGCTTCATCTTCTAACATTACATAGGGTTCCACAAGGTAGTTTTCAAACAGAGGAAATGTAATCTTAGCATTGCCTACAATCGTGACCGGTTCATTAGAGTTTTTTGTAGTGATGGTTGGAGTGGCTGTGCTTTCGATAACTATTGCTTGATCTATTGGCGGGGTTGGTGAGGTAGTGACAATGTTTCTTTCAGTCAATTCTGAGTCAGTTGTCACATCTGGATTTGCTTGGTTTGACGAAGTGGAACTTGCTGGAAGAATGCAGCCACTTGCAATTGATGAAAATAGGATCAGAGCAAATAATCTAATTGTAAACAGCTTAGATAGTGCAATTTGCGTCAGATTAATCATCTTGCCCCCATACCTTTATATTGTCACTTGAAGGCAGTGGAATTTTACGACCATACAATAAGTGCCAGATCCAATACACTATGGTTCCACATAGTAACCCCATTCTCAATTCAGGTATCTGCATACGCCATTGCGACAGTCTATACATAAGTGAGCATACTGGTATTACCAAAAATACCAGAGAAATCCATCTGGCTTTTTTTTCTACTCGAAAGAATAAAAATAAAATAGCAGTTGTAGCTAAGGCAAGTAGGAACACAATGTCCCATTGAAGTAGATCCAAAGAGTTAGTTTGCATATGTGACCGTGATTATACCGCGCTGGATTACATGTGAGTGCAATCTATTCTTAATCGTTTGTTTTGAAAATGATACAATCCAAGTGTGTCTATTGCAATACTGAAAGCTTCTGTAATATCTAAAATCGCAGCTGGAGAGGTTGTAGAAAGACCTGCTTCGGTAGTGAAAGAGCTATTAGAAAACTCAGTTGACGCTGGTGCTCGAAGTGTGGGGATAGAAATTTTAGGAAGTGGTCTTGGTCAAATAAAAGTTTCAGATGATGGGAGTGGCATTCCTACTAGTGAAGTGGAATTGGCGTTTGCTAGGCATGCGACTTCCAAGCTTGATTCCGAGGCAGATTTGGAAAGTATCCTAACACTAGGTTTTCGTGGTGAGGCTCTTGCGTCTATTGCTGCTATCAGTCGAGTCGAATTAGTTACAAGATCTTCAAGTGAGGAAACTGGTGTCAGTTTGCAGTTAGTAGATGGCGTAGTCAAAGGCAGAAAAAGTGTTGGAGTGCCACCAGGGACAGTGATTCAAGTTGATAATCTATTCTACAATGTTCCGCCCAGGTTGAAGTTTTTGAAATCAGAATCCACAGAGCGGAGTCTTATAAAGAGGATTGTATCTAAGTATGCGATGGCCTATCCTCATATACGTTTCAGATATATATCTGGCAATAGAAAAGGGTTTCGCACATATGGAAACGACAATTTGTTGGATGTTATCGCATCTGTATATGGAACTGGTGTGGCAGAAAATATGATAGATATTCGTGAAGTAGAGCAAGACGGAGTTGCTGTAAGTGGATTAGTTAGCAGTCCGGATTTGAGTCGATCCAATCGGCAAGAGATTATCTTTTTTGTAAATGGTAGACTTATATCCGATGCACAATTAAATTTTGCTGTGATTCGAGCTTATCACACAATGTTGATGACAGGTCGGTACCCAATTGCCATTATATCTTTAGTTGTTCCACCATCAACAATTGATGTAAATGTGCACCCAACTAAATCAGAGGTACGTTTTGTTGACAAGAATATCGTTTTTCGAGCAGTAGAAAAAGCGGTTCGTCGTACATTGTTAGATGGTGTTTCTAAATCGGGCGTGATTAAGTCAACAGTAGTTGGTGAAACGTTTTCTCAAAGATCTAGTTGGTCAGAGTCAGATTCTAGCAACAAAAACTATGAATATCCGGTTACAGAAGATACACTAATAAATAGCCGACTGTCTGGCATGGAGATGCCTGTACTTCGAGTTATTGGACAAACCAATGCTACATTTATTCTTGCTGAAGGACCAGATGGTGTTTATATGATTGATCAGCATGCTGCACATGAGAGAATCCTATATGAGGAATATGTTGATGCTGCAAAAATGGACAAAGTGAGATCCCAAATGTTGTTGCAAGGCTTTACTCTACAATTATCTGCTGAAGATTCAGAGATACTAAGCAAGAATTTGGATAAACTGACATCTTTAGGTTTTGATATTGATAATTTTGGTAATGACAGTTTTATTGTTCGGGCAGTACCTGCTATGGTAGATTTGTCCGATATGGAACAATTTCTAATGAGCATAGTAAAGTTTCGAGGTGATGATATACATGGGGTTCCACAGTGGTCTGAAGATGAAATCATAAAGCGAGTCTGTAGGTTAGTTGCAGTTCGGGCAGGTAAGGTTCTTTCATATGATGAGCAAGTAGCTTTGTTACGTAATTTGGAGGGTTGTAAATCTCCAGGCACTTGTCCACATGGAAGACCGACGATGATCCACTTTAGTTTGGGTTCCATCAGAAATCAATTTGGGCGGTCAAGATAACAATGTAAGTAGGACCTAAGCTAAACAATGCATGCAATTTGGTTAGAAAATGGAGATTTGTATATACGAGATGATGTTCCAGTCCCTGTTCCGCTGGAAAATGAGGTTTTAATACGTGTTCTAAGAGCAGGAATATGTAATACGGATCTTAGCCTTACACGTGGCTATTACGCATTTTCTGGTGTGCTAGGTCATGAATTCGTTGGGCTGGTACATGAAGGTCCTGACGAATTGATCGGTCAACATGTGGTTGGAGAAATAAATGTAGCTTGTGGTAAGTGTACAAATTGTTTAAATAATAGACGTACTCATTGTATCAATCGCACTGTATTGGGTATTAAAAATCGTGATGGTGCTTTCGCTGAATTCATGACTATACCTCTCGAAAATTTACATGTTATACCTCCAACATTATCGCTAGATCACGCTACATTTACCGAGCCTTTAGCAGCTGCACTTCAAATACAATCGCAACTTATAATAAATAAAACTGATTGTGTTATGGTACTGGGAGCCGGCAAATTGGGACAATTGATTGCTAGATCTTTAGCGTTGACGGGATGTGAGTTGCATGTGTTTGACCGTAATCAAACTAACTTGGATTTACTATCCAATAAAGGTATAAAGACAGGTAGTGTAGATGAAATACCTAAAGGTATGTTTGACATTTCAGTTGAGTGTACAGGTAGTCCGAATGGATTTAGTATCGCTTGTCGTTCTTTGCGACCGCAAGGCACTTTGGTGATGAAAAGCACATATGCTAGTAATTTGACCCTAGATGTTTCGGAACTGGTCGTAGACGAAATCACATTAATCGGTTCGCGGTGTGGACCATTTGATTTAGCGTTGGAATTGTTAATTAACAAGCAGGTTGAGGTGGAGGATCTAATTCATGCTCGATATCCTTTAGGCGGTGGATTGGATGCTTTTGCATTATCTAAGCAGAGGGGCGTATTAAAGGTGCTTTTGGACATCTAAGGTCGCTATATTGATTGCTGATCTAGAATGCGATTCGCATGAAATCAAATGTTAGTTTGACAGGACCTGTGAATTGTCTCTGCGCTGATGCAGTTAATTTTGAAGGTTGTGCTTTATGCACATCGTAATGTATCAAATATAGAGAACCTACTTTAGCGAGATGAGCTACCTCACCAGCTTGTTTGGCACTACTATGTCCAGGAAACTTGCCTGTGGCTTCGTGAATCAATATGTCAGCTCCAGACACTAGCCTGATGATTGCATCATCAGGCTCGGTATCTGCAGAATAACCAAGAACACGCTGATTAATGTTGTTTTTGATTCTAAGTCCGATTACCGGTACCATGTGATTGCCTGGAGACGCCTGTATCGAAAATTCGTCGTTAGTTAGTACTGGTGCTTGCTTGATGCTTGGTACTTGATGGAACTCTACAGGAAAAAAATCAGGCCATTTATCCCATTCGTAAGCTTGCATCAATTTCGTCAAATTATCTAGGCAGTGTGCCAGACCATGTATACGTAATGGTTTCTTTCTACCTAGCAGCCACATATTCATTAGCATGAGAGGTGCTCCGCTTATGTGGTCAGGATGGAAATGAGTTAATATCAAATCTGTGATGGAATCATATGATATGTTAGCTTGCTCAAGACGTACTGTTGGATTGGAACCACAATCAATCAATATACCTGTTGCATTTCCTTGAATTACGAAATGAGTGACCTCGTGTGTAGAGTTTGGTATAGCATAGGCACACCCAAGTATAGTAATCGTGGCCATATTAGTTCCTTGTTAGATATTATTATCATGCAGAATCATGATTAAGATTTGATAAGTATACGCATAATTCACAATAATATATAAATTATTTTAGCAATCAATTCGCTGATGACTAAAGTATGTCGAGATTTATGCGGTTTTATGAATATCTTCAACATTTGTCTAGATGCTATAATCACATTTGTGTCGCCTACGAATCTTTATACGTCTTAATTTATATGACTTAATGTATGTGCGTATGAAGTCGACTTTGATATATTGCCAATGAGTTTTTCTCCGCAGTTACATCTGCCAGCATGGTGGCCTGGTACTCTTGTTTTGTGTGCCGGCATTTTGGCAATTGGATTTAGTTTGTACCGCAGGCGCTCTAACTTTATGAGCATGAGTGCTCGTGCTCTTCGGGTATTCCTACTACTTCTATTTTTGTCAGTAACGGTTGCAGTTATACCTCAATTTTCAATTCCTAAAGGATACAATTTATTGGATTTTGGTTCGCTTGGATTCATTAATAATGTGACTCCCTTAGCATATGTACCTATAGTACTCGCAGCTGGTTGGTGGGGATACGGATGTTCTATTTTACTAGGCCTTAGTGGTAGTTTAGTTCATTCCCTTTGGCACGGATTATACTTATTCACTATTTTGGAATGGGCGATGGTGGCAGCTATAGTAACTTTTTTAATGCGACAAGATTACATTGGAAGACTACCTATGATCACTCGTAATCCTATTCCAGCTGTCTTGGTTGCGGGATTTCTTATATGGCCTCTGCAACTTGCCTATCTAATATTGGATACTGGTCCAAAGGGTTTGGCTCAACCAGATTTGCTTGCGACTGTATGGGCAGGTGGAGCACCTTCATTATTTATTAATCTTTTCTTGGCTGGCCTAGTGGGTGAACTTGCTCGTAGAATGGCTCCCTCTCGTTGGTTCAATCGTACTCCTCGTAGAATACCTCCTTACGCTACAAATCTTAATCGGAGATTGTTGTTTGCATTTTTGCCAATGACCATATTTGGCATTGGCGTACTTTTTTGGGCCAACACTCGCATAGTTTCTAATGCAGCCACTGAATTAGTAGTTGATCAAATGACACGGGATGCCAAAAATGCTGCGGATGTTGTTCCATTTTTTATTCGCACAGGCGAGAGATTAGTATTGGATTTGTCTAGTGACCCGAGTTTATATGAACAAGACATTGCGGATAGAATGAAGCATTTGTCTCAGGGTATTAGTAGGATACCTTATTTCAATCAATTAGTATTCTTTGACACATTTGGCAGGCCTGTGACAGGATATCCCGAAAGTGATGTGGATTTACTTGGATTAACTGCTGGAGAGATCGTTGCGGTGCAAAATGGGCTCCAAGAACGTCAATCAGGTCATGAGCTTGTGTTTCCAAATCAGAGAGGTGCTCCTGTGCTAGTATCATTTGTATCTCCAGTAATTGAACCAAACTCTGGTGTATTATTTGGGGTATTGCTTGGTAGAGCTAATATAGTGACCAGTCCACTTATGATTCCTGCGATTAAAAGCTTGCAAGGTCTATTGGTTGGTTCAGGTATAGGGTTTATCACTGATGAGCAAGACCGTATCATTTATCATCCCGATACGAATTTGGTGCAAGAAGTGTGGCAACCAGATTTCAAAGCCGAGACACTTACGACATCCTCATCTACCGGTTTAGCATATAGTGACCGTGATGACGATGGGTTAAGAAGGTTAATTTATTATCTGCCTGTTCAGGACTATCCTTGGAAGATAGTCATTGAAGTACCTTATTCGTCAGTGTTGGTGCAGACCACTGAAATTTCAGGTCCGCTCACTCTGTTATTGTTGGCTGTTGGAGCGATAGGAATTCTGTTGCTATTGGCAATAAGCAGTCGCCTCACACTGCCGCTAGGATTGTTAGCAGCTGCTACAGAAAAGATCACAGAAGGAAATTTGTCGGATACTGTTGATATAGATGGTCCTGATGAGGTTGGTAGACTAGGTGAGGCGTTCGAACGCATGCGAACTCGTGTGCGTTCTCAAGTTGATGAACTTAGCATTTTATTAGACGCTTCGCGTTCTGTGGCAGGCAGCCTCGAATTGGATGAATGTCTTCCCCCAATATTAGATGGTGCATTGAGTGTAACTGATGCTGTAGGCGCACGTTTGCTTCTGAAGTCTTTTAATGGCAGAAATGCCAATGTGCAATCTTATGCTGCTGGTTCCGCATCCGATGATATGAGTTTTTTTGACGACAACATATTTGAATTGGTCGAGAATAGCGGTCAGATTATAGCTATAGAGAACGTATCACGTGCACGGGCAGTTCTAGATATTAGCTCAGGCAATTATCCTTTACAGGCAATAATAGCGTTACCTGTACAACATGAAACCAGTTTAATTGGAGTACTGTGGTTGGGCTACAGTATCCCACACATTTTCTCTAGGTCCGAATCAGATTTGTTGATGACTCTAGCTGGTCAAGCTGCAGTTGCTGTAGCAAATGCTAGATTGTTCGAAGCCAGTGAGGGTGGTCGGCAACAGCTTGATGCTATCTTAACAGCAACTCCTGATGCCATTATTGTTACAGATCCCAGGCTGCGTTTAGTACTAGTGAATCCTGCTGCAGAAGATATTTTCGGTTTGAGGGATAAGGAAATTGTTGGAAGACGCATTAATGAAATTATTCATCAACCGCAGTTAGCTGTAGCACTTCATTCAAGTGATGAACGAACATCATCCCATGAGATCAACTTACCAGATGGTCGTACTTTTTCTGGATCAACATCTTCCATTGTCCGTCAGGACGGGTCAATTCTTGGTCGTTTAGCTGTACTGCGTGATGTAACGGAATTTAAAGACCTAGATCAGCAGAAGACGGATGCAATTGAAGCAGTTAGCAATGACTTAAAAGGTCCTCTGGCTCTAATGCAAGGCTATTCTACTATGTTGCCAATGGTTGGAAAACTTAACAGTCGCCAAAGTGAATTTGCGGAAAAGATTGCAGCTGGAGTTGAGCAGATGAGCAATTTGATAGAAGATGTACTTGACTTGCATCGTATAGAATCTGATGTCGGATCAAGTGTGCAAGATTTAGATGTAAGAAAGATAGTTCAGAATCAGATAGAAGAAATTAAACCAGTTGCAGTATCCAGAGGTATACAGCTTGTATGTTCAGTGGGAAATAGTATTGAGTTGATTTCAGGAGATACAAGTATGCTAGGTAGGGCTATTAGACATTTGTTGGACAATGCACTGCGGTACACTTCTGCTGGAGGTTCTGTACAAGTCAATGTGCAGATGAGAAACTCTGAAGTAGAAATATCTGTAGCAGATGATGGGATTGGTATATCACGTGCAGACCAGGACCGACTTTTTGAGAAGTTTTATCGTGTTTATGGTCAACAAGATACTGATTCTGTTGGGAGTGGTTTAGGTTTGTCATTTGTGAAATCGATTGCTGAACGCCATGGTGGACGAGTATGGCTTGAGAGTCAACTCGGCCAAGGCAGTACTTTCTACTTCGCACTTCCTACAAACATCAATTAATAATCTTCGGTATATTGTGACCGATAAGTTGTATTTTTGTTTTGCGCTAGGTGCAATCATTTATTTATATTTACAAGAATTAGTCGTTGTGGTAGACTGTTGTCCTGCGAGCAGGATGACACTTCTCGCTTTCCACTCCTAGTTATTATCATCCAGGATAATAAAGGGGTATATACCGAGGAAAGAGGTGAATTTACATTGAAAAATTACGAAATTGCGGTCATATTAAGTCCAGATCTTGACGATACATCCTTGCCTGCTATGCAGGAGACTATACAGGGTTGGATATCATCTTCTGGAGGAGAAATCGTTCTGACAGATGACAGAGGTTTGCGTAAGATGGCATACCATATCAAGAAAAAGAGAGAAGGGCATTATATCTCTTGGTATGCAAGCCTTTCGCCATCTGGGCCAGCCGAAGTCGAGCAACAGTTGCGTTTAAATGAGAATATATTACGGTTTATGATAATCAAATCGGATGTGCCTGTACAAGTTGAGCAAAAGTCACCTTCAACTGATTCTTACAGTAATGTATCTGAATCAGTCCCATCAACTAGCACATTAGAAGAAATTACTGAAAGTGATCAAGTTTCAGATGGATTACCGGATCAATCACTGGACGAAAAAAATGAAGGGGAGTCCTTATAATGGCATTTTATCGTGGTTCTAGCAGGGCATATAATCGGAGACCAAGTGTATGTCAATTCTGTGCCGACAAGGTTACTGAGTTGGATTACAAAAATCTTGATGTTCTAGTGAGACAAATTGATCCAGAGGGTAAAATACGGCCACGCAGGCGTACGGGAACTTGTGCACGTCACCAGCGTATGGTTGCCATTGCCATAAAACGTGCTAGACATATGGCTCTATTAGCTTTTGACCGAGGCAGTTGGATTTAGATATAACTCATCTAATTCACATTAATTAATATGAGTAGTAAAACGGGTCGAAGACCCGGGGAATCATCTCGACGGAGTGTAAGTGGGGCTAGTCGCGACCGCGTACTTAGGACGTGGCTGCTGTCTGCAACAGCCGCAGTAGCGGTCATTTTAGTAGGATTGCTCGGATATGGTATTGTAGAAAAATACTGGATTATTCCTCAAAAAACAGTTGCCACTGTCGGTGAGCATGAAATTTCTCTGGAGTTACTACAGCAGCATACTCGTTACAGACGATCGCAGATGTTAAATCAATATATTTCCTATTTAGATATTCTGCAATATTCGGGAGACCAGCGAAACCAAGTACAGGATTTGCTGGATCAGATTGATCAAGAACTGAAAAATCCTGTTGTACTGAGCAAGAGTATTATGGATGAATTGATCAACATGTACTTAATTATTAATGAATCGCGTGTGCGTAATATTGTTCTTACTGAAGATGAAATTGAGGATGCTATAAAGATATTTTTTGGTTATCAAGCGGGTGGAACAGACATCTCTTCATCTAGTGTCGAAACTGAAGACATAATTAGTGCTACTCAGACTTCAAATACACAATCTCCAACTGCAACTCCATATACCATAAGTGCATATCAGGAAAATTACAATAATTATATGGATGAAATACAAGTTGATACTGGAATGAGTGAAGATACATTTAGATCGTTGTTCGCAAGTAAACTGCGTACTGAAAAATTGCGTGGTGTCATAGGACAGGAGCAGACTTATCCAGAGGAAGAGCAAGTGCATGTAAAGCATATATTGCTGTCCTTGGATAATCTGGATGAAGCTGCAGGTGTTCTGGCTCGTGCTTTAGATGGCGAGGATTTTGATGAATTAGCGATGCAGTTCTCTGATGATGAGTCTAATGCTAATATGGGTGGAGACTTGGGCTGGATCGCGAGAGGTCAGATGGTTAATAGTTTTGAGCAAGTTATATTTGATGCAGAAGAGGGAGTAGTAAGCGAGTTGGTGGCAACACAGTTTGGGCTGCACATAGTAAAAATTGTCGAACGGGACGTTAGACCATTACCATCAGGCGTTATTGACCAAAGAAGAATGCTTGCCTTTAACGAGTGGCTTGCAGGTGTGCGGGATAATACCAGTATAGATATACTAGATTGGTGGGAACCTTATGCTCCGACAAATCCAACTTTGCAGGACATGTACGATAAAATATCCGAATCCAAATAGATTGAACATAAGTAAATAGATTGAACATAAGTAATTGTATATGTGTCTTTGCTGTTCTTCGCGCTGAATTATCTATGTAACTTCGTCTGGTTTCAAACTGATAACTTGGCTTGAGCTATCACTACTCATATTGATACCATAAACTGTATCAGCGACTTCCACGGTATGTCTATTATGTGTGATAAGGACAAATTGTGTATTCTTACTGATTTCACGTAAAATTGAACGGAAACGACCTACGTTGCTTTCATCCAACATCGCATCAACTTCGTCCAATAGTGCGAAAGGTGTTGGACTCACTCGAAGTAAAGCGAATACCAGAGCACATGCGATCAATGCTCTTTCTCCTCCAGACAAAGCAGCGAGGCCTTGTTGGCGGCGACCAGGCAGTTGTGCAACAATCTCTACGCCTGTATTGCTCAGGTCATCTGCGTCGTCAAGTTCCAGTTTACCACTACCACCATCAAATAATCTCTTAAATGTTATCTCGAATTCTTTTGCAACAGCATCAAATGTGTTGCGAAATTCACGTTGCATCAACTCGTCCAATTCGGATATTACCTGACGGAGTTGATTTGATGCAGACTCAAGGTCTTCAATCTGTGAGGACAAGTGTTCGTGGCGGTCCTTCACTTCGTCGTATTCTTTCATTGCATCGGGATTGATTCCACCTATTCGGCGCATCTGTATACGAAGTCGATTAATAGAATCTTCAATATCTTCTGGGAGTTCAGATACATAATCTAAATGTTCTACTATTTGATCAAAGGGTAAAGGTACTGAGCCTGTTATATTTTCTCCAAATTCAATATCAGCTAGGCCAAAGTCATCATTAATCTGAGTTTGTAATGAGTCAAGATGATCCTGTTGACGCTGTAATTCCAATTGTGCTTGTGCATGTTGATGTTCCATATTATGTATGGTATCCCTGAATTTACTTTCAGGACTATCATCACTCACCATTTTGATCTCAAGTGCATGAATTGTGTTTTCTTCCGGCTCAATAAGTTGTTGCAATTTAGCAATATCCTGTTGAGATTTCATTTGGAATTTACTCAGTTTTGCAATATTGGTCTCAATATCGGACAGTTGCGAATCTAGTTTGTTAAGCCGTGATTGGCGGGATTCTATACGCTCAATTTCGGTTTTATATACAGAATTTAGTTCCGCATCTCTTGTTTCCGCGTCTTCTAATGCACGTTCAGCGACCGCTAGGTTTGTTTGACAACTAGTTAAAATACTAGATAAATCACTAGTATCTAAATCCACGACCAGTTTATGAAACTCTAGAGATTTTTTCTCTGAGTCCAAATGATTAATTGTCAGTAGTTCAATTTCTTTCGTACCAGTTAATATTTCTTCATCGATTTTGTTTAATCTATCTTGTAGCGTTGCTATCATCTGCTTAGTCCAGTTATGGTTGGATTGTGCTCTTTCTAACTCAACAATGGTAGAATCTCTTTCATTAGAAACATTGAGCTCCTTGTCTAGTAATTCATCGAGTGTAGGTTGGAAATCATCAAATATATCTCGAGTTTCCCGCAATTGTGAAATCAGTTTGTCTTTTCTGTCTGCTAGTGCGTCACGTTTTGCATTGGCATCATCTATTTGATCAGGTAGATCGCGAGCCTCTCGGGCAAGAACTAAGCTGTCTGCTTCTGTTGCTTTACCTATAATTGTATGTCCATTTGCATAGTGAACTTCGCCTTCCTTGGTAACAGCCATTGAACCCAATGGGAGTTGTTGAGCAATAATCTGTGCAGACGTACTGTCAACACAAATTGCTGTGTTATCTAACAATATGTTGATCGCATTGCGATATTGTTTGTCACATTTGATTAAGTCAGTAGCCCAACCGATAAACCCTTCGTTTTTTACAGTTATTGATGAACTTTGTGAACGAAGGTTATCAAGCGGGAGTATAGTAGCTCTACCACCATGCTTTTCAAGCAAGTTTTTGACCACATAAACTGAAGAGTTATTTTCCAATAATACAGCTTGTATGTTTTTTCCTAATGCTGCGCTTATGGATGTTTCCAAATCTTGATCAACACTAATTATTTCAGCTATAGTACCTATGTAACTTTTTAAAGCGCCTTTTTCAGAAGAGCGTCTAATTATTTCGGGTCCTGTAGCGCCTTTATCTTGTCCTAGTCTTTGGTGAGCAATCCATCTTTGTTTGGTTTGTAGTCGTTCAGATTCATCATTAGCTTCAATCAACTGTTCTCCAATTTGCTCTACTTCTGTGCGGATAGTATGCAGTGTTTTAGACAAGTTGTTGCGCTTGCTTTTAGCACTACCTAATTCTACTTGGGCTTCTTTGTTTTGGTTCTCTAATTCAGCTAATTGTGTTGCTAATGCCTGTATATTTAACTCAGATTCCCGCAAGTCTTTCTCTGAGTCTTTTATTTCATCACTTATGTACTGGCGATTGTCACTTAATGCTTTGTTCTTGGCTTGGAAAGTTAGTAGCTGTTCTTTTAGATTAGCTGTGTGAAGGAGAGCGTCCGCTTCTTGTTTTTTCAATGTTGCAAGTTTGCTTTGTTGTTGCTCAGATTGTGACTTGGCTTCCGTGAACTGATGTAGAGCTTTATCTCTTTCTGTCATTAATTTTGTTCTATTTGACTCCGCTTCCTTAATTTTTCTTCTATGTAAGTCAAGGTTAGTTTTTAAGGAGATTAATTCAGAGTCGATTGTGTCTCTTTGTTGTTTAATGTTGCGAGTACGTTCCTCTGCCACAGCAATTTCTCGATAGTGCGATTGGTAATTTTCGTGCAGTTTAGCTGCTTCGTTATGCCATGCAGTTACCTGAGAACGTTTTGCTGCCACTTCTTCTCTATGTTTCGCAATTTTTTCTGCCTGAGCTTCTTGCTCTGCCCAAAGTTCTGACAATTCTTGTTTGCGGTATTGCAGTTGTTCCAGTGATTGCGCATATGTATCCTGTGCGTTTTGCCAGTGATATCCATACCAAGTCCGTAGTAGGTGATCTAAATCTTGTTTTATTTGCTTGAAATCTCGTGCTCGTTTTGCTTGTCTATCTAGAGCGCGTAATCGTGGTCGTATCTCAGCTAGTATATCTGATACCCTCTCTACATTACGCTGCGTCTGATCTAGCTTGCGCGTGGCATCTTCTCGTTTCTGTCGATATACGCCTATTCCAGCTGCTTCTTCAAATAGTTTTCTGCGTTCATCTGCTTTTATGGAAAGTGCGGTATCTACTAATCCTTGTCCAATAACTGTGTATGTGCGCTGTGCAAGCCCAACTGTCCCCAAAAGATCAGTCACATCGCGCAGGCGTGTTTTTTGACCATTGATTAAATATTCGTTTTGACCATCCCTATAGGCACGTCTTGTGAGACTGACTTCAGAAAAATCAATTGGCAACCAGCCATCTGAGTTATCAAATACTATGGTTGCAGAGGCCATGCTAGCTCGCGATCGCTCTTGCGATCCTGAGAATATCATATCTGCAGTCTTGCGGCCACGCAGAAGCGAAAAAGATTGTTCTCCAAGAACCCAACGCACCCCATCGGCTATGTTGCTTTTTCCTGAGCCATTGGGTCCAACGATGCAAGTGACGTCACCAAATTCTATGTTGGTATTTGCAGCGAAGGTCTTATAACCTTGAAGTTCAATTCGTGTCAAGCGTCGTATCATGGTCTGATGACGCTATTATATAGGAGATGTATAGGGCGTTGCCTCGTTTTCTATGTACAATATTTGAGTATATGAATTCATGCTGAGGCTATTTGTGATATAGCATTATTGTCATCTACGACATAACCATAGGCTTTTCGGTCTATACGGCGCAATAGTCCAGTCAGGACTTTTCCGGTACCTATTTCGACAAAATGAGTCACACCTTCACCAAGTAAATATTCTATGGTTTCTCGCCAACGTACTGGTGCAGTTAGTTGATTGCCTAATTCTTTTTTTATTTCGTCCGGAGTATCTATATGGCTCACTCTAACATTTCCTATTACTTTAGTGTTAGGTCGACTGAATACGATAGAATGTACAGCATGATTATACTCATCTGATATGTAGCTCATGAGGGGTGAGTGAGCTGCAATAGAAATTGGTAGACGTACAGCTTTACAGGATTCACTATTAACTACAAGATCAATTGCTCTATCTAAAGCAATATTATCACCCGAAATCACCAGTTGTCCCGGACAATTGTCATTTGCCACTTGAACATAAAGACCTGTTTCTTTGCTAGCCTGTTTACATATTTCCACGAGTTTTGTACTTTCCATTTTTAATATAGCTGCCATACCGCCAGGATTGTTTTCGCCAGCTAGGCTCATTAAGCGTCCTCGTTCTCTTACCAGCTTGAGACCATCTTCAAAGGTCATGGCTCCCGTTGATGCTAAAGCACTAATTTCACCTAATGAGTGTCCAGCGGCGAATGCAGGTGTGAACTCTCCAAGAGTTTCTCGCAAAGCTGTTAGAACTGCCATGCTGCATGTATATAATGCTGGCTGAGTGTTGTAGGTGTCATCGAGTTTGGTTTTTGGACCTTCCCAGCATATACTACTTAGATCGAATCCAAGTATTTTGTCGGCTTCGGCGAAGATTTTCTTGGCGCTCGGGTTATCCGAAGCTAAGTCATAACCCATACCAATACTTTGGGAACCTTGTCCTGGAAACACGAATGCTGTTGTATCGGGATTGAGCATATTCAAACAAAAAGGCCGTTCTCATGACGGCCTCGACAGTCCTTCAATAAAGGCTGAACTAGCGTTCAACCTCTAATATTGATCGTCCTCCATAATGTCCACAATGCTCACAAATACAGTGTGATAGATGTAGCTCACCACAGTTTGCGCACACAGAAAGTTGCTTGGATTGTAACGCATCATGGGCGCGTCTACGATTGCGACGCCCTTTAGAATGTTTGCGTTTGGGTAACGGAGTCACTAGTTTTTCCTCGTTATTCCTAACTTCATAAAATTCTCAATTCTCAATTTTCTTTAAAGAATATAACAGACAGGATTATAAGGGTTGAAAGAACACTCTGTCAAGCTGATTTGTCTTGTGCAGGCGGTTCCTGAATGTCGTCAGGAGTTTGCAATATTTGTATTCCATTACGCACTTGTTTGACTATACTAAGTAAATGTCTTTCCATAAGGTTAAATTTGTCCATTACATATTTGTCCGCATCAGCATATATCTTTGCTGATTGTCTGTGAGCATCATCTACGATTTCTTTAGCTCGGACGTGAGCATCTTTAGTAATCTGATCCTTTTCTAAAATCATTTGACTTTCTGCTTTTGCTAGCTGTTTAATGCGGTCTGCCTCTTCCTTTGCTTGAGCAAGTTGACGGTCCCTTTCGGCAGTGACCTTTTGTGCTTGTTTCACAACATCGGGTACTGACACTCGCATTTGATCTATGATGTCAATTAGTTTTTCTTCGTCCAGCAATAGTTTGCGTGATAATGGCATTGTACGTGATTCACGCACTATATTTTCCAGACGATCTACAAAGTGCAATATATCCATGAGTTCTCACTCCACAGTTAGTGCATATAAATTGGTCGCACGACTATTTTACACGTCTTCTGATTTAGCATAGTCTTGAGCAAGCTTTTTTTCCAAAGCCTCCAGCACGAAATCAGGCACCATAGAGCTTACGTCGCCACCTAAGGTGGCAATTTCACGTACCGTACTTGAACTAAGAAAAGTATGCTTCTCACTAGTGATTAGTGATACTGTATCTATTCCATGTGCAAGCCGACGGTTAGCAAGAGCCATGCGGAACTCATGCTCAAAATCAGAAAAAACTCTCAGTCCCCTAAGTATTATTTTTGCATCAACAGAATCGCAGAAATCCACTGTGAGTCCATCGTAACTCTTAATTATTACATTGTCTATTGTTAGACATGCCTCCTGCACGAGTTGCATCCTCTCGTGTCGTGAAAAAAGCAAATTTTTCAATGGACGATTATATACAGCAACTACTACTTCATCAAATAGGGCGCATCCGCGTTTGACAATGTCAATGTGGCCGTAATGTATTGGATCGAATGTGCCTGGAAATACTGCTTTGAGTGCCATATCACTAACTCCTTTTGGTCATGTAGTGTTGGACATTATTGAATATTACATTAGATAGAATCGAATGTTCAGGCATGCTTAAATCAGGGTCCTTAACAAGTAAAGTTTCAGCTTCATTGAGAGTTAATTGTATCAGTGCCATATCGCTGAGGTTTGCTAGTTGAAATGAGAAACCAGTTTGACGAGTACCCAGGAAGTCACCAGGTCCGCGCAATTGCAAGTCTTTTTCTGCTAAAACAAATCCATCTGTGGTAGATTCCATTATTTTTAGTCGATCATTTGTACTATTATTGTTTTCTGGAAACAATTCGTTTGTTTCTTTTGCTACTAGTAGGCAGTAAGATTTTTGTTCACCACGTCCTACTCTTCCCCTTAACTGATGTAACTGTGCTAGTCCAAACCTGTTAGCATTTTCCACAACCATTATAGACGCATTAGGTATATCTACTCCTACTTCAATTACAGTAGTGGAAACCAAGATATCTATCTTACCATTGCGAAAGTTGTTTATGACATCGTATTTATCGGATGCCTTCATCTTGCCGTGCAGCAGTCCTACTTGGAATTCTGAGAAAACCTCACTTTGAAGTCTTTTATGTTCTTTCACAGCTGCTTTAACTTGCAGAGTGTCGGATTCTTCTATGAGGGGATAAATAAGAAAGGCTTGACCGCCATTCTGGATTTGTGTTGATATGAAATTGTACATATCCTTGCGTTGTGTAGGGTAAACCACCCGTGTTTCCACTGGTTTACGTCCTGGTGGTAATTCATCTATGATACTCAGATCCAAATCACCATAAAGTGTTAAAGCTAGCGATCTGGGAATTGGAGTAGCAGTCATTACCATTAAGTGAGGCTCATTACCTTTTCCACGCAATGCTGCTCGTTGTTCTACCCCGAAGCGATGTTGCTCGTCTACCACAGTAAGAGCTAGATTAGAAAATTTAACTGTATCTTGTATTAGCGCGTGTGTTCCAATAAGAATTTTGATGGTCTCATCTTGTAGTCCTTTTGAAATTTCGGTACGTTCTTTCTCGGTGGTGCTACCTAAAAGTAGTCTGATGCAATGGGTGTCATTACCTTCTAAATTTAATTCAGGAATGCCAGCAAGCAGACTACAGATACTTTTGTAATGTTGTTCGGCAAGTATGCTGGTAGGAGCCATGAGAGCGGCTTGCGCACCATTTTTTGCAATTGCTGCTAAGGCAATAGCTGCAATTATTGTTTTGCCAGATCCGACATCTCCCTGAACTAATCTAGACATTGGACTTGATTTAGAGATGTCATGCAGTACTTCATCAATCACTCTAATTTGTGCTGTAGTTAGAGTGAATGGTAGCGATGTGATAGCTGCTTGCAACCAGTTGTTATCTATAACAATGTTGTGGCTGGTCTTTTTCTTGTTCGCCGATTTTCTTATTCGCATGCCTAGATGTAATATCAGAAACTCAGAAAAAGCTATACGTCTTTGTGCATCTTGAAGTTGGTTTTGTGAATCTGGGAAGTGGATACATCGTAAAGCAGATTTAGCATCAGGCAATTTAAGTCTAGTGCGCATTTCCTTGGGAAGTGGATCAAGGATGTTGTCTGCTATCGTGTTTACGATTGTATACATCCAGTTGCGCATTGTTTTTGATGTTATACCCTTTGTCAAATGGTATATAGGTACAATACGACCAGTATGAATAGATTGCTTGTCTACTGATTCCCAATCAGGGCTTGACAGAACCTTTTTGCCTAGATAAACATCTATGCGGCCAGATACCTGTATTTCCTTACCAGGATTTAACTGTTTTTCCAACCAGGGCTGGTTGAACCAATTGCAAACTATAGTTCCAGTTCCATCAGTGATATCTGCCTCAACAACACTTAACTTGCCACCGCGTGTTTTACGTTGTCTGATTTGTGTGACTTTTGCTAGGATTGTAACCTCGTCACCATATCGTACATTTTTAATCGACTTTAGAGATGAATAGTCGATGTAACGATGGGGAAAGTGGTAAAGAGCATCCCCAATATTATTCAAACCAAGCTTTTTGAGTTTGTTCGCATTGCTTGGTCCTATTCCAACAAGTGCAGTGAGAGGTGTTTTCAAACAAAAGTCATTATCAGTACTGTGTGATGTTGTTGGTACATTATGCTGACTAGATTTATTGTCATTTATTGCTTGAGCTTGCGTATTGTTTTCTGGAGTGTTACTAGTATAGTGGGAAGTTAATATCCCCACCAATTCATGAGTCATGAATTCTCGATCAGCTAGTGATAGACTTGAATATTGCTTTAATTTATCAGCCACTTTGCTGATTGTCTCAGCGTCTAATCCTGATGAACTCGCAGATGTGATCCAATGAGGTGCAATTTTACTAATACCACCGATTACGGTTTTGTTATCATGCCCGCGCGCTGCTTCGGTTTGTAATATCCTAAATAGGATGTCGTTCTCAGTACTCATTCTCCTAATTTCGTGTCGGACTCATATTCGCACAGAATTATTCCCAATCCGTCAGGCCCAATTAACGCGGCTAATATCGGACCAAAGATTGCATTTGTAATCCGAGCATTTGGGTATATATCTCCTAGTCGCGTGCGGAGTTGTCGAGCAGCACTAGCAACCCGGGCTCTGCCACGCAGTACTGTAAGCTGCTCTATTGCTGGGAACTCAGTTGCAAATTCCATGAGTCGCTCTAAGGCTTGAGTGCGAGTACGAACTTTTTCGAAAGGAATAAATCCGCCTGACTCAAGAGCAAAGATGGGTTTTACCCCTAGCATTGTCGCAAGAGTTGCTTGGGCTGGTCCAACCCAGCCGCCATATTGAAGGTATTGCATTGATTCCATAAAGAATATTCCATACACATTGGGAATACGTTTACGTACTACATATGCTGCTTCATCTATAGAAGCTCCTGAAGCTATAGCATGGGTAGCGGCTTCAATCATTAGACCTAGTCCAATAGAAGTTGTCAATGAGTCTATTACAACTATTTTGATTTTTCCTTGTACTATATCGGCTGCTTTTTTTGCATTATGCCAGGCATCACTTAGGTGTCTTGATGTACATAGGCACAGAACATCTGTTTTTGAGTGTTCAAGGATCCTGAAAGATTCTGTGAAATTATCTACAGTAGGTGCTTGCACCTTAGGTCTGGCATTGCTTTTTGCTACATGATCTAAGTATCTCTCTGGGGAAATATTCCCTAGGCCATCTGTCATGGCGCGTTTATCCACATCAATAGAGTAAGGCACAACGTTGATGCGGTTCTTTCTAGCTATTTCTGGGTCCGGAAAATGTACGCTTCCATCTGTAACAATTCGTGTTTTTTTCATGATGTCTTTTTATTCAACTGATATGATGTAATGATATAGTGGTTGACCACCCGAATAAGTCTCAACTTCTAAATCAGAATATGTGGACTCAATGCTACTACTTAGTATATCTGCTTCGTCAATGCTAATATCAGCACCGTAGTATATTGTAATTAGTTCAGAATCATTGTTCACCATAGTCCGTAATAGTTCTTTAGCACATTCAGATGGATTTTCTGCTACACAAACCAATTCCTTGTCATATAGACCTATTACTTCTCCTTTGCTGATTTTGAGATTGTTCCATGTTGTACTTTGAGTGGCAGTAGTAACTTCACCGCTCTTTACTTCTTGGGAGTTAAGGGTCATAGCTTCGAGCACCTTGTCGAATGATTCATCAGGGTCAAAAGCCAACATTGCAGCAATTCCCTGTGGAATGCTCCTGGTTGGTACAACGGATACATCTTTGCTACTTATTTTGGATGCTTGTTCCGCGGCTAAGATGATGTTAGGGTTGTTTGGCAGTATTACAACTTGTTCAGCTGGAAGTGATTCAAAAGATTCTAAAAGCTCTTCCGTACTGGAATTCATGGTTTGGCCACCTGGTACAACTACCACAGCGGGGTTTGAAGAAAATATTTTTGTGAAACCACTACCTGCTGATACTACCGTAGCCAATATCTGGCCAGGTGTGTAGTTGATATGAGATCGTGATTCTCCTGGCAGAAATGGACTGATTTGATGAATCAAGTTTTCCATATGTACATTTACTACTGTTCCTACATCTTCTGCTAGCACTATTGGTTCGAAGCGTTTGTCTTTCCGTAAGTGGATGTGTACTTTCAATACGTCTGCACCTTCGCCAATTTGAATAGAAGTACCTAGCGATTCTAATTTTGCATAGAATATATCTAAAATAGCATCTTCATAAGGCTGCAAATCTACAACTACCTCCCACTCTTGACTTGGATCCACATTCTCCAGTAGATCTTCAATGTTGGTAGTATCAAGAGGGGCAAATTTTCTGTCCGGTGCTATGTCTACTGGTTCTCCACATAGGTGCCTTAGCATCCCTTCGAACATCAGCTGAAGTCCATAGCCGCCCGCATCCACTTTACCTGCCTGTTTTAGTATAGGTAATAGATCAGGAGTGGATTGTACGGATTGTTCGCATGCACTAATGATTTTCTTAAGCACCTGTACGATGTCGACTTCATCTTTTGTGGCTTGAACTGCTGCTTCACTTGCATCTCTTATGACAGTAAGTATTGTACCTTCCACTGGTTTAACAACATTACGATATGCACATTCCGAAGCTTGTTCTAAAGCCATCGCAAAATCTTGTGGCCCAAATTCTTCTAAGCCGTCAAGTCCATTAGCAATACCACGCCATATCTGAGACAGTATAATTCCTGAATTGCCACGTCCTCCCATCAGTGCACCATTTGCTAATTGACTTGACACTTCGGAGACATTGTTTGAAGCCGGTTCACTTATGCTGTCACACGCTGATTGCATTGTAAGAACCATGTTTATTCCTGTATCTCCGTCAGGTATTGGAAAAACATTTAGTGAATTGACTTCTTCTTTGTTGGATTGCAACCATGTCAGAGATGCTTTTGTCATCTCTTTCAACAATGATCCATTAACAGTTTTGATTGAGTCATTCATATTGGTAGTCTAGATTCCTTTGTCGTTCAATTTAGTATATTTTTGATAAACAAACGTTTGTTCACTAGAAATGAAACACGAATTTTTTTGCTTTCACCCTAATATGACCAAGTTTGTGGTAAAATTCTGCGCTGATACAATAAGGTCTAAGGATAATAATCGATGGCTAAATGCGCCCATTGCAGTAAAAGAACACGGTTTGGTAGAAATGTTCCTAAATCTATGCACTCTACTAGAAGGACATTTAAGGCCAACTTGCAGAAAGTAACAGTCTGGGAAGGTGGCACACCGGTTCAAAAAGTACTTTGTGCCAAGTGCATTAAGACACTGGCAAAAATCTAATAGAGATTAAGCCTTTATTTGTAACGACTGCAATCCACAGGATTTCGCAGTCGTTTTTATTTAAGCTCGAACCATATTGTTATTCAGCTTATTTATATTTGTGTAGTGATGATACCTGAGTGATTGATAACCTGCAAGGGTCTTAATCACTCAGGTATCATCTTTGTTTATGGTTGTGTACAATATGCAAATCTTCAGGAGCTAAATACTCAAATGACTCGTACTATGGTTGCAATTGATTTAGAAACTACTGGGCTTGATCCATCCAGTGACGCAATCATAGAGATTGGGGCTGTAAAGTTTAGTGGAGATGAAGAAATTGATACGTTCGATGAACTGATTAATCCTGGTAGAAATATCCCTCCATATGTAATCCAGTTGACATCAATCAACAATGAAATGGTGTCTAAAGCACCTTCTATATATGCCAAGATATCAGAGTTGGAACAATTTGTTGGAAACGCTCCAATTGTCGGTCACAACATACAATTTGATTTGAAGTTTCTAAGCGAATACAAACTCTTTCAGAACAATAACAGAATTGATACTATGCATTTGGCAGCCTGTGTGTTGCCCTCTGCTGCTCGATACAGCCTAGGTTCTCTTGCTATGCATCTGGAAATAGAACTTCCAGCCACACACCGTGCCCTGGCTGATGCTAAGGTAACTTGGGCAATATATACAAAGATGATGTCTATGGCTAAGGATATACCTAGCAACATTGTCATGGAGCTTTTGCGTCTTAGTCGCATGAATAAGGATGTGGAGTGGGGCGCTCAGTTGCCTTTGACTGATCTTCTAGATGAGCCTCAAAAGCAAGTGTCTCGTCGCACTCAAGAAAATCGAAATTTATACAATTTTGATGAATTATCACCGGAGTCTGAATCTTTAAGTCCTAGAGATGATGACAACAGGGAAGAATTGGACATACCTGCGTTGGAAGCTATGTTTTCATCTAATGGTTTGTTGTCCAAGTCCAAGGATCTAAAGAATTTTGAGTACAGAGCTGGACAAGTTGCAATGATGACAAATGTTGCCAAGGCTCTTTCTCACCCACGTCATCTTTTGGCAGAAGCTGGAACAGGTATCGGCAAGAGCTTAGCCTATTTGGTGCCTGCTATTCAATGGGCTTATACGAATGATGAGCGTGTAGTGGTATCCACCAACACAATTAACTTGCAGGATCAGTTGATTAATAAAGATGTACCAATTTTAAGTGAAGTCTTAGATATGGAATTTCGAGCAGTAGTACAAAAAGGTCGAGGTAACTATATTTGCCCACGTCGCTTTGATAAATTGCGCGAAAGGGGACCTAATAATGCTACTGAAATGAACGTATTAGCCAAATTGTTGGTTTGGTTGACTAAATCGAAAACAGGCGATCGTTCTGAGATTAATCTGTCCGGTGCAGGTGAACTTGCTGTATGGAGGCAAATCTCTGCAGAAGACGAAAAATGTACGGGACAACGTTGTAGTAAAGACGAGTTGTCTGGTGGTTGTCCTGTTTACCGTGCGCGACGTGCGGCTGAATCAGCTCATTTGGTCGTGGTTAATCATGCTTTGCTACTTGCTGATGTAGCTTCCGAAAGGCGCGTGCTGCCCGAGTACAAATATCTGATTATTGATGAGGCTCATCATCTTGAAGATGCTACGACGATGGGTCTTAGTTTTGCAGCCCGTCAGACTGACTTTGAACGACTACTGAATAACTTGGGCAGTAGTAAAAGCGGGCTTCTCAAGCAGTTAGTGACACGAGCATCTAAACGTTCAATTAACCAGCAGCAAATTAAAATGGATATTGATGAAATATCTGATTCAATTGCTAATGTATTAGTTCATTCCGCGAGTTTTTTCAAGGCACTACAAACATTTTCTCAGTATCAAGGATCTAATAGAAATGGTCCATATGACAGACGAATATTGATTAAGGCCGAGTCAAGAAATAGTTCCGAGTGGGCTTCTGTAGAGCTTGTTTGGGAGAATTTGCATAATACATTGGTTACAACGATTGATAGATTGATAGGGATTAGAGATATGGTTGGTCGAGACAATGATGAAGATGAAGAAGTACAGTCCAATATAGTTTCTATAATAGGTAAATTAACTGATTTTGACACTCGTGTAAATGGTTTGGTAACTGAGGCACAAGACGATCAGATTTTCTGGATTCATTTGTCTAATGATGGCAATATGTTGGCAATCCGTAGTGCACCATTGAATGTCGGTCCATTAGTTCAAGAACATCTGTGGTACGAAAAAAATGCAGTAATTATGACCTCTGCTACGCTTACTACAAATGGCGGTCAATTTAGTTTTATTAGAGATCGTTTGTATGCAGAGGACGCAGATGAGGTTGCCATAGATTCACCATTTGATTATAAGAAGTCTACTTTGTTGTGTATCCCCAGTGATGTGGCCGAGCCACCTAATAAAGAAAGATATCAAAAAGATTTGGAAAACGGAATTGTAGAGCTATGTAAAGCCACGAATGGGCGGGCGTTGATTCTGTTCACCTCTCACGCACAACTTCGTGATACTGCTTATGCTATTCGCGGTAAGTTAGAAAAAGAAGGAGTTACAGTGTATGATCAAGCAGGCAGTGCCTCTCGGCATCAGATGTTAACATCTTTCAAGAATGCAGATAAAGCAGTCCTGTTAGGTACACAAAGTTTTTGGGAGGGTATCGACGTTGCTGGCGCATCTCTGTCTGTAGTAGTGATAGCACGTTTACCTTTTGATGTGCCATCGGACCCAATTATCCAGTCTCGAAGTGCAGCGGTTGAACAAGATGGTCAGATCAATGCTTTTTTTGATTATTTAGTTCCAAAGGCTATCATAAGATTTCGGCAGGGGTTTGGTAGGTTGATTAGAAGCAAAAAAGACCGTGGGTTAATTGTAGTATTTGACCGGAGAGTAGTTACTAAATCGTACGGTAGAACGTTTTTGGAATCATTACCTGAATGCAAGGAATGGAGAGGTAATTTATCTGATTTACCTAAGACAGCTGCTATGTGGCTTAACAAGTAGTATTTTCCTGACTATGACAGTTGTTATTCATGTATAGAAACATTGTGTCACGTTCATTTATTTGGATTCATTTGCTGACCTCACCAGTGATGGTAGCTATACTATATTGGCAAGTTCTTGAGCTACCATTTTTCTGGGACGATGTAGCTAATTTTGAGTTTATGCAAGGACGTTCTTTGCTGTCTTTTTGGACTTCAGCGTCTGGTTTTCCTTACTATAGACCTCTAGGGTTTTCTATTTTTCGGGTATGGCAATGGTTGTTTGGTGCTACGAATACCTTTGCTTTTCACTTGCTGAACATAATTGTGATGATATGCAATGGTTGGTTAATCACTGCAATTGGCTTAAGAATTTGGGCAGTCTTAGATAATGGAGAAAGAGTCAATGACAAGCAATTATCTAAGCCTCTAGCTAGAAACATTTTTGCTTGGCAAGGCGCCATATTTTTATGTAGTTTCCCTTTCGCTTCTATAGTTATTCCATTAGTTGCTTCCCTATTTCATTTGCTAGTTTCTATGTTGGTATTGTTATCAATACTGGCCATACTGAATTTTTATACTAGTGGAAATGTGATATGGGCATATCTTGGAGCTCTGTGTGCTTGTTTGGCGCCATTTGCGCATGAATCAGGAATAATCGCTGGTTATGTGTTGGTGGTCTTATGGATTGTCATATTACGTGAATTTCGTGTGCAGAATAAGATTGGCTCTAGTGAAATTACCATTAGTACTAGGTTCTTTATACTTATTTCAGTGGTAGCCAATACTGCCTTTCCGGTATTTTGGGCATCTATAGATAAGATGCGGCTTGACACTGGTTTGCCAACATTGCGACCCATGCTCGAGATATGGAATAATACAATCTTCTTTTTGGCTGCTTACACATTTCCTGTACAACCCTTTGCGCTTTTTCTTTCTAATCAAACGAGTTTGTCTGAAGCACAATCGGTAGTTATTGTAGGGTCTTTATGCTTGGTTATTGTAGCGCTGATATTTTGGCGATTTGACAAACTGCGTTTGTTTATGTTGAGCTTGATTTTGGTTATGTTAATGTCTTTACCATCCATCTTAACGTTGCCACAACTGTATGTAGTTGTGAGTCCTAGATTGACTGTTTTGCCTTCTATTGGTGCAGTATTAATGTGGTCTGGCCTGGTTTCCTTAATAGCTAGTCGTGGCAAATATCATGCTTGGTTAGTAGCATTGTTGTCAGTAACGTTATTAACTATTCCAATAAGATATATTAATTCGCGAGTTGAATTACATAGAAGGGCACTTGCACCTATATCGGATATGGTTAGTGTTGTTGAACTGTTTCCGGAAGATAATCACCTAGTAGTTAATCCTACTACTTGGTTGGCATCGGCTTACCATACCTATCCGATAGTACACGATGGTGTAGTAGTGATTCCAGAATATCATGATCCAGGTCAGTTGGTTGGTGTGCATACTGATCAAGTAGTCCAAGTAGATGGCATCAATTTTCCTTTAGTAGCTGTTGAGCCAGACCATCATTATTATGATGTATGGGGTGAGGTGCTTCATTGGGATGAAATGGCTGCTCGCATAAGAAAGTACGACCATGTTTGGCTGATAACATATGGGGATGGCCCCCTTGAGTTTACAGAGGTAGGACAAGTACTTCATGAAGATTTGTCTATTACCGATCAAATTCCCTTGGCTATATTTGATGGAGGCCGTTTGGTTTTATGGTCTGGGTTACTGACTGTAGACATGCGTGGTGAACTTTTGGTAGAGCTTGTATGGACCCTGAATACACCCAGTGATGAAGAAGTGTTTGTACATGCATTTGATTGTCAGGGTAATTTGCTTGGCATGGCAGACGGACCACCTCTGGGCCGTATGTTTCCATTCTGGCAATGGGTTAATGGTGATACTGTTCGAGATGTAAGGAATATAAGATTGTCAGGTGAAGCATCTATAGATTGTGTGAAAGTTGAAGTGGGACTGTTTGAGCCTTCCACTGGCAATAGGGTTGTGGCGCATGATATTGATGACAACGAATATATTAATGGTGTAGTGATCTTAGATATCAACTTAGACAGCGCAAATCATTGACTTAGTTATGTATCGTTAGTTATAATTTCTAGGATTTTATGATTATGGGTATAGGATATACATTATGATTGATGTGAATCAGTTGCGTAAGGGAGTGACATTTATTACTGATAATGATCTGTGGCGTGTATTAGATTATTCACACCACAAGCCTGGTCGTGGTAGTGCTACTATTCGAACCAAAGTCCGTAACCTCAGGACAGGAGCAACAGTAGAACGCAAGTTTAATTCTGGGGAAAAAGTGCAAGATGTCCGGTTGGATACGCGTCAAGGACAGTTTTTGTATGCAGATGGCGACTTGTATCATTTTATGGATGTAGACAGTTTCGATCAGATGGTGTTGAATGCTCTTGCTTTACAGGATGCTTTGCCCTATCTGATGGAAGGTATGCAAGTTGGTGTGACTGAATATGAAGGTGAAGCACTCGAAGTGGAAGTCCCTTTGACTGTTGAGATACCAGTTATACAATCAGAAGCGGGTGTAAAAGGTGATACTGCTACTGGTGCTACCAAAATAGTGACATTGTCTACAGGACTTGAAGTACAAGTACCACTCTTTATTGATACCGGGGACATTGTACGAATAGACACTCGCACAGGCAAATACTTAACGCGAGTTTAGACTTGATTGTTATCAATTAGATTATTATGAAGACACCTTTTGGTGCACAGTGTCGTTATTATTACGAGGATATGCATCGTGGTCGCGAGCACCAGGAATGTAGGTTGCTGTATGAAAGCCAAAGCGACTGGAATGTGAATTTGTGCAAGACATGTCAGGTCCCGCGTTGGCAGCAGTGTAATTCTTGTGAGTATTTAGAATATCGTGCTAGAGTGACGCCTGGTGTATTTGGGTTTTGGCGTCGTATGAGTATGACTGTATGGTGCAAAAATGTACAGTCTGAGGTTACTGAACCAGAGATTGGTTGTGGAAATTGTCATCAACAAAATCCCGTACTAGAGTATCTGACTCAATAATTCAGCTGGAATACAATTTTATTGTTACTATCCTAAAACAGATAAGCTACTCTCAGTATTCACTGCACGAAGTCTTGAATAAAAGCCCATATCCAAATCTAGACCAGTGTATCGGCCTTTCACAATGATTGGATCATTATCATGGTCATGACCATTTTCGCATTTGTCGATTAGTGTGGACATCATAAAGCCTACAGCAGCTGCATTCTTGAACTGGTTACCACTTGTACCTACTGCCATATAGAATCCGTTTAGATCTGAGCGGTCGTAAATTGGAATCCAATCCTCAGTTACGTCATACAAGTCCACGACACCTCTAGTTTCATTTGGAACTTGTAAATTAGGTAGTCTCTTCGCTAGTCTGTAAACTTGGATTTTCCATAGCTTTTCAGTGACATTAGTATTAAATTCATCAGGGTTTTCAATCCATGCCATATCATCTCCTGATGCTCCACCTCCAACTAGAATCATATTGCCAGCTTCAGGACGGAAATAAATACCATTGTCGTTGTCGGATGTTGGTCCACCTAAATCTTGTATGTTGACTCCCGGTGGAGCAGGCACGCAATGTACTTCCTCTCTCAAGGGTCTAGTGCTCACATTCATACCAGAGTCTACATCGGCCATACGGTTAATGATGAAAGAATGGGGTCCAGTCACATTTACTACAATGTTGACGTCTATTTTTTCGTCATCGTCAAGGATTAATCCGTGCACTTTATGTTCATCGCGTAATATCGCAGTCACTTTTCTTCCTAACAAAAATTTTGCTCCAGCTTTCTCGGCGGATTCTTGAAGATTTCTGGTGGCTAATTGTGGATCATTGACATAACCTTCTCCTGGATTGTAAACGGCACCAGGTACTTCTTTAGATGATTCTTGCCAGAAAGCATCGTCAGTGGGCAAGGAGGGTGGCCAAAAAGATGCTGTGCTCAGAAAAGGAAATTGTTTCCGCAATTCGTCAACACTTAGAATTTTGTACTCTATCCCTAGTTTGTCGTAAATTGGTATCACCTTTTTCCAGTGATTGTCTGGGGCCATAATTTGTGTCATGCCACATTTGATATACTTGGCTATATCTGATTTGTGATTACATTGCACATAATTTTCCCAATCTTGCCAGTAAGATAGACCTTCATATGCTAACGAAACTCCCTGTAAAGTCGAGTAGCAAGTACGTACAATTGCAGTCGAATTTGCAGTAGATCCCCATCCTACTTTATCGTTTCTATCTATGCAGGTTACTGAGTATCCTTTCTTTTGCAGCTCAAATGTTATAGAGCAACCAATTACTCCAGCTCCTATAACAACTGCCTTTCTATTTTTGCCACCGTGATTTGCCTGATGTTTATATAGTGTATTGGGCATTAAAATTCAGGTGATTCAATGTCATGTTTTGATATATGATTGTAACATGATTGTACGGTAAGTTACTTGTGCCTGTTGTTTTCACTAAGAAAATATTCAATTACACCGTGCTATAATGAAAAATATACGCATGTTATGGAGAGGTCGCATAGTTGGCCTAGTGCGCTCGCTTGGAAAGCGAGTATGGCGTAAGCCATCGTGGGTTCGAATCCCACCCTCTCCGCTTTCGATTGTTTATTAATCCACTAATGCGCTACTACATTGTATACATAACAGCGGTGAAGTCAGTGTTGGCATCAATAGCTTTGATGTTGGTGATTGCTAGTTGCATGCCAATTGACCAGGAAAACATTGTGGTTAGTCCTGAACCTACTGATATTGATCTGCGAATTCCGATAAACATTATAGATGATGGCAAGCCTATTAGTTTTCAATCAGGCTCCAATACTGTAGGACGGTCTTTGGCGGATGTTGGTTTAGACATATATGCTGGAGATGAAATTGAACCCTCGTTAGACACGTTGGTTTATTCGGGAATGACCATAAATATAAAGCGTTCACGTCCAATTTTAATCAGTGTGGATGGAATTGAAATAGAGTTTCGCACACATCATGACATAGTATCTGACATATTGAGAGAGGCTGGTGTAACCCTACTAGGCCGAGATTACAGTGAACCGTCTCTTTCTGCAAAAGCAATAGGAAAGATTGATGTAGTAAGGGTTGTTGATGAATATAGGGTTGAATATGAGCCTATTCCGTTTGACAAACAATGGATTGGATTACCAGATTTAGCGATTGATAGGACCCGTGTTCAGCAGTCCGGAACATCTGGAGTGCTAGCACGTCGTTTGCGAGTACGCTATATTGATGGCGTCCCATCCCAAGATCTGTTATTGGATGAATGGGTGCATACTGCTCCATTGCCCAGAATAATGGGGTATGGAATGCAGATACCGATTAGAAATATAGAGACGCCTGATGGCAATGTTGAGTACTGGCGTGCAGTACCCATGTTGGCCACATCATATTCTCCTAGCCGTGCTGGCACCCCGGTTACTGCACCTTGGTATGGTCTTACCCGTACTGGAAAACCCCTCAAAAAAGGAATGGTTGCTGTTGACAAACGGTATATACCTTTGGGAAGTACTATGTACGTGCCAGGGTATGGATTTGCTACAGCTGAGGATACTGGTAGTGGTATCCGAGGACTCATGATTGACTTAGGATATGAGGACCATAATTATCGATCTTGGAGGTCCTATGTGACAGTTTATTTGAGAACTCCAGTTCCTCCTCTTGATCAGATTGTTTGGATACTACCATGATAGAAAGGCCTAGTGATCTACTTAAAAAATTTGACTTTTATCCAAAAAAAAGCTTAGGACAGAATTTTTTGTATGATCCAGTGTGGATAAACCGTATTGTAAATGCTGCTGAAATAAGTAAATCGGACATAGTACTGGAAATAGGTCCTGGTTCAGGTAGTCTAACAATTGCATTATCCTCGATTGCTCGTAAAGTTATTGCAGTTGAGATTGACAATCGATTAATACCTATCCTAAATTACGTCTTGGATGGAATCAAAAATGTAACCGTTATTACAGGAGATATACTAGACTGCGAGCCTCATAAACTCATGGAGCAATATGATGCGTCCAAGTTTGTGGTTGTAGCAAACATTCCTTATTACATTACAGGTCAGATTGTCAGACATCTTTTTGAAAGTAGTATGCTTCCACGATCTATTACAATGTCAGTTCAGAGAGAGGTTGCTGAAAGAATGATAGTTACTCCTGGCCAAATGAACTTGCTTGCTGTGAGCGCACAGTTCTATTCGAATGTGAAAATAATGGGTTATATCCCAGCTGGAGCTTTTTATCCGATACCATCAGTGGACTCCGCTTTAATTCGACTTGATGTTTTTGACCCTAGTGATCATGTGCATGCGGATTCATCGTTATTTTTTCGAATAGTCAGAGCAGGTTTCGCTCAGAAGCGCAAGCAGCTACAAAATTCATTATCCAATGGTTTAAGTTTGAACAAAGAACAAACATTAAATGCTCTAACAAGTATTGGGTTAGATCCGCGCTGTCGAGCTCAAGCACTCACAATGCAAAACTGGGCTGATTTGACTGATCTATTGCGAGATGCAGTGTCTGTCGAAAAAAAATAGTTTAGACGTTATGAAAAACAGCTTCTTTTTAGATAAAAGAGCCCACATAAATAGTGAGCTCTTTTCCGTATTTGGTGGAGATGCCGAGAATCGAACTCGGGTCCGAAAGGATTGATCGCCAAACTTCTACGAGCGTAGTTGGTCTATTTGGATTTCATCGGTTGTGCCCCGATCAACAGGGTCAGCATCCGACCAAGCCGCTATTTCTTTCGCGCATATAGCGGCGTAGTGCGCGGCACACCAGCATTAGTGACGCCCAACAACCAAGCGGCTAGTGACGCTGGGAGCGGACGGATCTTGCATTTAGGAAGATCTACTCTACGCTATGCTGGGTTTATGCAGCAAGCGGAAGAGCGTTGTAGGCTTTTGATTTGCCTGTTATATGTTTGCGCTGATTTTGCGAGTTCGGCGCCTCTCGGCTCGCAGTCTGACGACAGCCTCCCCCGTCGAAGCCTGTCATCCCCTTAGTCAGATTATAGCATGCGATAGAATAGGTTCTCTTTTGTAATGGAATAATTGAAGTTTAGATACTATCGAAATTTGGATGGGACGCAATTGGTCAGTAATCGTGGGCTATTTCCGACGTCCCATTTGTTTTCTCATGGACCTCTTTATTTCTCTGTCTGCTATTGCTTGCCTTTTATCGTATTGACGTTTTCCACGTGCTATTGCAATTTCTAACTTAGCACGACCATGTTTCAAATACATCTTAGTAGGTACAATAGTCAGACCAGACTCTCGTGCTTTGATGATTATCTTGTTGATTTCACGCCTATGCAATAGCAGCTTACGAGGCCGCATGGGATCATGGTTTTGGGAATGCGACATTTTGTATGGTGCTATGTGAGCATTTTGGAGCCATAGCTCGTTGTTTATTGGTTCGATAAATGCGTCTCTAAGTTGTGCATTTCCGGTTCTTGCTGATTTGATCTCGCTACCTAACAAAGACAATCCAGCTTCAAAAGTATCCATTAATTCATAATTAAACTTAGCTTTGCGGTTGAGTGCTATCATCTTGATAGAATCTGTTTTACCCATAATCATTGACTTACTGACGGACTAATAATAGCAGTGTCTTTACAAAGTTTGGTGCAAACACTACATTATGTAAATGACTCATGGTCAATTACCTAAAAAATTTTCCTATACTTAACTTCTTATCTCTCGTTACGGAGTTTCGCATTGTGCTATTAATAATTTCTTGATAATGATCATATAGCTGTGAAGATGTTCGTCTGATATCATAATGTTTAGCAGTTTGAATTGCGCCAGATGCCAAACGTGTTCGCAAACTGTCGTCCAGCATAAGCCTTACAATGCGAGCTGTAAAGTCTGCCAAATCGTTGCGGCATAGCATTCCGTTGACATTGTTTTGGATTATATCACCTACACCAGGCGATTCTATCCCAATGGCTGGGAGACCTACTGCCATACCTTCAATGATAGAAAGTGGATGTACTTCAGATACGGAAGGTGTAACAAATGCGTCAGCCATATTGAGATAGCTGGATACTGAATTATAGGCAGTTTTGCCCGTAAAACGTACTGCATGATTTATGTTTACTCGCTTGCACCAGTCTTTCAAATGATCATATTCGGTTCCTTCGCCAACAATAATGAGTTTGAGATGTTCTATAGCGGCTTGCGCACCAGCAAATGCTCTCAAAAGCATAGTAAGACTTTTCTCCGGACTCAATCTTCCAACATATATCAGTACTAGGTCTTTATCATCAATGTCTAGTTCTTCTCTTCGGAAACCTTGCTCTAAAGGACGGAAGCTATTCAAATCAACCCCATTAGGTACTATTTTGATTGGTGCATCGACTCCAAAGTTACTCAACAATTGTTTCAGGCTTGGAGAAGGAGCTATTACGAGGTCACATTGCCGACAAAAACTGGGTAGGAAAGCTTGCAAAAATGCTTCAGGAATTGCTTCTGGTAGATGTGGTAGGTATGCCTGTGCGTATAAGTCGTAACGTGTATGGTTGGTGAATACTATGGGAATATTGTGGTTTTGGCAATATCGTAAGGCCAGTCGACCACTTGCGAAGGGATGATGTACATGTGCTACATCAACTGTGGACAATATTTCCTGTGCATGGCGACTATAACGGAATGAGAGATTGTATCCAGTGTCAGCTATAGGTACTGCAGGTGATCTAATAATGTTGGACTCTTCATCTAAATAGTCTTGTCCACCAAACGTGAATACAAAAACCTCGTGACCATCTGCTTCCATAGTATGTTTATTAAGGGCAACATGATTTGTGACGCCGCTGATGTATGGTTTGTATGTGTCAGTCAGCATTCCAATGCGCATAATTCTTACATTTCTGGTCGCGGTTCTAGAGTAACATCAACTGGTATTACAGTGTTTTCACGTAGTATTCTAAGTGTGATTATATCTTGTGGTTGTGTGTATTTTACTAGGTAACTTATTAGGTCGTCTGTAGTCTTTACTGCAGCATCTTCTATACCAACTACTATATCTCCTCCTGATGGAATATTTTGATTTGCTACATCTAGAAAGTCTCGACTGGACCTGATTCCTGCATTATCTGCAGGACTGTTTTCTATGACATCTATCACTAGAGCTCCTCGCTGTTTTATGTCTAACTGCATAGCTTGAATTACGTCTAGTGAGATATTATTTAACGTGACCCCTAGCCACGGGTAGACGTATTTGCCTGTTTCAATCAGCTTTGGAACTACCATTTTGACTATGTTCACAGGTACTGCAAACCCTACACCTGATGAGGAACGAGATTGCGACAATATCATGGTGTTCACACCTAACACTTTGCCTTCAGAGTCTAAGAGTGGACCACCTGAATTACCAGGATTGATTGAAGCATCAGTTTGAATCATTTCGGGGATTGAGAAAGGACTGTTACCAGACTGGAGGGTGCGGCCAACGGCACTCACAACTCCAGCTGTCAAAGACCAGGTCTGCCCAAAAGGATTGCCAATTGTTATTGCTCTTTGTCCTACAAAAGATTCGTCGGAGTTTCCAAGATTTACGGGAAAAAGCAATGATTGATCAACATCAACCTTAATGACAGCAATGTCGCTGTCAGGATCCCCACCAATTGGTTTGGCTCGTACTATCAATCCGTCTATGAAACTGACCTCGAGTATTTCAGCATCCTGTACCACATGGTAGTTTGTTACTATATGTCCCTGTTTATCGTATACAAAACCTGAGCCTTCACCACGTTCTAAAAATTGATCTGGTTCGTCTGGAATTCCGAATCCAAAACCTTCGGGAAATCTCGGGTCGTCAGTTGAATCCATCTGTTTTGCTATACTGATATGCACTACTGATGGTGCTACAGATGTAAAAACGTTGTTGAGTAATTTTTCTTCAGTGTCAGCTTCAATTCTTCTTGATAATGTTTCTGATGAAGACTCGACTATAATCAATTCCTCATTAGTTTTCTGTTGTATGTTATCGGATTGGATGACATTTTCGGTTTCTTGCACTGTTGCTATATCATAGCTAGAACAAGCAGTAAGAAAAAGTGCAATTCCTAAAACTAGTGATTTGTAGCTATTTGTATGACGTTTGTTGTCAATCATGATTTAATCTCACGTTAATGTTTTAGAGTGTATCTGTTATTAGTTTAATGGTTAAATGTTAATAGAATACAAGATTAATTGTTGCATGTAATAAATGCTATATATCATGTGATTTTATCAGTACGAATTAGAAAAATGCAAACAGGCCGATCAGTTTACCTGTCGGCCTGTTTGCATTTGAACTAAATCCCAATCGCTAATACTGTAGCTTGATTAGTATGGGATTTTAGGCTAATTTATAATTGCTATGAGCGAACTCAGGAAGATCATCGCATGTTTGTATCAATGTAACTTACTGCTTCACCGACAGTTGTGATCTTTTGTGCCTGCTCATCAGATATTTCGCCTCCAAATTTGTCTTCGAAGGCCATAATCAATTCGACTAGGTCAAGAGAATCGGCACCTAGATCCTCCCTGAATCGAGACTCATTGGTTATCTCGACTGATTCAACATCTAGCAATTCTGTGATAATATCTTTTACATCTTCTAGTGAATTTGACATATTTTTTACCTCTTGTTATCTGTTACGGCGCGTCATTGTAATACTTCATTTTATATTGTCAAGGGTGATTGTATCGAACTCTGACGATTGACATCCCTAACCCTGACTGATAACATTCGTGCTACTACGATATTGGAACACCTAACTATGGAAGAAGTTACGACAGCTTCACGCAAAGATGATCACATCCGTATTAATATTGAGGAAGATGTTCAATTTAAATCAGTGAGTAACGGATTAGATAATTTATATTTCAATCATAATGCGCTGCCAGAATTAGATTTGGATGATATAGATACAAGTACAACAGTGTTAGGTAAAAAACTCAGGATGCCATTGTTTATTTCATGTATGACAGGTGGTACACCAAAAGCGGGCCATATAAATCGTATATTGGCTGAAGCAGCACAGCACACTGGTATTGGCCTAGGCCTAGGTTCAATGCGGGTTGTATTGGAGGATTCCGATTCTGTAGACAGCTTTAAGCTCAGGCATATCGCTCCTGATATATTGTTGTTTGCTAATATAGGTGCCGTACAGCTGAATTATGGAGTTACGGTAGATGATTGTCGAAAGTTGGTTGATTTGTCAGGCGCTGATGCAATTGTTTTGCACTTCAACCCTTTGCAAGAAGCTTTGCAAGATGAGGGGCAGACTAATTTTTCTGGGCTATTTGATCAAGTGGGTAATGTATGTGAAGTTCTAGGTCGTGATGGTATTAATGTGGTTGCAAAAGAGGTTGGTTGGGGTTTTTCTGAGGAGACCTGCAGAAGTTTAGCGGATGCCGGTATATCTGCAATTGACGTAGCAGGTTCAGGTGGGACTTCTTGGAGTCAGGTAGAAATGTACAGATCCAGTGATGATTCGGCTAAAAGGGTGTCTTCAGTGTTTGCAGACTGGGGAATATCTACATTAGATGCTATTCATAATGCACGTAAGGGAGCTCCCAACGTGGATTGTATTGCATCAGGTGGTTTAAGGAATGGGGTGGAAGTAGCTAAATGTCTTTGTCTTGGTGCTACTGCTGCTGGTATGGCACACCCATTTTTACAGTCAGCTATGCATTCTACAGAACAAGTATTAGGTACAATTGCTGAGATTGAACAACAGTTACGAATCAGCATGTTTTGTTCAGGTGTAAGTACGGTATCAGATTTGCATCAACTATCGTTGCTACGTAGAAAATGAATTCTACGATAGTTGATCGTCTCTCGCAGGAATATCTCCTGGTATTCGAGGAAAAACTTAGAAAGCTAGTGATGGACTCTACGACTACTACAAAGTTAGTCGGGCAGATGCTTCATTACCACATGGGATGGGATGATGGTATCAAATCTAGTGTTGTATTAGGTAAGCGAATACGTCCACTACTAACTTTGTTATCTACAGATGCTTCTGGTGGACACTGGCGTAACGCAGTTACAATTGCTGCTGCCGTTGAACTCATTCACAATTTTTCATTAATACATGATGATATACAAGATCAAAGTAGTTTACGTAGAGGTCGTCCTACCGTGTGGTCATTGTGGGGTGCAGAACAAGCAATAAATGCTGGTGATGCTCTTTTTGCTCATGCTCATCTTGCACTGCAGAAAGAGCAGATTTTGTCACCAGAAAGCAAACTGGATGCCTTATGCTTACTTAATGAGGCATGCTTATCGCTGACTGAGGGTCAGGCAGCTGATATAGAATTTGAGAAGGTGAACCAAATTGATTTGGAAACATACATGAGCATGATAGAAGGTAAGACTGCTTCTTTAATTGCAGTTTCTACCGAGTTAGGTGCCTTGGTCAGTGGTGCGTCAGCAGAACAACGAATGTGTTACCGTGACTTTGGACATGCTCTTGGTGTTGCATATCAAGTAAGAGACGATATTCTAGGAGTATGGGGTCGAAGCTCAAAAACTGGTAAGCCAGCAGGCGATGATTTTCGTGCAAGAAAAAAAACCCTCCCAATAATTCTGGGCCTGGAACGCTCTGACGAACTGTGCGCTCTTTACAATAAAAATCCGCAAAATGATGGTGAAGTTGATGTGGTTATTGCACTTTTGGAGGAAACAGGAGTATTGGAAGAAGTGTCAAGTATCGAATTTGATAAAGCAGAGATTGCTTTACAGAAGTTATCTAATGCTTGCCCTAAAGGTATTGCTGGGGATGCTTTGGTATCTTTGGTTAGGCAATTATTGGGTCGTGAATGTTAGTCAAATTTATGCTTGGACAAATTGTTAATCCGAATCAATTGTAATACTTAAAACTAATATTTCTTATCTTGCGTATACGTCGTGCTAGAAGAAATCCTGCACCAAATCCTCCTAAGTGAGCCCAATAAGCTACTCCGCTGCTAATCACAGCACTAGCTTCGTTTATTACATTCACAAATTGTGAAAGAAACCAGACTCCTAGGAAAATTACTGCCGGAATTTCCACCAGCCATGGCAATATAAATATTGGCACAAACGTTAGAACACGGGCTCTTGGGAAGAAAAGTATGTATGCTCCTAACACTCCTGATATTGCACCACTTGCACCAATAATTGGTATAGTAGAAAAAGGTTGCGTTATCACTTGTAGTAGACCACCAATTACTCCAGTCATTAGGTAAAATACTAGATATTGGATGTGACCCATGCGATCCTCTACATTGTCGCCAAATATATAGAGTATCCACAGGTTTCTTATAATGTGTAGCCAACCGCCATGCAGAAATTGGCTACTGAAAAGAGATATGGGAGCTAGTAAATGCAATTCAGTAAATCTGATAGGTACTACTCCAAATGTGCTATATACAATTTCGACAGTTTCTCTAGGAAGTCTGACTTGCACAAAAAATATACTCGCATTAATGACAATAATAATCCAGTTTACAATAGGAAATGTATTTGATTTGTTTGTGTCACGTATTGGAAACATAATTATCTAATGATACCAAACTAATAGGAATTTTATGGTATAAGCCAATATTTCCGATTAATGCAAAGGTCGATAATGTCTACAAATAACAAGATATCTTTAGCCGGTATTTATCCCACTCTCCCTACTCCTTTTTATGGTAATGGAGATATAGATTTAAATAGACTCCATCGTAATTTATTACGTAATTCTGATTATTGTTCTGGATATGTACTGCAGGGTTCAAATGGGGAATATGTTTTGCTTGACCATGAAGAACGTGAATTATTAGTTGCATATGCCAGACGGGTTATACCGAGCAGAAAACTTCTTATAGTTGGTTCAGGTATGGAAAGTACTCGTGCAACTATAGATTGGACCAAATGCATGTCTGATGCAGGAGCTGACATTGTATTAGTAATCACTCCCCATTATTATGGGGAATCTATGTCTCGTAAAGCGTTAGAGAGCCACTATATGCGGATTGCGTCTGAGTCTCCTGTTCCAGTGTTGCTTTATAGTGCACCGATGTTTACAGGCTTAGATTTGCCAGTAGAGGTAATAAAAGTATTGTCCGACCACAACAATATTATAGGTATCAAGGAAAGTAGCGGTGATGTCCACAAGATAAAAAGATTAGCAGATGAAACATCAGAGAACTTCCAGGTTTTGACAGGATCATCGAGCCAATTTCTGGCAGGTCTCAATGCGGGTGCTATTGGAGGTATTCTAGCATTAGCCAACATAGCTGCCAAATCTCTATCTGAGTTGATGTACTTGTTCAGTCAGGGTGAGATGGAAAGAGCAGAAAAACTACAGATTCATCTCGTTCCTATTACAAAGGTATTGAAGAAGCATTGTGGAATTGCTGGTTTAAAAGCAGCACTTGAAATGATAGATAAGTGTGGGGGTGAAGTACGATCGCCATTGTTATCTTTAATTGATTCTGAAAAAGATGAATTGCGATATATTTTGGAGCAAACAGGCTTGCTGTAGTGTGGTTGGCTGAACATTTGCCATGACAGTAAATAGCAATTTGTATATACTGCCATGGCTATACTTTCGCAACGATTACAAGCTTACTTCTGGAAGATGCTGCATTGCGTCCTTGATTTCTTCTTCTGGATATTCATGATCGTGAAGTGCTCCCTGCAGATAATCATCATAAGCACTTAGGTCAAAATGTGCGTGTCCACATAGATTGAATGTAATTACGCGACTTGTACCTTCCTCTTTACATTTAATCGCCTCATCTATCGCTGCTTTGACAGCATGTGTAGTTTCAGGAGCTGGAACTATTCCCTCAGCTTGTGCAAACTGTCGACCAGCAGCAAATGTTGATAGCTGTGGAAGAGCTACTGCTTCTATATTACCGTTGTCATAGAGAGCGCTTACGTGAGGTGCCATTCCATGATAACGTAAACCGCCTGCATGAATCCCTGCAGGGACGAAATTATGTCCTAAGGTGTGCATTTTTACTATAGGAGCCATGCCAGCAGAATCTCCGAAATCAAATGTGTACTCTCCTTTAGTTAGTGTTGGGCACGACATCGGTTCTGCAGCTAATACCCTTGTCTCTGTATTGTTGGTGAAATTTTGGTGTAGAAACGGAAATGCAAATCCAGAAAAATTACTTCCTCCACCGATACAACCAATCACCACATCAGGATATTCTCCAGCCAAGTCAAACTGTTTGATTGTCTCTAATCCTACTACAGTTTGGTGCATTAGAACTGGTCCTAGTACAGATCCAAGTGCGTACTTGAGCTTTCCTTGGGATGCCACTGCTGCTTCGACTGCCTCAGATATGGCGATACCAAGTGATCCGGGACTATTTGGATCATCTGCTAGTATTTGCTGACCAAAGTTGGTTATATCCGATGGGCTAGGGTGTATGTTAGCTCCGTAGTTTTGCATCATTACTCTACGGTAAGGCTTCTGTTCATATGATACTTTTACCATATATACGTGGCATTCGAGTTCAAAAAATTTACAAGCCATCGCCAGTGCGCATCCCCATTGTCCGGCACCAGTCTCTGTCGTGAATCCAAGAGTACCTTCTTCTTTGGCATAAAATGCTTGGACAACTGCTGTATTGGGTTTATGAGAACCTACTGGAGATACACCTTCATACTTGTAGTAAATATGTGCAGGTGTATCCAGAGCCTTTTCAAGTCTTCGTGCACGGTAGAGAGGTGAAGGTCTCCACAGACGGTATATTTCTCTTACTGGTTCCGGAATTTCAATCCAACGATCCATGCTGACTGCTTCACCAATAAAGCGCATGGGAAATAGTGCAGAGAGGAATTCGGGTGTAACAGGCTCTTTCGTTCCAGGATGTAACACTGCATTCCAAGCCGTCTCAGCAGGATTAACGGGCATATCTGGGTTAATGTTGTACCATTCTTTTGGCATTTCATCTTCCGACAACACAAATTTGGTGTTTTCGCTCATTGTTTTGTCTCCCTTTTATTTATATGTATTCTATATCCTGAGATTTGCGATCTGCTGTTGCTATATTATCATATCACGTAATTGTCTAGAGACTTAGCATTTGTGATTTAGTCTGATAGGTTTGAAATAAATGTGTTTCATATCCCTAGATAGCGGTGTAGCAATGCGGTGTTCTCCTTCAGCATATTGGTGTGTCCGTCAAAGGAGATTCTTCCTTTGTTCATTACATAAACTCTGTCGACTAATTGCAATGCAAAAGGTACATTTTGTTCAACTAGCATGACCGATATACCAAGTTGACACATCAGACTTATTGTTTTTCCTATTTCATTTAAAATGAGTGGGGCAAGTCCCTCTGAAGGTTCGTCTAAAACTAACATCTTAGGGTTAGTCATTAGTGCTCGTGCGATTGCCACCATCTGTTGTTCTCCTCCACTCAATTGCCATCCCAAGTGGTTAAGGCGACCTGCTAAGGCGGGAAAAATACCGAGGATGTTATCTAGATCCCATTGTTGATTATGCCTATTCTTATATCCAATCATTATGTTTTCAAGTGTAGTGAGTGTTGGGAATATAGATCTACCCTGGTTTAATGCACCTATTCCAAGGCGAGCAATGCGATGTGATGCTAAATTGGTGATATTATTTCCGCAAAAATATATATCACCAATTGATGCTGGTTGTCGACCTATTATAGATTTAACAAGGGTTGATTTCCCCGCTCCGTTACGACCTAATAGGGCGACTATCTCGCTTTCCATTACTTTCAAGGATACTCCCTGAAGCACATGGCTTTTTCCATAATAGGTGTCAATATCTTCAACCACTAACATCATTTTTTGTTTCCCAGGTAATATTCTCGGACTATTGAATTGTTGCGAATCTCAGCCGGAGTACCTTGACCTATTATTTTTCCATTATGAAGTACTGTAATGTGCTTTGCTATTTCAAACACTACGTTCATGTCGTGTTCTACTAAAACAAGCGTTACAGTATCTGGTAGTTTTTCAATTATTTGAATCATATTTGTAGTCTCTAAAACTGACATGCCAGCTGTGGGTTCATCTAGCAACAAAGCTTTGGGATTCATTGCTATAGCAATTGCAAGATCGAGTACTCTCTGTTGACCATAGGACAGGGTATCCGTCACTTGATTTTTGACCATACTTAAACCAAATGTATCCAGTAATTGATGTGACTCAGACACCATTGACGTTAATATAGACTGTTTCGGAGACAAGTGGTTTGCAATCCCAAGACGATTCTGTAAAGCAATGTATATGTTCTCAATAACGGTTAAGTCGCTAAACAGATTGTTGTGTTGAAACGTACATCCCAGCCCAAGTTTGGTACGGGATTGAATTGGCAAATTTGTTATTTCTTGTTTACCCAAAAAAATAGTACCTTTTATGTCTGACAACTGCCCATTGATTGATTTTAGGAGTGTTGTCTTACCTGCTCCGTTAGGGCCAATAATGGCATGCCGATCCCCTGACTCAATCTCTAAACTCATTTTATTTATGGCAGCTAGTCCGCCAAAATTTACACTTAACTCACATATACGTATATTTGTCATTGATTGTTTTTGAGTTTTTTCAATAGTATTCCCATGATTCCATTAGGGGCGCATAGGACAAATACAATCAACATGATCCCCATATAACTTTGCCAATTGTTTGTGTAAGTACTAGTAATATTGGGTAATAATCTCATCAAAGTGGCACCAATCACAGGTCCTATTAGAGTTCCAACTCCACCTAAGATTACCATAATCAATGCTTGTCCTGACATGGTCCAGTAAAGATTTTCTGGAGAGGCATGCCAATAAAATTGTGCGAGCAGCATACCGGCTATTCCAGCTATAACACCTGCTAGCACAAATACGCCAATTTTATAATGCAGGGTCTTATAACCTAATGCTTGCATACGCATCTGGTTCGACTTGATACCTTTTAAGGCTAATCCAAATGGGCTATGTATAATATTATGCAAGCCAAAATATATTGCCACAAATGTAGTCACCACAAAATAGTAGAAGGCTGTGCGGGACTCAAATGAGTATTTCCATACTCCTAAGTCTATTTCTGGGCGCGGTATTCCTATTAGTCCATCAGAGCCACCAGTCACCGCAGACCAACGCATCGCTACACTGAATAGCATTTGCGCGAAAGCAAGTGTAATCATTAGGAAATAAATTCCATCAGTACGTAGAGCTAACGATCCAACTATTAGAGCTATGATACCGGTACCTATAATAACTATGGGTAATGTTAACAAGATATTGTTGGTGAAACTAAGGGTTAGATCGTTCACGCCGCTAATATATGCAATTATGTAAGCGCCTAAACCAAAAAATGCTGCATGCCCAAAGGATGGTAATCCAGTGTATCCGACAAGTAGATTTAGGCTCATAGCAAAGATAGAAAATATCAGAACTTCTATTAATAAGCTAATCGTATATGTGTTTGCTATGTGAGGGGCTGCGACAGCAAGAACAACTATGATGACAGCCACTAGTATTTTGCGTGACAAAAGCCGTTGATACATAGTGTCTAATCTTTCCACCATCAACTATTTTGTGCTCCAAACAAACCCCTAGGTTTGACAAGTAAGACTATTGCCATTAGAGCAAATATCAAAAATAAAGATATTTCGGGCAATAGTGCCTTGCCAAAGGTATCAGCGATGCCAATCAATAGGCTGCCAAAAAATGCTCCTTGCAGGCTTCCTAATCCGCCGACGATTACGACAGCTAATGTCAAAACAAGGATTTCAAACTGCAATCCAGGGTATAGACTGTGTAGAGGAGCACCTATGACACCAGCCAATGCAGCTAAAGCGGATCCTAAGCCAAATATGCCTGTAAAAATTGCCTGTATGTTGATGCCTGATTCGCTGACTAAGTTCCTGTTAAACACACCAGCCCGTAAAATTATTCCCAGGCGTGTTCTTTGCATCAAGATCCATAGTGCAACGGCTATTGTTAATCCTATTCCAATTACTGCCAGTCTGTACAATGGAAATTGCGAGTCTAATATTGAAATTGATCCATCTAATAGAAGGGGGGTTTGCATTGTTACAACATATGTACCCCAGTTTGAACGGATGATGTCCGCTGTAATTAGAGCAAGACCTATAGTAAAAAGTACTTGCTCTAGATGTCGATGCTTTCCATATAGACGTCGCAGAAAAAGAAATTCGATTATGGCTCCTACTAATCCGACCAAGATTGGAACTATGATCAATGCCATCCAATAACTTCCAATCTTACTTATCATTGTATAACCTATGTATCCACCTAAGACATAAAATGAACCGTGGGCCAAATTGATAAAGTTCATGTGCCCAAAAATCAGGGAGAGTCCTGCAGCCATAATAAATAGCAGCATACTGAACACAATGCTATTAATGGATTGAACTATCAGGTCGTTCATGTAATTATGGGAATAAATACTTGCTTTGTCGCATCACATATTTATTGCTGATCTCAGTCAAAATTTTGTCTCAGCCGAGAGAATTGTTGCCTGGATCGGTAAATTCACCTAGGTCTTCAATAACTACATTGTGAAGCTTTCCTCCAATCTCTTTGACTTCTCTTACATATATGTGCTGAGTAGGATTCTGAGATTTTGGATCTAATTTAAATGGACCACGGGGACTACTAAAACTGACGTCTTGTAGCGATTCTAGCATTCTACTAGTGGCACTGGTGTCTCCCTGCACCTCATCCAAAATATGGGAAATTATTCTACCTGTATCATAACCCTGTACTGCAAAAACATTAGCATCCACATTAGTGCGATCCTTGTATGCATCTATAAACTTACGGTTAGTTTCGTTATCAAGTAATAGTGCCCAGTGCAGTCCGCTTATTGCTCCCAGTGCAGCTGAGCCTTGAGCCGGCAATACATCCTCTTCGACTGCAAAACCAGAACACACTAAAGGTATGTCTTTGCTCAGACCAAATTCATCATAGGCTTTTACAAATGCCACTGCAGCACTTCCACTGTAAAAACAGAAAACCATGGACGGGTTGGATTTGCGAATCTCTGTGATAAATGGTGCCGGGTCTCCCATAGAAGGGAATGGTGTAAATTGTTTGCCCAGTATTGTGCCGCCAGCTGATTGGAAACTATGAGCAAATGCGTCAACCATGTTGTGTCCAGCACCATAGTCAGGTGCACTCATGAACACTTTATTGCCTACATTGTTATATGCCCATAACCCAAGCGGCCAATTCGGTTGCCAGTTACTGAAAGATGATCGCCAAATATAGGGCGATTTCATATCGCGGCTTATTTTATTTCCTCCGGCATTAGCACAAATAAGGAGTTTTTTGTTGTTATGGAAATATTCTCGGAGTCCGTAGAGTACTCCGGTACTGACTATGCCAGCTACTAAGTCTACTTTATCTTGCTCAATCAGTTTGCGTGCCTTTTGTTGTGCTATATCAGGCTTCATCTCTGTATCTTCGGCGACTATTTGAACATTCCGTCCACCTGCTCGGTAACCTAATTGGTCTAGATACATTTCTAGTCCAGCACTAATGCTATCGCCCAAAGTAGCATATATTCCCGAGTATGGTAATAACACACCGATTTTGATTGGTACATCCCTAGTGCTTGACGAACTTTGGTTACTACAGGCTGCAGCTAGGCTGCTAGTATATGCTAAAGCTCCTGCTCCAGCGAGCTTAAGTATTTTGCGGCGAGAATAAGATTGGATTATAGGGTGCGTAAAATCAGTTTTTGGTTTATTGCTAATCATATATGTTGCCTAAAAATCTTTTTAGGTATGTGGTATTAGAAACACCTTTCTGGACTACTTTTGCGTTTTGAGTTTGCATGCAAAGGAAATTGAATATATTAACTCAACTACTGTTGCTTAATGTTGTTACTTTAACAATTGTTTCAACATTTCGCCTCTTTGTTCTCGAAGTGCTATACCACTGGCTCCGCGTTGAATTCCTATTATTTCGGCTAGTATTGAGAGGGCCACTTCAGCGGGAGACTCGGCGCCTATATCAAGTCCGGCAGGAGTATACACTTGTCTCAATGTCGCAGGTTCAACATCATTTTCTATAAGACGTCGGAAAAGTTCTCTAGCTTTAGATGGACTCGCAACTAGTGATATGAATGCTGGGTTTGCTGCAAGAGCTTGCTCTAATGCAGGTAAATCATACCCCCAAGTTGTAATAACCACATAAGTACTTGAGTTTATAGATTCTGGTATCGGTCCCAGAGTTTCGGAAGCTTCCTCGTAATCCACTATATAAATAGAATCGGCATCTGGGAAACGATCACTATTTGCCCAATCATTGCGATCATCTATTACGACAACGCGCATTTCGAGGATAGCAGCGATTTTTGCCAGAGGTTTTGCAATATGTCCTGCACCAACAATTAACAATGTAGGGTTTGGTCTTAGAACTTCCATAAGTATGTCTACTGCTCCACCACACAATCCAACTGACCCGCTTCTGCCATTTGGATCAAAAACATAGTTCTTGAGCTCTTTGTTGCCATTAGAAAGTAATTTTAGAGCATCTTCGATGACTCGATGCTCGAGTGTGCCTCCTCCTATAGTGCCCCGTATGTCACCACTGTCTAGGACTAGCATTCTGGCTCCTAGATGTCTGGGTGCCGAACCACGAGCACGTACGACTGTCGCTAAGCACGCAGTCCTGCCTGCCTCAATCTCTTCAATAGCTGCTTGGGTGACTTGCAGGAATTCGCTCATTTATAACAGGTTTGTTATCAAAAAAAATACAAAAAAAGAAACAGTTCGCACTTGTATCAACTTCTGTCATATTGACAGTAGGCAACTACAGCAGTGTATCAGTTGAATCGTAGCAATGTCAAGTTTCTAAGACACCATTTTTTGTTGTTGAGCAAGTAAATGTTGGTGCTGTGCTGCATTATGAGGCAAACAGTTAGTTTCGAATCGCTATCATCTTTCTCAAGAGATGGTAGACTTCTACGGATTATGAGTGCTACGCAAAACACGGATACAGCAATAGTAAAGCGAATTACCACAATATTGTTTGTCACTAAAAGCTTACATTCTACTGCCATAGTCGGATTACTTACGGTTACACCTATCATTGCAGTGAACCTGACCGGTAATGATATGGCTGTTGGTTTGCCAGCAACTTTGGTGCTTATTGGACGTGCTATGGCAGCTTATCCAGTAGGATGGTTGATGGATCGTTTAGGACGCAGGCTAGGCCTTAATGTTGGCTTTCTGGTTGCGATATTTGGTATGAGTTTGGGAGCCATTGCTGTAGTAAATGGTCTTTTGTGGCTTTTTCTGTCGGGCTCTTTCTTCCTGGGAATGTCCCGTAGTGCAGTAGAGCAAATGCGTTTCATAGCTGCTGAGGTTCAACCTGTTGGAAGACGGGCGCAAGCCATTGGCCTCATTGCTTTTTCCAGCACTATAGGATCTTTGGCGGGTAGTCTGTTGATGGATACTAGTCCTACTTTGACGGTGTTGCTTGAAGTGCCAATTCTAGCGGTACCGTTCATTATGGCCATTGGTCTTATGTTCGTAGGTATCACATTAAATCAATTGTTCTTGAGGCCAGACCCATTATTAATTAGCAGGCAAATGGAAGCGAACAATAAACAGACTGATGCAGAAAAAATTGGTAGAGCAAGGTCTATGACCCAGATTTTTGGGCAGTATCCAGTGATTCTGGCAGCATCTGTAATGGCTATATCGTGGTTGGGAATGACAGTTGTCATGCAGGTCACTCCTTTGTTTATGAATTATGAGGGCTATGACGTACCTATTATTGCCAGAGCAGTGATGATACATAGCTTGGGTATGTTTGCTTTTTCTTCAGGGACAGGATGGCTGACTAGTAGGATTGGAAGACTTCCTGTAGTTGCTATAGGAATTGTACTGTTGATTGTTTCTGGAATTAGTGGGTATTTTGCTGATACACTTATAACGCTATATATTGCAGTTTTCTTGCTTGGTTTGGGCTGGAATTTTTGTTACATTGCTGGTTCAGCTATGTTATCTGACCAATTACGGCCAGAAGAACGTGGAAGGGCACAGGGGGTGAGTGAAGCTTTTATAGGTGTAACTGCTGCAATTGGTAGTGTAACAAGTGGTCTAGTGTACGCTAATTACGGTTATACAGGTTCAAATCTAATTGTGATTGGTCTCTCGGTTTTACTGTTTGTAATATTAGCTTTCTTGGGTAGGCCTTCTATGCAGACATCCGGTGCTGTATCTTGATTAATCTAAAATTCGCGCAAAAATTGCAGTTTGCTTGTTTATGACTCTCATATCTAATGACAATCTTGACGGCGTCGATTATTGGCAGGAGATGCCAGTAACTCGGATAGGCTGGGAATTGCTTAAGTTAGAACCACATATCCTAGAAGTGGGTGACATTGTACATGTCCAGGGACGCAGTCTTTTTTCAAAGATCATAAGATGGGTCACTAGATCATCAACCGAGAAGCTGTCATGGTCTTCACACAGCGCCTTGGTTCTAAAAGTTGGAAGTTCTATTGAAGTTATAGATACTGCTGGAGTGCAAGTTGTAGTCAGGTCTATACAATCCTTTGAGATTTTGAAATCCAGAGTACTTGTGTCCCGTGTACCAGGGGGATTGAGTGCTAGTCAGAAAGAAATGTTGGTGAAAAAGGCCCTGGAGTACGAAGGACGCTTGTACGGAGCATTTAAGTTGCTTGCACATGCATTGGATCGTTTTTTTGACAACAGATATGTGTTTCGTAGATTGGCCACAATGGATCAATATCCTATATGTTCGTGGATTGTTGCTTATTGCTATAAGCGAGTATTAGGATTGCTATTTGGCGGCTTACCTAATGCTGTACAGCCGGATGATATCCTAGACTACTGTATGGCCAGCAGATGGACAGTTGTGTGGGTGGATACGCCGAGAACCCTTGAGGAATGTAGACGGATTTATGGTGCTTAATTAGCTGCCTCAGTTCTAACTCTCGCCCAGAGTAATTGTAACGATTTGTTCTTGCCCTTCTCGGTTGATTTTGGTAGTGATAGTATCTTCAGGTTGGTAAGAGTACAGTACGTTGATGAAAGGGTGATCACCGTCAAGAGGTACATCGTCCATCATAACAATAATGTCACCAGCTTGAAGTCCACCTATATCAGCAGCTGAACCATCCACTACATTTGTTATGAAGATTCCCCATGGCACCGGAAGGTTGTACACCCTGGCAATTCTTGGTGTTACCGGTTGCCAGGTAATTCCAAGATATGGGCGATCCACGCGACCATTTGCAATTAGCTGCTTACTAATGGCCCCCATAGTGTTAGAAGCTACTGCAAAGCCCAGTCCCTCAGCAATAGACCCTCCAAAACTACCACCTCTGACTATGAGTGTATTCAATCCAACAACTTGGCCAGCCAGGTTCACTAAGGGACCACCGGAGTTACCTTGATTTATAGCTGCATCGGTTTGTAAGAGGTCTTCTAATTGATATCCCTTACCTGTATCCACTGTTCGTCCAGTAGCACTGACCACACCTACAGTTACTGTGTTCTTAAAGTCGCCCAGTGGACTCCCTATCGCAATTACTGTTTCACCAGGTCTAAGAATATCTGAGTTTCCTAGAGACGCAACGCCTGGCAGCGGGGGTTGTACTTGCAGTACTGCTATATCTGCATAGTCGTCAGAACCCACTAATGTGGCTGCTGCAGTTTCACCGTCTATGAATACAACTTCAAGAGCTTCGTGACCTGCGATTACATGTGCGTTAGTCAGTATATATCCATTGTCTGAGAAGATTACACCAGAACCAGATCCTCGCTCAGCACCATTTATTGCTAGATTAAGTACTGTTACAACAGATGGGCTAATCATTTCTACTGCCTCAGTGATTGCAGTAGTAATTTCGATGGTTTTTGTTTCTAAGAATAGATCATTGTTGGGTTCTGATATCGTAGGTGTTGGCACTACAACTATCGGTGTCGGTAATTCCATTGTAGGTGTTGGCACTACAATAGTTGGTGTTGGCACCATAAGGGTTGGTGTTGGTGCCGATGGTAAAGTATTGGTGCTTGAAATAGAAGTAGATATTGGACTAGGCGTGACAGATTTTCTAACGGCAAGAAATACTGCTGCTCCACCTGCCAGGGCTCCACATGCTGCAGCTAAAGCCACAATGAACAATAACGTAAAAGTAACGGGTGACCTATTCATTATCCTTTGCCTATTGTGAATCTTTTCCATATACCAATTGGATATCCTACCATTTTTGCTAAGTCTCCTATAATACGGATTGTAGGTATCAATAACATCACTTTTGCCCGGTCCAATGTTGCCAATTCATTCCACAAAATGCGTACACGTGTGATCGGCCTTCGTACGTATGCAATCCCTGCCATGAGTCCTGCTAACCATATAGACGGATGTACCGTCAGTGCAGCATATATTCCTAGCGGTACTGCGATTAAATATGTGAAATATCTTATGAAATGTATGTGCAGGAACAATCCTGCGTGACCATCACCCGATGCATAGTTATAGTATTGGCGAGCAAATTGCTGCATAGTGCTGCGTGGTTGAAATTGCACTATTGCTTTAGGTATGAAAGTAAATTGCCCAAAACAATCTATCATCTTCATGTCGAAGACAACATCTTCTGAATAATCTAACCACTCTGGATATCCGCCTACTTTGTCCCATGCCTCTTTGCGAAAAGCTACTGATCTACTAGAAGGCAAAAAAGTCTGCGGCCTAATATCTTCTAAAGCTGGCAAAACAGTAGCTCCCATTGCTGTTTCAAACGCAGTGCTGACATCAGCGCAGAAAAAGCCTGCAGCATGATTCACATCTTGTTGTTTGAAACATGTAGTAAGGAGTTCAATCCAGTCCGCTTCTAGCCGGACTCCTGCATCAGTTACAGCTATTATATCTCCGCTAGACTCGCGTATTGCAACATTTCTTCCAGTAGAGATGTTTACACCAGGTCTTACCAGAACTCTTAGAGGGAGTTGATCTGAGTACTCTGACATGATAGCAACAGTGTTGTCAGTGGATCCTCCATCGCAGACTGTTACTTCATCTGGTACACGAGTCTGTTCTAGAATGGATGCGAACAAACGCCTTATGTTTGCTTCTTCATTGAATACAGTAATTGCTAGGGAAATTCGCATGTATGGAATTATAACTTGGTCCGGAATAAAGTTAGTGTAAATGTAGCCCAATAGTTTACACGTGGCTTATCATATACATATTATATACATAACATGATAGTAATATTGCAGAAAGACTGCATAGGGTCTGTTGAGTTATTGTTGTGAATGAATATAATTACACATGCGATGAGTTGAATTGATAATTTAGTCTCTCGCTAGCATATAGTTTTGAAGCCTTTTCTGATAAGTTCTGTGTCGCAATATTATAAATAAAGCGAGATGTATGATAACCACATTGGAACAATGATAATAGGATCTGATAAATGAATCCTCTACAAAAATTGCAAACGTTGGGTCAGTCACCTTGGCAGGATAATATTAGTAGAGACCAGCTTGTTTCTGGCATGTTACAGGATATGGTTAATGATGGAGATATTACAGGTCTTACATCTAACCCTACTATTTTTCAGCAAGCTATATCTGGCAGCAATGATTATGACGTTACTATTAGCAAGCTTTCAAGTATGGGTTTTGATGCAGAGGATATTTTTTATGCCCTTGCAAGTGAAGACATAATGCAAGCTGCCGACATATTTAAACCAGTCTATGATAGTACGGGAGGTACTGATGGGTTTGTTAGTTTAGAAGTTTCTCCTAGGTTGGCTATGGACACCTCTGAGACAGTAAGTGAAGCAATAGAATTGTGGGGCAAGGTAAATAGGCCTAATCTTATGATAAAGATTCCGGCTACTATTCCTGGATTGGAAGCTATTACAATGGCCATCAGTGCTGGTATTAACGTTAATGTAACATTGATTTTTTCTGTAGAGCGTTACTCCAAAGTGATAGATGCATATATCACTGGTCTAGAAAAAAGACTGGACAGTGGACACGATATTAACAATGTAAATTCTGTAGCTAGTTTCTTTATTAGCAGAATTGATACACTTGTCGATGCTAGATTAGATGCCATGTTATTGGATGATGTCGATACAGATTCTATGAAAGGTAGAACTGCGATTGCCAACGCGAATCTGGCCTATAATCTTTTTCAAAATAGTATTAGTAGTAAGCGCTGGACACATTTGCAAAGTAAAGGGGCAAATGTTCAAAGACCTTTATGGGCAAGTACTAGTACTAAGGATCCAAAATATAGCGATGTTCTATATGTGGAATCTTTGATTGCGGAGAATACAGTTAATACACTGCCACCGGGCACGATGCAGGCTTTCAAGGATCATGGTAACGCTATTATGGGACTAGAAATGGGCCCTGAAGATGCAGCAAGACATATGGAGCAGTTGGCTAACATAGGAATTTCGATGGAGGAAATAAGTGCAAAATTGGAAACAGAAGGCGTGGTATCTTTTAGGGATTCTTACGAACAATTGTTATCTGTTATTTCCGAGCGTAGCAAAGCCCTGAATACGTAGCGTACGTATTAGTTTAAAAACTTTAATTCTTTAATTTCGAAGGCAATAGTGATATGTTTATTCTAAACTGCTCAGATTTTTTAGGACATTCCAAGCAAAACCTAGGGCTATAA
>DFQC01000025.1 GCA_002377585.1 Anaerolineales bacterium UBA3499 | reverse complement strand
TAATTTTTTCATAGTAATGTTGTTGTTGTCCGCGTGGGCATACAAACCAATTGTGAAAATACTTGACGAACGTAGTGCAAAAATAGCACAAAGTCTAGAAGATGCACGTGAGGCGGCTGAGGCTAGAGATAATGCTAATAGTGAAGCCGAGAAGATTATCTCTGATGCACAGGCTGAAAGAGCAAAGATAATTGCAGAAGCTACACAACGTGCAGAAAGCTCTGCGTCTGAGGTACAAAAGTCTGTAGAAAATGAAAGGGCCCAGCTATTGGAGCAGGCCCAAGAAGCAGCTGAGCAATACAAAGAAAATGTGCTGCTTGATATACGGCCACAGGTAGCTGCAATGGCTATTGCAGCGGCAAACAAGATAATTAGTAGTGAGCTTGATGAGGCTCGACAGAAAGCACTGGTAGATGAGTTCTTTTCTGGTATTGCTGCTGGTAAAGTATCTGTTTTGGATGGTGCTAGCCTACAAGGTGAGAATGCAGTAGTTACAAGTGCAATAACCTTGACGTCTGATGAGCAAAAACAAATAGAAGGTGAGCTGCAGGATAAGCTTGGTTCAGCAATAGATATAGCTTTCCGAGTAGACCCAGGAATTTTGGGAGGCATAGTAGTTCGTGTGGGTGAACATGAGATAGACGGCTCTGCACGTCGTGCATTGGAAACCTTGCAGCAGACTTTGATTTAAGATAGTTATAGCTTAATAAATATGGCAGTCCTGGATCAAATCGACAAATTAGATCCGGGACTGTTTTGGTTAACCTGTCGGGGTATAATTTAGTATATATTCAGGAGTCTGTATACCGAAAACTTATATAGATCATTGTGAATCTTTCAGAACTTTTATCAGTTATTCATCCATCCAATATCTCCTGTAATAGTGATCCAGACATCATTTCTGTGGTGGAGGATTCAAATAATGTTGTTCCTGGAGCGTTGTTTGTTGCCCGTACTGGCTTAGTGTCAGATGGCCATGAATTTATATCATCTGCTCTTAATAATGGAGCCTCTGCTGTTATGGGTGAACGTCCATTTGCAAGAGTATGTGAATGGTTCGGCGAATTAGATGTTCCATATATACAGGTTGATAATAGTACTAGGGCACTATCATGGTGTGCTTCAACCTTGCGAAAATTCCCCTCACGAAATTTAGTCATGATAGGTGTTACTGGTACAGACGGTAAGACAACTACGTGCAATATTATTCATAGCATACTATGTGCCGCTGGCATTCGTGCCGGACTTATTACAACTGTCAATGCTGTAATTGGTGATGAAACTAAGGATACTGGATTCCATGTAACAACTCCTGATGCTGTGGCTTTACAGGATTTGTTGGCTCAGATGGTGGATACAGGAATGACGCACTGTGTGATTGAAGTAACATCACATGGTCTAGTGCAGCAGAGGGTGGCTGCATGTGATTTTGATATTGCAGTCTTGACCAATATTACTCATGAACATTTGGATTATCACGGTACTTTTGAATCTTATATGAACGCAAAGTCGTTATTGTTCAGGCAGGTTGACTCTAGTGTGTCTAAACCTAAAATCAATAAGCTAGCTGTGCTTAATTATGATGATGGACTCAGTTATACTTTCATAAAGAATAAACTTAAGACGAATTTAGTGGACTATGGTATTGAATCACAATCCACTGTTAAAGCAACTAATGTTAGTATCGATGAAGAAAATACTCGTTTTGATGTCAACATAGACAATGATTGTTTTTCAATAGAAACTGGCCTTGTAGGAGAATACAATATCAGCAATTGTCTTGCAGCAATAGCTGTTTCTTATAATGGTCTGTCTATTAATCGTAAATATATACAGGCAGGTATTGCATCTCTTGAGTGTATTCCTGGTAGGATGGAATATATTAATGTTGGTCAGGATTTTAAAGCTGTAGTCGATTTTGCGCATACGCCAAATTCTTTGCGAAAATTATTGGTTTCAGTAAGGAATATAACGAACGGTCGTATTATTGTGGTGTTTGGATCTGCTGGATTGCGGGATGTGGCTAAGCGTAGCTGGATGGGCTCCATCGCAGCTGAATTGGCAGATTTTACTGTCATTACTGCTGAAGATCCTCGTACAGAGTCTTTATCTGACATAATGTCAGAGATTGCATCAGGATGTGAGAAGAGAGGAGGTATAGAAGGTCAGACATATTGTAAAATATCTGATCGGGCTGATGCTATACGGTTTGCGGTAGATATGGCAGTCAGTGGTGATATGGTGTTGGCTTGTGGTAAGGCTCATGAGCAGTCTATGTGTTTTGGAGTGATTGAGTATCCATGGGATGATCGAGTGGCAATGTATGCAGCTGTTGCGGAGCGGATGGGAAAGAGGGTTGATGATCCGCCTAAACTTCCTACTAGCTATGGTGAAAATTAAGAATACTAATATGCTATGGTAATAACATCAATTAGTAACAAACATTTTCAATCAATAACTACATTGTTGTTAGTATTATTAGATGCGGTGATAATATCATTGGCATATTTGCTTGCCTATCAATTGAGAACTGCCATAGCTTTTCCTACGGAGCCACAAGGACTCGAATCTGTTACTGCATATGGTCGAGTAATTGTGGTGCAAGTTATATGTATTCAAATAGTTTTCTATCTTAATCGCCTATATCATGGTACGCGTACTATTGGACGTGTGGACAGAGCTTATGCTGTCTTTAGTGCTGTTTCGATTGGGGCTTTATTTTCTATTGCTTTCTCTACTTTACTGTTCAAAAATACAGTGTTTGAAGTAGATTATTCAAGAACTATAGTAGTTTATGCATGGGTCCTCACTATTGCTCTAGTGCTGTTAGGGCGTAGTGGTTATAGCGGCATACTGACAAGTTTGCGTGCACGCGGTATTGGTCTGCAGAGACTTCTAATAGTTGGTACTGGAGACGCAGCTGCTGTAGTAATTCAAAAAGCAACTTGGATGCCACATCTAGGATATCAATTGGTAGGTTTAGTTGATGGGTCAGAAGATATGCAAGATTTGTTAGGTGTGCCCGTAATAGGGCATTCGAAAGATTTAGCTGATTTAGTTGATAACTATGCAGTTGATGAGGTTATTATAGCTAGACCAGATGCTACTAGAGATGAACTTTTGAGTCTAATTGTTAGGTGTCAGAGGGGTCATGTGAGCGTCAAGGTTATTCCAGACGTATATGAGATTATGGCGGGCGAAGTTTCTGTAGATGATTTAGGAGGTTTGCCTTTGCTTAATGTACGTGATGTTGCTCTCAGAGGTTGGCGACTATCTCTTAAACGAGTGGTTGATTTGCTTATGAGCTCAATCGGTCTTGTATTGTTGTCCCCGTTAATGATGTTAATTGCGGCTTTGATTAAACTTGAATCTCGTGGCCCAGTATTCTTTTTTCAGGATCGTGTTGGATTAGACGGTAAAGATTTCAAGATTTTCAAGTTTCGATCAATGAGAGCAAATGCGAGTGAAGAGAGTCAATGGACAGTTGCAGAAGACTCACGGCGTACAGGTCTCGGTAGATTTATTCGACGTTTTTCTATAGATGAATTGCCACAATTGATCAACGTAGTATTGGGTGATATGAGTCTTGTGGGTCCTCGTCCGGAACAACCCCAGTTTGTTGAAAAATTTCAGGAAAGTATTCCTAGATATATGGAAAGGCATCGTGAGAAAGCAGGCATTACTGGTTGGGCACAAGTCAATGGATTGCGTGGAGATACCTCCATTGAGGATAGAACCCGATATGATTTGTGGTATGTAGAAAACTGGTCGCTTTGGTTGGATTTCAAGATTATTATTCGCACAGTTTTTAAAGTGCTTTCTGGTACTGCATATTGATTTGTTAATGAGACACCTTTGTGGTATTCTTTTTCTCTGTTGATCATTTCGCATAGTAATTTTAGGGTGTTCCATCCAATAATTATGTTAGTGATGTGCGAATTTTGTTATATCCTTGCAAGCCTAAATCTCATATGGTATATTGGCAATAATAGGTAATTTAAGTTTGGTTTGAAAAGAGATTGGGCGATAAGTGTATTCATCGATTATTGACCTCATAAACCCAACTAAATGATTGGTTAGGTTATATCACTACATTGCTATTTCGTTGTTCATGTGTTCAACTATTTTCTATATGAATGTGTGTCTAAGTTAGGAGACAATATTTTATGAGTAACTCTTTTATGGAATCATCTACATTATTATTCACCTCTGAATCAGTGACAGAGGGACATCCAGACAAAATGTGTGATCAAATAAGCGATGCTGTGCTAGATGCGATCATGGCTGAAGATCCGTACGGTAGGGTGGCATGTGAAACTGCAGTGAAAACTGGGTTTGTTATGTTGCTTGGCGAGATTACTACGAGTTGCTACGTTAATTTCAATAAAGTAGTTCGGGAAGTAGTAAAGGATATAGGTTACAATGGCAGTGATACTGGATTTGATGCTGATACTTGTGGTGTGCAAGTTGCTGTGTCGTCGCAGAGTCCAGACATAGCACTTGGCGTGGATCAATCTTTGGAAGCTAAATCTGGCAACATCGACACGGAAGCTGAGATAGAAGCAGTGGGCGCCGGAGATCAAGGAATGATGTTTGGTTTTGCATGTAATGAGACAGATACATTGATGCCAATGCCGATCTATCTTGCTCACAAGCTTACGCGGCGTCTATCTAAGGTTAGACGTGATGGTGTGCTTGATTGGTTACGTCCTGACGGTAAAAGTCAGGTTACTGTGGAATATAGTTATGGAAAACCCAAAAGAATTGATACGGTACTTATTAGCACGCAACATGATCAGCAAGTTTCACAGGATGATATAAGAAATGAGATTACTGAAAATGTTATCATGCCAGTATTGCCTTCTAATCTCATAGATGATGATTTGAAAGTTATAACTAATCCAACTGGCAAATTTGTGGTAGGTGGTCCTAAGGGTGATGCCGGTCTCACTGGACGTAAAATCATTGTCGATACTTATGGTGGTATGGGTCGGCATGGTGGTGGTGCATTTAGCGGAAAAGATTGCACTAAAGTAGATCGAAGTGCTTCATATGCAGCACGTTGGGTTGCTAAAAACGTTGTAGCTGCTGGTTTTGCAGCAAGATGCGAAATCCAGTTGGCTTATGCGATTGGTGTTGCTATGCCTTTAAGTATCAATGTCGAGACTTTTGGTACTGGAACCATTGAAGATCAACATATTGGCCAGTTGATATCAGAAGTGTTTGATTTGCGTCCAGGAGCAATTATCCGCGATTTGGATTTGCGTAGGCCAATATATCGTCAGACGGCATCTTATGGACATTTTGGTCGAGATGATCTGGATTTACCTTGGGAGCGAACAGATAGAATAGATGCCTTACAGGCATCTGCCGACCGATTGTAAAATATTGTCTTTGTTGGATCTTGTTTCCTCACAACTATTCACAATGTGGATTGATTTGAGTAGGTACACAAACAACAGAGATAGAGGGTTCTTTTAGCGTCTTTGCGCATCCATTACCGCTACTGCGGACATGTTGACAATTTGGTCTACACTATCTCCAGCTTGCAAGACATGAACTGGAGATCCCATCCCTAGTAGTACAGGACCTATGGTAGATGCTCCTGTTAGTTGCTGCAATAACTTGTATGCGATATTTGCAGATGCGAGACTTGGAAATACTAATACATTAGCATCTTTCACTTGGCTGAATGGGAACCTTTCTTCTATCAATTCTGGGGATACCGCTACATCTGCTTGCATTTCACCATCAATATCCAAATCAGGACGCCGTTTTTGGACAATCTTTACAGCTCTACGAACCTTTTGTGAAATAGGATGTTGTGAACTTCCGAAGTTGGAGAAACTTAGCATTGCGACTCGTGGATCAATCTCAAGAGTTTTAGCAAAATCTGCTGCGAGAATTGCAGCTTCAGCTAATGTGTTTTCATCAAGTTCCACATTTACGGTTGCATCAGTAAAAATGAAAACTCGCTCTTCTACTATTACTAGGTATGCCCCTGTCACGCGTTCGGTGCCTGCCTGGGTACCAAAAAGTTGTAGGGCAGGACGAATGACGTCGGGATATTCATAGGTAAGTCCTGAAAGAAAAGCGTCAGCGTCTCCTTCATGTACCATCATCATTCCGTATATATTTGGTGTAGACATACGTTCGCGTGCAAGTGCGATTGTTACACCATGTCTTTCTCGTTGTCGATAATACGCTTCAGTGTAAACTTGGTATCTAGAGGGATCCTCATTGACTTTAGGGTTTGAATGTGCACTAGGATCAACTATTTGCACCTTTGATGTTAATCCGAGATCAGCCATTTTTTTATCTATTATTTCAGGTCTGCCTAGCAGTATTGGCTGTCCTATGCCTCTTTCAATTATCTGTGCAGCCGCGCGCAATATTTTATTTTCCTCTCCTTCAGGAAATACAATACGCTTGGGTTGTTGGCGGGCCACATTAATTATGTGTCGATGAACTTGACGTCCATGACCTAATCTTGAAGCAAGCTGTTCTCGATATATCTCTAAATCTATATTTCGACGTGCTACTCCTGTGCGTATAGCAGCTTCTGCAACTGCTGTACTTTCCCAGATTAGCACTCTAGGATCAAAGGGTTTTGGAATCAGATAATCCGGACCAAAGGTTAGGCTATCAAGCCCGTAAGCTTTTAATACACTGTCGGGCACATCTTCATGAGTAAGGTTTGCGAGAGCTTTAGCTGCCGCAACTTTCATCTCGTCATTGATAGTACGTGCACCTACGTCCAGTGCTCCTCGAAAAATAAATGGAAATCCTAGTACATTGTTTACTTGATTAGGAAAGTCGCTTCTGCCAGTTGCAACAAGAGCGTCAGGTCGAACTTTCTTGGCTAAGTCATAGTTAATTTCTGGGTCAGGGTTGGCCATTGCAAAAATTATCGGCTGATCCGCCATGGTCTGCAGCATATCTGGTGTTAATAAATCAGCTACTGAAAGCCCCAGAAAAAGATCCGAACCACGCACTGCATCTTCAAGTGTACGACAATCAGTATCAATAGCAAAACGCTCTTTGAACTTGTTCATTCCAGAGTCTCTGCCCTTATAAATTACTCCACGAGAATCAACCATCATGATATTTTCCCGTTTGACTCCGAGTGTTATATAAAAATCGGAACATGAAATTGCACTTGCACCTGCACCTGAGACTACAACACGCAATTCAGTGGCTGATTTACCAGTTATTTCTAGTGCATTGAGAAGTGCAGCTCCAGAGATGATAGCTGTACCATGTTGATCATCGTGGAATACAGGAATGTCTAACGAGTCTACTAAGCGCTGTTCAATCTCGAAACATTCAGGTGATTTGATGTCTTCTAAATTGATGCCACCAAAAGTTGGAGATATTGCTTGTACGACTTCAATCAGTTTTTCGGTGTTCTCAGTATCTACTTCAATGTCAAATACATCAATATCTGCGAATTGTTTGAAAAGCACACCCTTACCTTCCATAACCGCTTTGGATGCGAGTGCTCCTAGATTTCCCAAACCTAAAATAGCGGTACCGTTAGAAATTACAGCAACAAGATTGGCTTTTGCTGTATAACTGTATGCTGTCTCGTTGTTTTCAGCAATAGCAGTTACTACTTCGGCTACACCAGGACTATAGGCTAGTGAGAGATGGCGTTGTGTTTCCAGAGGCTTGCTAGCCACGACCTCTATTTTGCCAGGTCGTTTATCACTATGATATTCAAATACTTCAGATTTTTTAATACTCATTGTATACCAAGTACAATTTTACTCAAATTACTTTTCAATTATTACATTTAATCATGGCCGATTTCAATCAATCAACACACGTTTCTTATTTTAAATGCATTATACCATTCACTCAATTCCATTTATTAGCAATTTGATGTTTTATCTAGTCACTATGGTACACTAAAGACATGTTACCAATAGTCGTTGTTTTTGGGTCTTCTCGTCCACGAGAAGGAACTGCTACTTATCGTGAAGCACTCGAACTAGGCAGTTTGTTGGCTAAGGCTGGTTACATTGTTTCTACCGGTGCTTATCGCGGTGTCATGGAGGCGGTTAGTCGAGGCGCTAGTGAAGCTGGTGGTCATGTAATAGGTATAAGTTGCGATCAAATTGAGAGAATGGTGCCAGGTTTAGAGGTGAACCAATGGGTTACAGAAGAAATACGTTACAATGATTTGCGCGGACGCTTACATCATCTAGTAGTAGAATCACAAGCAGCAATTGCTATGCCCGGAGGCATAGGAACATTGTTGGAAATTGCATACACATGGGGTTTATTACAGTGTGAAGAGATACCTAGCAAGGAATTGATTGTGGTTGGCAGACCATGGTCAGATATTGTTAATGTTCTTGTGGAGCAGCGCGGTGATTATGTTGATGATGCACATAGAATGTTGCTGAAGACTGTGGATACAGCAGCTGATGCTGTAAAGAGATTGGAAAAACCATAATAATACATAGTGTTTGTATTGGAGTAATTCATAATTAATATGTCTAAAAAGAAATTGCCATCTCGTACTGAAGATTATAACGATTGGTACAACACAGTAGTAATGCGTGCAGACTTGGCTGATTATGGGCCTGCACGGGGCACTATGATAGTAAAACCTTATGGATGGACCCTTTGGGAAAATATGCAGCAGGCTTTAGATAGGCGTTTCAAAGATACTGGTCACGTCAATGCTGGATTTCCTATGTTTATACCAAAGAGTTTTATTGATCGTGAGGCATCGCATGTAGAAGGATTTTCCCCTGAGTTGGCAGTAGTAACAATAGGTGGGGGCAAGCAATTGGAGGAGCCGTTAGTTGTACGTCCAACTTCAGAAACAATTATTGGTCACACGTATTCTAAGTGGATTAAGTCCTATCGCGATTTACCAGTATTGATTAATTTATGGAATAGTGTTGTACGTTGGGAACTGAGGACCAAGCTTTTTTTACGAACACTGGAGTTTTGGTGGCAAGAGGGTCACACAGCTCATGCTACCTATGAAGAAGCGCAAGAAGAGACTTTGCAGATGCTGGAAGTATATATAGACTTTGCACGCAATGAAGCTGCTATAGCACCTTTTTACGGACGCAAAAGCAATTCTGAGAAATTTCCTGGAGCAGATGTCACCTATAGTATTGAAGCGATGATGGGTGATAAAAAAGCTTTGCAGGCAGGCACATCTCACAATCTTGGGCAGAATTTTGCGAAAGCATTTGATATACAATATCTTGATAATAACAACGAGATGCAGTATTGTTGGACGACCTCATGGGGATTATCTACCAGATTTATAGGCGCGATGATAATGACTCATGGTGATGATCAAGGTATTATTATGCCTCCTAGGCTTGCACCGCATCAGGTTGTCTTAATACCAATTCACAAGGATGATGGTCAAAAATCCATTGTTATGGAGACTGTAGATCGTATTAGTACTGAGTTATTGGACCATGACATTCGAGTACATATTGATGATAGGGAAGGTTTCACACCTGGTCACAAATTTAACTATTGGGAATTGCGGGGAGTGCCATTGAGAATGGAGATTGGCCCTAAGGATGTTGCAAATCAATCAGTAACATTGGCACGTAGAGATATTGTTGGCAAAGAAGGTAAAAATATTGTGTCTCAGGAAAATATTACATCTAAAGTGAGTGATTTGTTGATTGTTATACAGGATTCTCTTTTGGAGCGCGCGATCAAATTTAGGGATGGTAATACTTGTGAACCACGCGATTATGATCATTTTAAAGAAATAGTGGCTGACGGTTTTGCTCTTGCATGGTGGTGTGGTGAAGACACATGTGAGATTGCCATCAAGAGCGATACAAAAGCAACAAGTCGATGTATACCTGACATAGACTTGCCAGTCAAAGGTGGTGCATGTATTTATTGTGGAAAAATGTCCAAAGATAAAGCTTACTTTGCCAAATCATATTAGGTTGTAGTATATCTTGCTTATCGATCCAAAAGTCCGATGATAAAAAGTATTCAATTTGTCTTAATTCTGTATGGTATAATTTTGACCTATTGACTTGACCTTTGATTGGCGTGTAGATTGAGTGCAAAGCTGGTCAAATGGTGACAAAAGGATAAATGTCATGACACTTTCTAGAGATGCAAAAGCAGACATAATTAGCGAATTTCAGCGCGATTCTAGTGATACTGGTTCACCAGAAGTGCAAGTTGCTATCTTGACCAGAAGGATTGAGTATCTAACTGATCACTTGCGAGAACATAAGAAAGATGAGCATTCGCGACGAGGACTATTGAAGTTGGTTGGTCAGCGTAGAAGACATCTACATTATATGAAGCGCAATTTTCCTGAAAGATATGCAGAGATTGTCGCGCAGCTTGGGTTGCGCAGCTAATTAGGTTATTGTTTCACATGGAAAATGCTGGCAACTTAATTAGCCAGTTACTTATGTAAGTTAGAGTCCGGACTGCATGGTGAGGCATTGGATAGAGAATAGGAAGCAATATTTTGTGCATGCTTCCTCTCCTGTTTCCAGTCCCTGACCTCCGTTTCGGAAAAATCAAAGTTTCGTTTTACTCTATGCTTTTGTATGGAGTATTTGCTGTCCTATTATGGAGGTTTTTTTAATGTCTAAGTACAAAAAATTTACGAGCAATGTAGGTGGACAAGAGATAATTGTCGAAACCGGTAAATTAGCTGGATTAGCTGGTGGTGCAGTTACGATTAGACAGGGTGATACAATGTTACTGGTTACTGCTACAATGTCTTCAAACGCTCGACCTGGAATAGATTTCTTCCCGCTGAGCGTTGATTTCGAGGAAAAACTGTATGCAGCTGGTCGTATACCGGGATCATTCTTTAGACGAGAGGGTCGTGCTAGTGAAGGTGCTATATTGACCAGTCGTTTAACCGATAGACCATTACGACCACTTTTTCCGAAAGATTTACGCAATGAAGTACAAATTATTATTACCGCTCTCTCTGTGGATGGAAATATACAGCCAGACATCTTAGCTATTGTTGGTGCTAGTGCAGCGTTGGCTATTTCTGATATTCCCTATGGTATACCCCCATATGAGGGTCCGATTGGAGCAGTACGCATTGGGATGATAGAGGGAGATTTTGTTGTGAACCCGACTTTTGAACAAATGGCAGAATCCGCTCTTGACTTACGTATTGCTGGCACACGTGATGCAATACTGATGGTTGAGTGTGGTGCTGATCAGGTACCAGAAGAAAAAATGGTTGAAGCTCTTACTTTTGGGCATGAGTCTCTAATACCTTTAATTGATATGCAAGACAAAATGGCCGCCGAAGTTGGAAAACCAAAACGGGATGACTATGAGAGTTTTTCTATAGATGACAATCTACAGCAAGAGATTGTTGATAAAGTTCAAGCCAAGGTGGTTTCTGCAATACGAGACAATGATGAAAAATCTATGCGTGATCAAGCACTAGATGCGTTAAAGGATGATTTGTTACTAGATTATGATGGTAATGAAGATGTGGAACTCGGTGATGTAAAGACTTCATTCAGTAATGTAGTGAAGACGGAAGTCCGCAACCGTATTTTAGATGGTGTGCGACCCGATGGACGTGGATCCACTGATCTTCGATTGCTTGCGGCTGAGACTGGTCTGAGCCCGAGAGCACATGGTTCGGGATTGTTCACTAGAGGTGAAACTCAGGTACTGAGCTTGGCGACTTTGGGAACCCCACGGGAAGCACAGATGCTCGATACTCTGTCTCCATTGAATGAAAAGCGTTACATGCATCATTATAACTTTCCACCATACAGTACTGGCGAGACTTGGTTTTTGCGTGGTCCCAAACGACGTGAAATAGGTCATGGTGCTCTGGCTGAAACAGCATTAAGAGCTGTTTTACCAGATGAAGATGATTTTGCTTACACATTGCGAGTGGTTTCTGAAGTATTGTCCTCCAATGGGTCAACTTCTATGGCATCAGTTTGTGGATCCACATTAGCGTTGATGGATGCTGGAGTGCCAATCAAGAAGCCAGTTGGAGGGATTGCAATGGGATTGGTGAAACAGGATGAAAGTTACGTCATTCTAACTGATATACAAGGAATGGAAGATCATCTGGGCGATATGGATTTTAAGGTGGCAGGTACTGACGTTGGTATTACTGCTCTACAAATGGATATAAAAATTACTGGAATTACCGCAGAGATTATGGAGGAGGCGTTGTTACAGGCACGAGAGGCTCGTTTGGAAATATTAGGCGTAATGACTGATCATATTGATATGCCCCGTGAAGATATGTCACCTTATGCTCCACGGATGATAGTGGTAAATGTTCCAGAGGACAAAATAGGCGCTGTTATTGGTCCAGGTGGTAAGACAATTCGTGCACTGCAGGAGGAAACTGGTGCTAAGATTGATGTTCAAGACGATGGTCGTGTCTTTATAGCTGCGCCCGAAGGGCCAGCTGCAGAGGAAGCCCGTACTCGTGTTGAAGCCTTAACAGAAAGTGCTGAGGTTGGGCGGATTTACACCGGTAAAGTGGTTCGTACTGAACCATTTGGAGCTTTTGTACAGATCATACCTGGTACTGATGGTTTAGTACATATTAGTCAGTTGGCTGATTTTCGTGTGGAAAAGGTAGAGGATGTTGCCAAGGTAGGCGAAGATTTAACTGTTATGGTGACAGATGTTGATGCAAATGGAAAGGTTCGTTTGTCACGACAGGCTGTTCTAGAGGGCTGGAGTGTGGAAGAAGCCCGGGAGCGTGACAAGCCTCGCAAACCTCGTTCTTCCGGTAGGAATAGTCGTGGTGGTGGAGATCGTCGGGGTAGAGGTGGTCCTTCTAATAGGTCAAGGCGTAGTTAGTTGATGGATTGAATACTCATTGGTTTTATTGTTGAACTATTGAGATTTGATGAGATGTATAGTGATTTAGATGTAGATTTACAATTTGAGTCGTAACAGCGGATTGTTATATGTTAATGACGTTGAAATGATCTAATTGGTCAAAAGATATCTAGGAGCTATATTGTCATGACAAATCAACACAATAAGGTACGGGTTGCTATTATCGGTGTTGGCAACTGTGCCTCATCGTTCGTGCAAGGCGTAGAATATTATAAGAATGCCAGCGATGATGTTGAGGTACCTGGTTTAATGCATGTGAATCTAGGTGGATATCACATCAGTGATATCGAATTTTCGGCAGCCTTCGATGTTGTTGATAGTAAGGTGGGTCTGGATTTAAGTAAAGCGATTTGGGCAAGCCCTAACAATACGACTAAATTTGCTGATGTGGACAACATGGGTGTTACTGTACATAGGGGTATGACGCATGATGGCATAGGAAAATATCTAAGTGGAGTAGTTGATAAAGCACCTGGCCCAACAGATAACATAGTACAGATCCTTAAAGATACTAGAACTGATGTGGTAGTAAGTTACTTGCCTGTTGGTTCTGAGATGGCAACGAAATGGTATGTGGAGCATATTTTGGAAAGTGGTTGTGCGTTTGTTAACTGCGTACCTGTGTTTATTGCTAGTCAAGATTATTGGCCGGAGCGTTTTAGGGAGCATGGTGTTCCTATCATTGGCGATGATATCAAGAGCCAGGTTGGAGCTACCATTACACATCGCGTCCTGGCAAACTTGTTTCGAGAGCGCGGTGTTCATCTGGATCGTACTTACCAGCTTAATTTTGGTGGTAATATGGATTTCTATAATATGCTTGAGCGCGAAAGACTTGAATCTAAGAAAATCTCTAAGACACAATCCGTAACTAGCCAACTGCCTTATGATCTTGGAGATGATAATGTACATGTGGGTCCTAGCGATTATGTACCGTGGTTAACAGATCGCAAATGGTGTCATATTCGTATGGAAGGCAATTCATTCGGAGACGTACCGATAAATTTAGAATTGAAACTGGAAGTGTGGGATTCTCCAAATTCGGCAGGTGTAGTAATTGATGCTGTGCGTTGTGCCAAACTGGCTTTGGATCGTAATATTTCAGGACCTTTGCATGAGGCCTCTGCCTATTTTATGAAATCTCCCCCAGTTCAATATACTGATGATGAGGCACGTAGAATGGTGGAAGACTTTATTTTGGGTGCTTAGCTGCAGACAATTACAAATTTGGTTGGGCAACAAATCAAAATCAATTTAGTCAATCAAATGTTTTCACAATGATTAGTGAAAACCCTTCAGCTGTATCAACATCAATTGATTATTTAATGTTGGGTAGTATTACTCGCGATTTGAGTGTTAGTGGCGCATATTCTCTTGGAGGTACAGCATCTTATAGCAGTCTCATGGCAAGCGCATTAGGGCTGCGAGTTGGGGTTGTGTCGTCTATCAGTACAGACTTGAATCTTCTGCCTTTGGAGAAAAATGGCATATTGGTTGCGCGCCAGCATTCAGACGTGACAACAGAATATCAAAATATATATACTGATACTGGAAGAGTACAATATTTGCGAAAGCGGGCTTCATCATTGTCTTATGATAGTGTACCAGGGCGATGGTTGACAGCGCCAATCGTACATATAGGTCCTTTGGCTAACGATATAGACCAGTCCATAGTCAACCGATTTCCTGATGCATTTATTGGTGTAACACTACAAGGGTGGCTTCGTAAATGGGATCATGATGGAAGAATAATAAGGTGTGCATTTCCAAAATTGACAGAAGTTGTATCTAATGTTGATGCTGTAGTGTTTAGTATTGAAGATGTAGATGGGGATTGGGACTACATAGAAAGATGTGCTGATGTTTCAAAAGTGTTAGTGATTACTGAGTCTGACAAAGGAGCAACTGTATTTGGTGGAGGTAAAAGACATCACTTTCAAGCACCTAACGTGGTAATGAAAGATTCTACAGGAGCTGGAGATATATTTGCCTCAGTATTTTTCGTTTTGTATTATCATACTAGAGACTATAGCTTGGCTGCTCGGCTAGCAATTAATGTAGCCTCTGACTCGGTAAAAAGAGAAGGTTTATATAGTGTTCCTAATGACGTTGATATCGCAATATCTCAATTGATTAACAATTAGCCGAAAGGGTTATGCTTGTCGTACAAGCGAGCCGCACTTTCCATGCTCATGAATTCTGCTCCCAGGGATTGGAGTTTTGTGACAAAACGTTCCAGCATTAGCATCCGATGCCCACGTCCAATTACATAAGGATGACAGGTATAAGTGATGATCCCCCAATTAGTGTAGCGGGTCATGTAGACAAAGTCATCAATCCAGTTTTCCATGACACTATTGGCATTACGATGCCCAGACCGTCGCAAATCGTTGCGCATTTCAAAATGAGGGTGGTCATCCTGCGACCAGCTAATAGGCATTTCTATTAATGGGGTTTTTTTACCAAATTTCATGGGTTCATGCAATTTGATTACGTCTTTTTGGCGTACCCGGTAAGGTAAATAGTCATGTCCCATCATAGAGCTTTCATAGAAAAAACCATGCTTGACCAATAAGTCTAAAGTATTGGGACTTAGATCCCAGGCTGGAGATCGGTATCCCTGTGCTTTTCTGCCGCACAATTTTTCTATGGCTTCGTTGGCAAGAATCATTTCATATTCTTCCTGTTCTAAATTCAACAAGTCGGGTGGAACATGTGTCCAACCATGATGTGCAACCTCGTGGCCACCTGCTACAATTTGTATGCAAGCTTCTGGGTAAGTTTCGATTGTGAAACCAGGGATAAACCAAGTAGATGATATTTCCTGGGATTTTAGTAGGGAAAGAATGCGACCTGCACCAACGATGCCAAATTCTCCTCGTGAGATAGGAGTAGGTGTAGTCCTGCCTCGGGCAATGTGTCCCGACATGACATCGAAATCGAAAGTCAAACACACTATGTGGTTTGCCATTATTTTGTTGTCCTCAGTTTATCAATTTTACTCTGCTATTTCCAGTATTTGTTCAAGGTGATTTATTATCATCTTGGCTATCTCTAGTTTGCCGGTGCCTTTTTGTGGTTGCTGAGTGCTAGAACTTACTAGATGAGCTATTTGTTCACCACCGGGGCCCTTTTCATTACCGCAATTTGCTATCACCACCGGATATCCTTGCTCGATTCTCTTATGTGCCTTTGATAGCAATTCATCATAAGTCATATTATGTTCATATTTAAATGTAATCATGTAAACATCGGGAAAATTAGTTTTTACTTGATTTATTATCTTGTCTGTTGGCACCAAACTTAGCTCTAGTGGATTGTTACTAGAAATCTTTCCTGTTAGAGGTGTGTTTGGTCGAAAATCTGCAACTGCTGCCGTAAAAATTCCTGCAGCGTATTGTTTAGTTGTTAGTGAATGTGTGATTACATCAGCATATTCCACTATATTGTTTACTCTAATAATAGGCAACCACGCTGGAGATTGGATGGCGTTAGAGCCTTGTATTAGCAAGACATCCGCACCTCTCAAATGTAACTCTTTTGCTATTGTAAGTCCCAGGCGACCTGTAAATATATTGGATATTTGTCGTACATCATCGACTGATGATGGTATAGGTCCACCAGTTACAATAATTGCTAGATTCTTGAGAGAGGAATTGCTAAGCACACGGCTGGTTTCGGCTACTATATTATCTTCATGTGGTAGTTTGTGTTTACCATGTTCCTCCCGTGGTGGGATTATGTGCACACCGATATTTTCTAGCTTGTGTAATGAAGTTGTAAGCAACGAGTTATGTAACATGCCATGTGCGGTAGGAGCAATCACAAGCTTTGACTTTCCTCTTTCCATGCGTCCAATAGCTACTGCCAATACTGTGGTGACTGTATTGTCAGCTATACCATTAGCTATTTTGTTAATAGTGTTGTAAGTAGCAGGCGCTACGAGATATATATCAAATGGGTTGTTATCACTTAGATGTTCGGAGGCTGCAGTAAGCCGGTGAACTACCCTATTATTAGAACTCCATTCCAGTGCATCAATTGTCGTGTATCGCAGAGATTCTTCGGAAGCAAATACTACTACTGATGCCCCTTGACTGCGTAAAGCTCTAATAATAAAAGGAGCTTTCATTGCTGCTATTCCACCAGTTATCACGAGCGCCACTCTTTTATCTTTCAGGTGATGCCCATCGATTTGTACATCATGATCCCCTAATGACGATGGCTTAGGTGGAGCTATTTTCCAATGATCCATAACAAAATTATACTGTACTAGAGTGACTTCGTTGGCTGCAATCTTGGAATCATTGATTGCAACTAATTAAATTCAGTCAGATGACCTATTGATCAAAGTTTGTGTCAACAAAGGTGTTGTAGGAAATCAGTTAGTAATGGTATCTAACGTGTCTTGTTGAAGAAGTTTTGGAGTAATTTAAGCGCTTCCATAGCTAATGATATTATTTCTCTGGCAGAAAATTCTGTATCATTATCAGCTTCTTTATTGTGGTGTAGACAGGATACTAGCCAAATTCCAACTAAAGCGCCGACTATACCAGACAGGAGCACAGTTTGTTTTTTGAGCTTATTCACTATATATTCCTAAAATAAATTGGTGAATTGTCTTCTCAAGTACCCCATAGTATTTAAGGGGATTTGTATTATTCGATTAAACTGGTTTATTTGGACGCTGGTTTTTTGAGCATATCTTTTAGCTGAAGTATTAGTTCTTTCAGTGAATATTTGCAGATTATCTAATAGAGAGTTTGTGGATTTGTATAATCGTCCGAGATAGTAGGACAATACTAGAAGGAATATTAATGTAAGTCCTGCAAAGATAATGATTGGTACTAGTAATAATACTAATATTCCATCCGCTAGCGCTGATATATCTGTTGGCACTCCCATGGTAGCGTAGGCCAATATTATTACAGATAGAAGCGGTAGTATGATTAGGCTGCTATAAAGGTATATTTGCTCTTTGTTTCTATTTAACATAGATATTGTAGATATTTTTTGATTATTTCAGTCACAATTGATAAAACATCTAGTATATGAATAAAGTAATTTTACCATCATGTAAGAGGTATACTTTGTCTTATTCATGATAAATACTATTAGGATTGAAACTCATTGCCACACGCATTATTCTGCAGATTGTTTGATGCATCCCAAACGGTTGATTGAAGTTTGTCATGAGCGCGGCATAAATCGTCTCTGTGTGACAGATCACAACACTACTAAAGGTGCTTTTGAGATGGCTTCGCTTGCACCAGACCTGATAATTCCTGGTGTAGAGATTATGACAACCAAAGGCGAACTAATAGCTCTATTTGTTGAGAAGGAAGTTTCATATGGACTTGACCCTTTAGACACCATCGAGTGTTTTCGAGATCAGGGAGCTGTGATTTTGGTGCCACATCCATTTGACATTCATCGTCATGGTTCTTGGTCTGAATCAGATTTGCGTATGATAGCTCCGCATGTAGATGCAATTGAAGTGTTTAATTCACGTTCATTAAATGCATCAATGAACAATAATGCATCTCTATTTGCTAATGAATTAGGCTTGATGACTACAGTGGGATCTGATGCTCATTCTTATTCTGAGGTAGGTAAATCGACTATCTATATGCAGGATTATGTAGATTCCGATGCATTTGTTGCTAATTTGAATACTGCAATCCTTGATACCAACAGTTCTAACCCATTGGTACATTTGTCTTCGCGTTGGGCTTTCTTAGTAAGTAAAATGAATAAGGAATAATCACTATTAGTAAATTACATTCGGTACTTGCCCCTGTAGCTCAGTGGATAGAGCGCTTGCCTCCGGAGCAAGAGGTCCCGCGTTCGAGTCGCGGCAGGGGTGCTACAGAACCCACATGTTAATCATTAGGATATATTGTGTTTTTATCAATTGCCGGCAACTTAGCAGTGTTGATGTAAGGTTACAATATTACATCAACACTGCTAATCATTAATTTCAAGTATCAAACCTGATTTAATCATATGGTCGCGCAGTTTTTTGCGATTATTGTATTTTACCCGAACAGTTAATGGGCCTATCTGTTCTTCAAGGTACTGTTTGGTCTGAGGGTCAGTTAATAGCATTTGCAATGTTGATTTTGAAGTAAAAGTAATCACAGTCATCTTTGTTAATTCGGCCGAGATTCCTTCATTGGTCCAATTTTGTAGTGCTTTAAGTATTGACTTTGGCAGATTGTGTTCCGTGGCGCGCTGCAAAAATGAGATTGCATGATTAGCAGTGAATCCTTGTTCTTTTGCTCGTTCCAAACTACTTGCACATATGCGATAACGGTACAAATCAGGATTGCGTGTCATTTCCCATTCGCCCAGTCTAGCTGCCAGAAAACGGTCAGCTCGATTACTAGACCTAAATGCTGTTATAAGACCCTTATCATTTATTGCCAGCGGCTTTTGTTCTTCTGCAATTTTCCAAGGTATATTTTGCATTAATGCATTGAACATTTGGTTGAGACGAAACGATTCGTGATTACGAGATAGATCTATCATACCTAGTGAGTGTAGCGGACCTGTTACTATTTGTTTGACTAAAGCTCCTTCTACTAGGTTCCAGTGCTTAAAACCTTTCAGTAGCTTGCCTGTTGCTTTGTTAATTATGTACCACGAGTTATAGTCGCCAGATACACGTTGGAAGTCAGGACAATTTGTTTTGATTATTTTGACAAATGTGTTTAAATCCACCCATATGTCACTGCCAATCATGTTGAGTTGGTCCAGTATAGAATTGCGAACTTTTTCTGGACGTATTCGAATTGAGTCGGAATGATTGAATTCTATCGTGGACACAGAAAAAAGATCTACCCATCGGCTAGATTTGTGCCATGCGTTGGCTAGGGACCTTAGTTGTTCTGAGCGGTTGTTCGATAGAAATCCACGGGTATTTTTGGATATTGGTGTTAATCCTAATTTAGATATACATCCCATATCTTGTAATAGTGAAAGAAGCAAGTTCAAGTTTTCTGGCTGATGGAGATGTGCGTGTAGCTTATCAAGACATACATTGGAATCAGATTCGGGATAATCATGAGCGTCTTCCTTGTATGTGCGCAGAAATGCAAGTGTTGTGCAAGCATCATCCACTAAAGTCTGTTTTGCTACTAAGATATTTTTATCAGTGGGAGATTGGTTTTGCAATGCACTAATACTGAGAGTCTTTGGTTTTGGAAATGGTAATAATGGTAGTAGGTCAGATGGAATATAATAATATTCCTGCGCATCTGATTTATTGTCAAAAGCTCTTCCTATAAGACCGTGATACCATAATGTTTCAACTGGGTTATCGGGTTCTAGTTGGGGTCGTTCCCGTTGTTGTGCAGCTGGACCTAACGGTCGAATAGTGCCGTATTTTCTACTAATTGACGATACCGTCATTTGTCCCCCGGACGCTAACAGTTTGAGCAAGACATCTTGTGCTTCTTCACCTAATCCGGCACAATTGAGTGTTAAATTGTCAGGTTCTTTCATTGCCGAAGCTAACTCAATAGCTGCATTTCTTTTGTTGCTAGCATGCAGCACTAATCCTGCTGCCGAGGCAATCATTCTCAGTAGCGCTAGGTCATGTTGCGAGTATGTGGATTGCAGTTTGTGCATATAGAATAATTATAAGTAAATTTTTAGATCCTGGCATTAATATTGCATCCTCTAATACGGTCTTAGTGTGTCTGCTGGGGAAAATGTTTGTTAGTATGACGCAATCTAAAGGCTGTGCAAAATTGTCTTTACCATGTAAAATATTCGGTATTGCTTCCCCGGCAGTTGTCTTAGCATGGTCATCCTAAGGCATACAAAAAGATAAATGTCTTTTTGTAATTGTAAAAGTATATTAGGGTGGTTGTGATATCCACTTCAGGGGAGGTGTATCATGGAGTATCAAGAAGAGTCCTCAAATAGGCCTTTTATCGTAGCGTCCGTGGCACTAGGTGGTCTTTTTGTTGCTGGTTTGGTGTCTTTAGGATTGTACGCATTCAAAATCAAACCTGCCCAGGCCAGTGCTAGTGCAACCCAGATAGCAGAAATAAATATCAGTAATACTCAGGTCGCTGTTTATGCAGAGGCCACTTCAGTAGCTCAAGTGGCTGCTGTTGTAGCGTCCGACACTGAGCAACAAGCAAGAGTGGCATCAAGTTCAAGCTTGGGGTCGTCCGATGCAAATGAGTCTGCTATAGATAGTATTGAGGTTTTGCCGGCAGAACCAATTGCTGTGCAGGCACCAGTTTCTTCTACAAGTTCAGAATCATCCATTGTTGAAACTGACAACAAGGCGGTTGCATCATCAAGTACTAATGATGTGAACGCATCTTCAGGATCAGTTAATATGGCAGAGAGCGTCGCATCTCCAGAGACGCTTCCAGATACTGGATTTGCTGATGAGGTAGGATTGCCTGTGTTGGTATTGGCAATGTTGGTGCTCATATCAGTTGTGATCGTTACAAGGTCAGTGAGGCGATTTGCTAACGGATAGATAGGTTGTCTTTGTATTGTTGCGCCGGCGATCATCTATTTTGTTGCGAAGATATATTACTGTCGTCGGCGTATATGAGCAGACGGGTTGCTACAATTGTCAGATATTTTCTGCAATTTTGCGGCCATATTCCATAAGAGATTCTACGTTCTCTTTACTGCGTCCCTCAGCATAAATGCGTAGAACTGGTTCAGTTCCACTTGGCCGGATTAATAACCAATTGTCATTTTCCATTAGATATTTGATTCCGTCATTGGTCTGTACATTATTTACTTGAAGATGACCTATTTTATTTGGAGCATGTTTGTGTAGATGGTTAACCAAATCATTTTTCTCGACAGGATGAGAAAGTCTTAGGTCATTACGTATATATTCTACAGGACCAAAAGTGTTGAGCAAGTCGCTCACAAGTTCATGAATTGGGGTCATGAATTCAGCCATTAATTCCAATATCAGCAATCCTATTAGGATACCATCCCCTTCTGGTATATGTCCGTTAATACTTATTCCTCCAGATTCTTCACCCCCGATAATTACGTTTTCTGAACGCATGAGGTTAGATATGTGATTAAAACCAACGGGAGTTTCTTTGACATCAAGATTGTATAAAGATGCTTGTCGATTTAGCATATGTGTGGTGGACAAAGTTTTAACTATTGTGCCTGTTAGACTCTTATGTTCAACAAGATATTTGAGGCATAAGGCCATGATTCGATGAGGATCAATGAATTGACCATGGTTGTCCATAATGCCAATGCGGTCTGCATCTCCATCTGTAATAATTCCTACATCACCTTTCCCATTTGCTATCGCGCTAGCTGTCGCCCCTAAATATTTCATTATTGGTTCAGGGTGAATACCTCCAAATCCTGGATTCATTTCACCACGAATTTCCATAACTTCTATTCCAGTACCGCTCAAAATGCTTTTCAAATAACTTCTTCCAGACCCATACATTGCATCTGATATAACGTGTAATCTGTTAGGATGATTTGCAATACGGTCGATGTCTATAATATTGTGAAGATGTTTAGCATATGGTTGGTAAGGATTGAAACGTGTAATTGTTCCATTTGAGACTGCTTGGTCAAAATCAACCAGGTTAGGGCCTCGCGCCCGTCTTTCATTGTCATTTAGGCATACTTCTACTCTACGGCATTGGTTGGGTTGCGCACTTCCACCATAGGCAGCTTTAATTTTGACACCGTTGTAGCGAGGAGCATTGTGGGAAGCAGTGATCATAACCGCGCCTGCAGCTTTTAGGTGTTGCACTGAATACGAAATTGCTGGAGTGGGTGCGTCAGCATGAGCAAGGTATACCTTTATTCCATTGCCGGCAAGGACCCGAGCTACCTCTCTGGCAAAACGATCTGACAGAAAACGAGTGTCGTATCCTACCACCATCAGATTCGGGTCATGGCTTTGATGTTCTTTGTCAAGCCAGTCTGGAGAGTTAACTGCATCGGCAATTGCTTGCGACACGAGTCGTAAGTTGCCGAATGTGAATGTATCTCCAATCACAGCTCGCCATCCGTCAGTACCAAATTGTATGCTCATAGCAATTTTTCAGAACAAACAACAATGTGATTGTATATGTATTTGATCATATGTCCATTATAGCATTTACACAGCTCTCAATTGACAGCTTGGAGGCGTTGGTTTACTATCATATGTGCAGAGATATCAATAAATTATGCATATGAGTATGCAAATACCTTTTCGTTTACCGGGTGTTCATTGGACAGTCAGCGAACTAACAGATTATGTGCGAGACTTGTTTGAGAATGACCGTCAGATGCATGATGTCGCGGTAATTGGTGAATTGTCAAATGTTTCACGTCCGCAGTCGGGCCATGTCTATTTTTCTCTTAAGGACAAAGAGTCTACTATCCAATGCGTCATGTGGCGTAGCGTTGCTTCTCGGTTAGTTTATTTTCCTCATGATGGTGATCGAGTAATCGTATATGGTAATGTAACTATCTATCCTTCTGGGGGGCGATATCAACTTTATGCTAGAACGGTCGAATCAGTCGGAGCCGGTGATTTATTGCTCCAGGCAGAGATTTTAAAGGATAAACTTGCTGCTGACGGGCTGTTTGATTCGGATAACAAGAAAATATTACCAGCTCTTCCAGTTACAATAGCCATAGTCACTTCTCCATCTGGTGCAGCATATCATGATATGCTGAATGTGATCAACAGACGTTGGCCTATTGCAAAAGTTCAACTGATACCCACTTCTGTTCAGGGTACTGAAGCTCCTGCCGAAATAGTTGATGCGTTAAATGCTGCTGACAATGTGAATGCAGATGTCATATTGTTGGGCAGAGGTGGTGGTGATGTAGAGGACTTAGCAGCATTCAATTCTGAAGATGTGGTACGCGCTATTTTTGCCACAGAAACTCCTATAGTAACTGGAATTGGTCATGAAACAGATTTTACTTTGGCTGATCTAGCATCCGATTTGCGTGCACCTACTCCATCAGCCGCTGCGGAAATTTCCACACCGGATCACAATTTGCTGCGTCAGAAAATATACTCAGATATGGAAAGGATTTCGGATGCAATTGCATATAAAATCCAAATGCGCAGTCTAAAATTGGATGAAATTGACAGTATGATGCAAGCTTTGTCACCGACAAATGCGATACAGACTGCGCGCCAGAAATTAAATTACCTGTATAGTACATGCTTATCTGGCATAGGCAATAGTATTTATAGGAAGCGATTGACACTGGAAAAGTTTGACCATCTTTTAGATAGTCTTGGACCTAATGCGACTTTGAATAGGGGTTATGCTATTGTGACTCGTGCTGGCACAATGCAAACAATATCTGATTCAAGTGCTGTATCGAAAGGCCAGGTGTTAGATGTGCTTGTAGAAAAAGGAAAATTCGAAGTTGAAGTCGGAAGAGTTATTTCAGAGGAGCAGAGTTAATGGGAAAATCTAGGGAGCCAGAATCGCTTGACTTTGAAGCATCACTTACAGAATTGGAATCCATAGTCAGTAAGCTTGAAAATAATCAGCTTTCACTTCAAGAATCATTGCAGTTATACAAACGAGGTGAGCTGCTTTCAAAAAGATGCAATCAACTTCTTGATGAGGCCGAGTTGCAGATTGATGAACAATTCTCTTCGGATGAGTAATATATACTTTGTCACGCGCCTAATTTTTTGATTTGGCGCACAATTATCATAGGTATCTTGTTTGCTTGCTGACTACCACAAGCTGCAGTGATTCCCCAAAATATTATTATTCCTATAGTTACTCCACCTAGAACCGTTACAATAACAGGAAGAATCGTTATTTGTAACCAAATGTATAAAAAGATTGACATCGTTATTGTGCCAATCATAGTTTTTATAACGCTTTTTAGTATTTTAATAATTTGTAGGCCTGCAAGTCGTGGTCCGATTATCCAGAGTAACGCCATCATCTCAGCTGTGGTAGCTATGGTATTAGCTAATGCTAACCCACCATGTGGATAATAATTGTTAGCTAGGAAAGCACTTGCTAACACCAGGCTAAGTATTACGTTTAATATCATGGAGATGCCCCCGACAATCATTGGAGTACGTGTGTCTTTGAAAGCGTAAAATGCTCTTGTGACTATTTCGACTACTGAATGCGACACTAGTCCAAGCGCATACCAATTTAGTGCCCAAACTACCATATTGGTTGAGTTTGCAGAAAAGGTGTCATTTTGGAAGAGAATTTCAATTATGGGGCGCCCAATTATGCATAAACCAGCACTAGCTGGAATGGAAAGATATAGTGCTCCACGCAAACTAGAATTGAGAGATTGGCGCATTCTATCGGTGTGACCTAGAGCTACCTGTTTGGAAAATGTAGGAAAAACTGCTGTCGCAATTGCTTGAGCTATTGCAGCTTGTGGGAAAGTAAAAATTTGAAAGGCAATTACTAAAGCAGAAAGACTGCCGGGCGGTAATCCAGAGCATATTATTGTATTTATCCAAAAGTTGATTTGCCATATAGACAATCCGATAGTCCTAGGTAACATTAAGCGTCCGACAGTCTTAACAAATTTATTTTGTATACCTAATGTCAGTGTGTATTGGCCAGAATATCTTATTAATCTAGGGATTTGTATTGCTAGATGTAAGAATGCTCCAATCAATACTCCGTATGCTAGCCCATAGATTCCCCACTTTGGTGTCAATAGTATGGCACCTACTGTAATTCCAGCGTTGTATAGTGCTGGGGCTAAAGCTGGACTAAGGAAATGTTGATGCGAATGGTGTATACCCATTAAGAGACCACTAGAACCAAAGATTACCGTAGCGCCTAACATAATTTGCATGAGGGTTGCTACAACTGAAATCTGTTCTTTCGAGAATCCAGGTGCTAAAAATTGTTGTATGAGCCATGGAGCAAATAGGCCAGAAATGCCAGCAAAAGTAGTTGATACAATGAGCAGCCAATTAACAATTGCGCTGGCAAGTTTCCAAGCTTCTGTTTTACTTTCTTTTGCAAGTAAAGTTGTAAATGTTGGTATGAAAGCAGATCCTAGAGCACCTCCTGCAATTACATGGAATATTAAGTCAGGTACTCTGAATGCAGTGAAATAAGCGTCCAGAACAGGACTAGTCCCAAATGTGCGATTGATAATCACTTGTCGGACCAATCCGAGTAGGTTTGCGAATACAAATGCCAGCATAATTGTGCTCGCTGATCTAGCTGTATGGATATGTTTAGATTCATTCCCAAGCATAGTTTTGCTATCCGTATAATAAGTGTGATTGAAATTATATCGTAGAGAGGTTGTCTGTATAGTCAATCAAAAAATTCTTTTCTTATTTAACCGACATCTGATACTTAAATGAAGTGAGAGCTAGCTCAGCTAGCTCTCAATTTCTTCAAAATAGGAGAAAAGGGTACTTTCTTCAAAATGGGACAATACTATTAAACCACAGGTGCAACTTATGACTTGATAGTTTCCTTACGCTTGGCTTACGATTAGCTTCTTGTTTTTAATCTAATAACCAAAATTGTTGCATGGACCTTTTTATAAGTTGGGTTATATATATTGCTGACTATGTGCGTTATTGAGCGTAAATCGTCAAGTTTAGGTATTTGTGTAGTATAAATTTTCTTCATTATTTGGCAAAACTGTGTTATAAGAGTGAATGATAAGTTGTTTTTATAGTTATATAGTGGTTTGCAGAGTTTATTTTTTGTGTAAATTATGAATTTTGGCAAGATTGATTCACATGTTTCAAATAGTAGGGTCAGCAGACTGGCTTGGGCAGTCTGTCTGTCGGGTATTCTAAGCATTTGCTTGTGGTTTAATACGGTCTATGCTGCTGTAGACTCTGATGATGATGGAGTTCCAGATAGTTCGGATAATTGTGTCTATGTAAGCAACCCAGACCAACGAGATAATGTTACTGCATTCATATTGGGGCATGGAGATAAATGGAAAACATCATTTGAGCCATTGTGGGCTCCTGCTGATAAAAGTACTACTAGAGTTTATGTCGGAGGCACAATACAGGTATCAGGCAGTGACTACACATGGAGTTCAGATGGCAAAAAAATTGAGTTTACCACTGCCCCTACATTGGACGATGAGGTTCGTTTAATTGTATTAGAAGACAAAGATGGAAGAGGTGACAAATGCTCTCCTGATCTGACAGTAGATTTTGATGGTATACCAGATGAGGGGGATAATTGTCCGCTTGTTTACAATCCTTATCAGGAAGATACATGGGGCACAAGTGAAGGTGATGCCTGTGAGACTGGTTCAGGGATTTCTGAAATATATCAGGTTTGGGCAAAAATTTATGAGCATTCTAATTACAATGGGATTGAGGAAGTGATTAGAGTGGATGATGTACTACTGGCTGGAAATGCAATCGGAGATGATACTGTATCATCTATCCGCGTGGGGCCACATACAGCGGTATATTTGTATACTTTGCCAAATTATGGTGGAACGAGTGAATTCTTTGGTCGTGATGATTCTGACTTTATGGACAATCAAGTTGGTCATGATACTGTTTCATCTATCCGTATGTATAGTACGGCTCCTATACAGGTAACTAAGATAGACGCAGGCATTGATTTTTGGTCGGGAAATAAAGGTCATGTTGGTCACATTTCGACTTTAGAGTTACAAGCCTTAGTGTCAGGAGGATCAGGTAACAGTATTATCCTTGAGCATGACTATGTGGACAGTGTTCAATCTATCACAGTTACTTATAATGGTTCTGGAGATTATGTTGTGTCTACAACAACTACAGATGGAATACTAGATGAGACTTCACATTTTCATTACGAGGGTGTCGCCGAAGTTGCTACTACTGTAGTTGTTGAATCTACATCTACTCCTATTCCTGTTGCAGTGGAAGTATCTGAAAACAAATATATAGTTCAAGCGGGTGATTATTTGTTTAAAATAGCTGTACTTCATAATACCTCGGTGCAATCCCTTGTGCTTGCTAACAATATCGCTAATGCTGATTATGTTTTCGAAGGACAAGTGTTGGTTATCCCCTAAGCAGTAATATTGCAAGTTAGATTTAGTCGTGCTTTTGTCCATTTGGGAGTGTTGCACCTGTGAGTGTGCGGGCGCTTTCAAGTTGAGATTCAGTAACTAAGGCACCAGTGAGATTAGCGTCGGCTAAATATGCGCCACGCAGGTCAGCACCACGTAGATCTGTGTTGATAAGTTCTGAGCTGTTAAGTACAGCGTTTCTAAAAACAGAATTTTGCAGATTAGCTCCAGATAGAATAGCATGTCGCATAAATGCTCCTGTAAAATTAGAATTGCTCATATTCGCATCCGTTAATATCGCATATTCGAGATCAGCACCTGCTAAACTGGTTTCGGGTTTGTTAATTTTGCTAAAATTGATACCTTGCAAATTGCAGCTTATATTCTTGCCTGTAAGAACTCGAGTAAGGCTATATATATCAGTATTTCCTATGGAGGCTATTACCAAATATGATACTAAAACTATGGCTACTAAAGCACTGATGAACACCTTCTCATTGCGTGATCGAGTTGTCATTAGGACTCCTTAAGTTATATGCTGTGGCAAAATTTACTGATTTAGAAAGAAAATGAACACTTGGTTGATGTACGTTTATTACGTTGGAACTAACTCATACTCCAGGCAATATATAAAAGGATGATACCTGCTACTCCCATTATTGATGCTATCCAAATGAGCCCAACAGGTTGTCTTGATTTCTGACTAGTTTTTACAATCAGTTGTTCTTTTTGCACATATGTTTCCAAATCTGGGGAATAGGTAGATTCAGGGCTTGGTTTGTCTTGAGCAGCAGAGTTTGTATCAGTCATTATCTCTGCTTCAGTGGACTCTTGAATATCTTCAACAATCTCTGATTTATCAATTTTCTGAACTTTTGATGCAGCACTATTTTGTATGTTGCCATAGTTTTCCTGGCTGTAACCTGGAGGTTTGTGGTGTTTCTTCGCTTCTATAACCCAGGGGTCTCCAGGGGCCAAGAGTTGTGCTCTTCTAATTGCGTCTGAACGTTCTTTTGAACTTGATGCTAAGTCAGCTAGTAATTTCCAAGCAAGTAATTTGTTAGGATGTTTTTTGGTAAATGTGAGCAACCCTTCTCTGGCAGCCTTCATATCACCAGATTTGGCTAGATTCATAAGCTCATCCAAGTGTTCATCATACATATTCACAGAGTAACTATACATGATTGTTCTTGGTATTGCCACAGGGCTAACATTTCTATAGTTTCCCTCTGGTACAATAGATTTCTGTGAATATTAACTTGCCTAAAGAAATAGAGTCAGAGTTGAAATTAGCAGTTGCTGCGCGATCTAATGGTAACGAAGGAAAAGCCCGTGTGCATGCTCGAAGGGCAGCTGGTTGGGCGATACGATCATGGTCTACAAGACAAGGTTATAGCAATAGAAGGAAGTCCGCATTCTCTTATTTACAAAATGTGACAAGTGATTCATCTATTCCTGGACGTATTCGTGATGCATCTTCACATCTTATCTTGCGTATTACAATTGATCATGATCTTCCGATTGAAACTGATATATTAGATGATGCTCGTTTGGTAGTTAGATATTTCCTAGACAAAGATTAGATAACATATGACCAATTTTTATTATACTAATAGTCTTTGGTAACTATAATTTGATGAAATCAAAGTTCGAAGTTGTTTCCAGTGAACATGTGTATCAGGGTAGAGTAGTGCATCTACGTACTGATAATGTTTACACGTCATTAAGTAAACAGGTAGTGTGCCGCGAGGTTGTGGAGCATCCAGGTAGTGTTGCTATTGTGGCAATAGATGATGATGACAATGTATATTTAGTATCTCAGTATAGGCATGCAGTTGCTAAGGTGTTGATGGAAATACCAGCAGGCACTCTTGAAAAAGGCGAGACCTCAATTGATACCGCAAAGCGTGAACTGAGAGAAGAGATAGGAATGTCTGCTGATTACTTCATATCGACAGGTATTTTTTATTTGGCGCCAGGATATTCTTCAGAAAGCATGGAAGTCTATCTAGCTAAGGGACTAAAATCCGATCCTTTACCTAAAGATGTTGATGAGGATATCGTTGTGCACATAATCCCGTTTAAAAAATTAGTAGAACAAATATGTGCTGGTGAATTTACTGATATTAAAACTGTGGCATCTGTACTACTTGTAGCTCGTACAAATGCATTACTTGGGTCTAGTTAGATACAGATTTGTTTACTCAGATCGCACCTATCGATATCTTGTTGTAGTATGTTGCTAAGTCGACCTGCGTGCTATAATCAGTATATTGCATTGATCTTAGTGCATACTTTATATATCCTGGTAGCCTGTTTTTAAAAGTCAACTGAATGTCTTTTGTTCATCTTCATACCCATTCTTCATATTCTCTATTAGATGGCCTAAGCAACGTAAGGTCATTAGCTGCTAAGGCAAGTGAACTAAATATGCCAGCACTTGCTCTTACTGATCATGGTGCAATGTACGGAGTGGTTGAATTTTTTCATGCATGTAATGAAGTCAATATAAATCCAATTTTGGGTATGGAAACTTATATGGCTGCTCGTAACATGAGTGACCGAGAGTCGCAGTATGATGCTAAGAGTTCGCATCTTCTATTGCTTGCTGAGAACCAGACTGGCTATCAAAATCTTTTGAAGATAGCAACTGCATCGCAACTACAGGGTTTTTACCACAAACCCCGTATCGACCATGACTTTTTGTCCTCGCATGCTGAAGGCATAATATGCACAACCGGATGTTTGTCAGGGGAAATTCCTAGGGCTTTACTGTCTGGGAATATAAAACGTGCTCACGAACTCATGGATTATTATATTCAGGTTTTTGGTACTGAAAGCTTTTTTATAGAGCTGCAAGATCATGACATACCTAGCTTGAACGAGGTAAACAAAGTGCTGCTAGATTTTGGTCCACAATATGGTCTGAAATTTGTTGCTACTAATGATGTGCACTATGTAGAAAATGTAGATGCACAATTACATGATGTTTTGTTGTGTGTGCAGACCAATGCTCTTCTTACCGATAAAAAACGTATGCGCATGAACAATGATTCATACTTTCTGCGTTCTCGAGATGAGATGGAGAAACTGTTCGGACATATTCCTGGAGCTTTGGATAATACATTGCTTGTAGCAGAGCGTTGCTCTGTTAATCCTTCTACTGATGGTGTACATTTGCCAAACTTCGCTGTGCCTGATGGACATGACAATGCAAGCTATCTTCGCCATTTGTGCAATCAAGGTTTGATTGAACGTTATGGTAATTCAGCCTCCGAATCTGTGGTTCAAGACAGGCTTGACATGGAATTGCGGGTTATTGGTGACATGGATTTTGATGCCTATTTCTTGATAGTTTGGGATCTTTGCAATTTTGCTTCTGAAAAAGGTATTTGGTATAACGCACGTGGTTCCGCAGCTGGCTCTATTGTTGCCTATGCATTGGGTATTACTCTAGTTTGTCCTCTAGAGCATGGTTTGATATTTGAACGTTTCTTAAATCCTGGACGAGCTACTATGCCTGATATTGACCTAGATTTTCAGGACGACCGTCGTTATGAGGTGTTGGAGTATACATCTAATAAATATGGTCAGGATAGAGTGGCCCAGATTATCACCTTTGGCACACTTAAGGCTAGGGCTGCAATTAGAGATGTAGGTCGTGTTATGGATATTCCCCTTAGTGATGTTGATCGAGTCGCAAAACTAGTTCCAAATGTACCTGGAAATCCAGTGAGTATAGGTGGTGCTTTGAAAGATGTGCCGGATTTTATTGCTGTTCATAAGTCTGACACAAAGCTTCGGAAAATGATAGATCTTGCTCATCGTCTTGAAGGTGTTCATAGAAATGCTGGAACTCATGCTGCAGGAGTAGTGATTGCAGACAAATCTTTGGTTGAGTATATCCCTTTACATCGTGCTACGCGAAACAATGCTCAGCAGTCTGTTATTCCTTCAACAACTCAATTTGAAATGGAGATACTTGATGACTTAGGGCTTCTAAAGGTAGATTTCTTAGGACTTCGTACTTTGACAGTAATGGCACGTGCATGCGAGTTGATTAAGGAAAGGCATGGTGTTGACTATAATTTGCGTAATATACCAGTAGACGATGTAGCAAGCTTTGATTTGTTAGGGCGGGGAGATGTGGCAGGTGTGTTTCAGGTGGAAGGTGCTGGAATGCGTCGATTTTTGCGTGCAATGAAGCCTACTCGTTTAGAGCATGTTATTGCAATGGTAGCATTATATCGTCCAGGTCCGATGGATTTTATACCTCATTATATTAGACGAATGCATGGCGAAGAGAAAGTTACATACTTGCATCCGTCCTTAGAACCTATTTTTTCGGAAACCTATGGTAGGCCGGTTTATCAGGAACAGTTAATGTTTGCTGCAATGGATTTAGCTGGGTATACGGCTGAGGAAGCTGATGATTTGCGAAAGGCTGTAGGTAAAAAGATTAGAGATAAACTAATGAAGCATAGAGGTAAGTTCGTTCAAGGTGCAGTCAACAATGGGATTCCTGATAGAACAGCAAATGCTATTTTCGATGATTGGGAGGAGTTTGCTCGGTATGGATTTAATAAAGCACATGCTGCTGATTATGGCGTTATATCTGTACAAACAGCTTTTCTTAAGGCTAACTTTCCATCCGAATACATGACGGCTATGCTTACTGCAGAGAGAGATGATACGGATAAGCTTTCTACTTATGTCGCTGACGCCCGTCGTATGGGTATAGAGGTGCTTCCTCCAGACGTAAATGATAGTGAACTTGACTTTCATGTGCAGGAAGCCAATGATGGAAAAAATGCAGTACGTTTTGGTCTAGGCGCAGTTAAAAACGTAGGTGAAGGAGCAGTTATAGAAATCTTGCGAGCACGTTCAGAGTATGGTGTTTTCAGTGATCTCGATGAGTTTTGTACACATGTAGATCTTAGGAAAGTAGGTAAAAGAGCATTAGACAGTTTGGTGAAAGTCGGCGCACTTGACATGTTTGAAGATAGAAGTAAATTGCTTGCATCAATTGAACAATTAGTAGGTGTCAGTAGTGCTATTCATAAAGCTAAAGAAGTAGGCCAAATTAGTATGTTTGAGATGATGCCTGATGATGTTGGCACTGCTAAAATTGACTTAGTTGATAATGTAGACGATTTTTCTCAGAAACAATTACGTAAATGGGAGAAAGATTTGGTGGGAGTCTATATTAGTGATCATCCATTGGTGGCAAATATAGAGCAGATTGAAAATATAATCACTGCATATAGCATTGATTTGTCTGATATGGACGGAAAAATAGTTACATTGGCCGGTACAATTGCTAACATTAGAGTTCACATTACTAAAAAAGGCTACCCAATGGCTTTTATTTCTCTGGAAGATTTACATGGATTTGCAGATCTTGTTGTTTTTCCTGATGTTTGGAAGCAGGTAAGTGACTGGTTGGAAATTGATACTCTTGTTGCTGTAAGTGGCAAGGTCGACACAAAACGTGGTGAAGCAAATTTGTTGGTAAATAGTATAGACCGTGAGCTAAAAGTAGTGGAGATTGCTGATGAACAGGTAATTCCACGGAACTCTCCGCAAAATAGTTGGTCTCAAGAAAACTATCGCGATTCTGATCAAATGGGCGGTGCGCAAAAAGTGGTTGAAATACAAACAACTAATAAGTCGCAGTTTCCTGACCATGAGTCCGCTGCATTAAATAGCGAGGATTTAATAGTTGTTCATGAGAATCCTATTTTAGAAACATTATCTGAATCTAAAAGTCATCCTGAAAATCAATCGTGTGAGTCCCCAAGGCGGATCGTGGTGACTTTACGCCCAGAGGACAAGCAGAGCGATTATCAATTGCGTGTGAAGTGGGCATTCAATATGTTAAATAGTTTTCCAGGTGACGACAGATTTGTTATGGTCGTTTATGAAAATGATGATAGATGTTTTGAGTTGGATTTTTCTAACCATACTACCGGGTATTGCGAGGAATTACGTCAGCAACTTATGCAGGTAGTGAATTCAGAAGACGATATTGAAATACAATCACTATTATTATAATCTTGTTATTCTTATAATTGAAGAATGGTCTAATGCTTGGTAGTGATTGACTCGTTTGATGGTTCCGGAAACTCTACACATACTTTTGTAGCAGTTAATCCCTCGACTGACAGTACAGTGAACTGTATATTGCCATTATGTGTATAGCGGTCATTTGGTTGTGGTGGTCTGCCGAGCCAAGTCATTAATAAGCCACTGACCGTTTCTACGTCAGGAAGATCATCTCTGGAGCCTAAATCTACATATTTCTCAAGCATACTAACTGGACAACTTCCTAAAGTTTCTACCATTGTAGGGGATGTGATTACTACTGGTTCAGAATACAAATCAAATTCATCGCGCACTTCTCCTACAATCTCTTCTACTAAATCTTCCAATGTTACTATGCCAGCAGTACCCCCATATTCGTCAAGAGCCACCGCCATGTGAACGTGGTTGCGCTTAAAGGCCGCCATCATATTTGTAATGGGAGTATGTTCTGGCACATATGGTGCTGGTCTCATCAGAAGACGTAAGTCAAATAAATCGTGATCATCTGACAATTGTTGGCGTGCTACGTCTTTAACATGAAGAATTCCAATAATGTGGTCAAGATCTTTGCGATATACTGGGAAACGACTATAGCGGCTACTAGTAACCTGAGTCATGATTTGGTCTAATGGAGTGTCATATGAAATAGCTTGAATTCGGTTGCGCGGTGTCATGACTTGATGCACTTTTTGGTCAGCAAATCCGAATACACCTAGTAGCAACATTTTTTCGTTATCCTGAAGTTTGCCACCCAACGCACTTTCACTAACGATTTGTGCTAGTTCCCTTGTAGAATGTAACCGAGCATCACTTTCAGGTGGACGAACTCTTAGTAGCCTTAGTAAACTATCTCCTAGAAAATTTAGTCCTGATACTGGTAAGAACAGAAATTTCTGAGCCCAATACATTGTGCTCATTATTGTCAAAGAAGCACGTTTCGGATTGCTCAGTGCTAATGATTTGGGAATCATTTCTCCTAATACTACGTGCATGTAGGTTAAAGAAGCAAGTGAAATCAGCATTGCGATGGAATGTACAACAATATCGTTGAGCGATGTTCCAGTAAATTTATTTATATAAGGCTCGATGAAATGTGCAATACGTGGCTCGGCATACATACCAAGACCTAGGGACGCTAAAGTAATGCCCAATTGTGCAGTTGCTATGTATCTGTTTGTAGAATTTGGGGATTGAAGGATATTCAAAACTAGCTTTGCGCGTTTGTTTCCTGCCTTTGCTAGTGGTTCCACTTGAGTAGGCCGTACTCCAATTATTGCGAATTCTGCAGCTACGAACAGACCATTTATCAGTACTAGTAATATAGTGACTAGTACTGGTAATATAAGGCTGGTGGGTTCTGCTGAACTTCCTAAAGAGTAAAATGAATTCTGTGTCATGTCTGGTTTTTCTCAGGATTCATTATGTGAGCAGCATCAGAAATCGGAACGGAAAGTTTTGTGATCTTTGCGCCTTCCATATCTTCCACTCGCATTGTGATTGTAGATGGCTTTACTATAATTTCATCACCAATTTGTGGTGATTGGAACACTTGCTTATGAACTAAGCTACCGATTGTGCCTGATGGTATGGTTGGAAGAGCGATGCCCAAGTACTCATTGACATCGGATATGAGCATGTCAGCATGTAATGCTATTCTATTTGTAGAATCTGCTGAAATGTTGATGGTCTCTATATCAAATTCGTCCTGAAGTTCACCAAACACCTCTTCAATAAGGTCTTCATATGTGATAATTCCAGTGATTTGCTCATTCATATCTAAAACGATGGATATGTACTGTCGTTTTGCTGCAAGGGTTTCCCATATATCTGCAGCTGGTAATGTCTCATTTATGAATATGATTTCACGCAATATTGTTGTGATATCCTCATGGCCTTGCCAATACATTCGCAGCAAATCCTTGATATGCAGGAATCCTATTATGTTTTCTACGTTGTTACTATATATTGGGATTCTACTGAAGCCTGACTCAGTGAATATCGGCAGTAATTTAGAGATAGGCATTGTGTCAGGCGCTGACATTAAAAGATGACGAGGTGTCATAATATGTTTTGCAGTGAGATTACGTAAGCGCAATGTATTTCTAAGCATCAAATAGGCGCCGGACGTCAGTATTCCAGCATCTTTACTATCAGCTGCTAATAGTTGTATTTCTGGAAGAGTATGTGCTGTGCTGTGTCGATTATCGGTATCCAAACCCAGTGTTTTAAGGAGTAACTTCCCACTACCATTAAATATCCATATTAGGGGTTGGAATATGCGTAGTGACCATCGCATAGGTATCAGAGTTGCTATAGATACTTTTTCTGGATATTGGAGAGCGATGGATTTAGGCAGTAATTCACCAAGTATCATTTGTAGTCCTGTTAGCACTATTAATGTGGTTGTTACAGATAATGAATGTGCAGTTGGGCCTGCAAGTGAACCTAATTTATACAATAATGGCTCAATTCGTACTGCCAAAATATTTTGTCCATAAGCACCTAAAAGTAGTGAGGTTGCTGTAATTCCAAGCTGACAAGCAGCAACGTAACGATCGAGACGCTTAATGTCATTAATGATTGGTAGTAATTGTCGCGCTAGCATATTTCCGTCTTTAGCAATCTGGTTTATGCGAGTGCGTCTAGCGCTTACTGTTGCAAATTCTGCTGCAACATATAGAGCATTAAATAATACTAGCAGTGTAATGGTTAGAACAGTTATCAATATAGATTTCTTATGTTAGTACAGTAGATTATCCTGGAATGGTTTGCGCCACATGTTTGTTTGTATTTTTGCAGGTTTTCATTGTACCTAATTGTAGTTTCTTGGAGGTGAAATGTTGTTTACCCAATCTATTGTACCAAAATTATTGTAATGTCTTGATTTCTTACAAGTAAAATCTGAGTCCATATAGAGACTGTTGCACCAAATGTGATATTGATAATAGGTTTGAACTTGGAATGCTAAGAGACATTTGTCATACAAAGTGCTAGAATTATATTATGTGTTTTGGCATTAATTTTCCCGAAGTACTTTTGATTTCGTGTTACGAGCTTGGTCATCAACCCTTCAGCCTTGCTTCACCATTAAGATTTTTGCGCAATGATGGAATGAATGCTTCCGGCATAGATTTGGCTGTGGAAAATATCAATGATTATGAAGAACACATCAAATCGGCCCGCTTAGTATTGGTGTCAGTTCGAATGCATAATGCATTGAGATTGGGTGTAGCAGCCTCTAAACGTATTCGCGCATTAAATCCTCAGACACACATTTGTTTTTACGGAGATTATGCTGGCTTAAACTCTGACTACTTGTGTAAAGAACAGTATGCAGACAGTACTATCTCTGGTGAGTTTGAGACCACGATAGTTGAATTGGCCAGAGCAGTGGTCGATGATTCCTTTCAAAGTAATGTACCTCCTTTGGGAGTTAGTACTCTGCATAGTGTGGCCAAACCTGTACTACAGAGGACATCATTTTTGGTGCCTGCACGTGCTGATTTACCCAATATTGATAGTTATGCCCGCTTTAGAGATGATAAGGGTCAATTACATCTGGCTGGTAGTACGGAGACTACTAGAGGATGCAAGTACGTGTGCAGGCATTGTCCGGTAACATCTATATACCACGGCAAGTTTTTTGTGGTCCCTGAGGATATTGTGATTGCTGATATCCGGAATCAGGTTGGCCAGGGAGTACGACATATAAGCTTTAGTGATCCTGATTTTCTCAATGGTCCAGGCCACGCACACAGAGTTGTTGCTGCTATGCATTCTGAGTTTCCAGGAATCACATTCGATTTTACCGCTAGAATCCCGCATCTTTTAAGGTATGAACATTTGCTGTCGGATATGAAAAGTGCTGGATGCGCGTTTGTTATTTCTGCTATGGAGACACTCAATGACGATGTGCTCGAGGTGCTTGATAAAGGTCATACTAAAGCAGATATAATACAAGTGATCGGTATAATGAAGAAAGCTCAAATACCTTGGCGGCCGTCTCTACTTCCGTTTACTCCATGGGCAACATTAGATGATTATCTAGATTTACTTAATTTTGTGCGGAACCATGATTTAGTGCAAAATATAGATCCTGTACAATTTAGTCTTAGGTTGTTAATTCCTCCTGGGTCTGAACTTTTAGAGCATAATGCCAACGCAAAATGGCTAGGTGATTTAGATGCAGCAAATTTTACCTATAAATGGTCCCATCCAGACATTCGTATGGAACAATTGTGGTCGCAAATAAATAGGGCTGTTCGAAAGTCGCAAAATGAAGATATAGATCATAGCAAAACATTTTCCGTTATAGAGGAATTAGCATATGCTATGGCAAGTAAGACTCCCCCGTTTACTAGGATAGTATCTCAGAAACGCCCAATACCTGCAGGATTGACTGAGAGTTGGTTCTGTTGAGCAGAACCTGTAAACGAGTCAGTCTGACTCGTCTAGTTTGGTTGTAGGTGTTTGTTGCAATATGTCAGCTAAAGCAGCTACATGTTCAGCAAATGCTTGATGTCCTAAGGGCGTGGTTTCAATATAAGTACGTGGTTTACGAGACAAGAATGTTTTTTGGATGGAGATGAAACCTTCATCTTCAAGTTTACGTAAATGTGCTCCAAGATTACCCGCTGTTACTTTTAGAATTTTTTGAAGGTAAGTGAAGTCTATCTGTGTTTCATTGTCTAAGGACGTTACTAAAGACATTATTTGCAGGCGAATTGGTTGATGAATGATTAAATTAAGTTCGCTCATTATATAATCCTAAGAATTGTTTTGGATTTAGTTTGGTTTACACATATTTGTATGATCTAATCATATAAATAAAATTTATGGTGCAGTTAACTCTGAAATACAGAGTACTGTATATTGTAACACAAGAACACCGGTTACTTAATTATAAGTGCTCGTTCCTATGAAATCGCGTGACAATATGTCAATGCTACCCACTCGGAGGTTGTAGGAGTTGCTTCTGTCATATTGGTTTTCGACACCAATGTCATTCCAACTTTACCAAGTTCTAGTTCTATTTCAGGCGATTGTTCTGCAAGTATTCCAGAAAGTATCAGTATCCCATTAGTTGCTACCATATTCGTCAAGCTGTTGTTTACCAGTTGTATGATTGTATGTGACAGAATGTTGACTACAACTATTCTGTATAGCGGCTGTTTCTTGATTGCATCCAAAGAACCCTGTACTAACTGAAATTTATCAAACACACCGTTTGTCATTGCATTTTGACGAGCTGAGTGAATTGACTCATTGTCGGTATCTAGTCCGGTAGTCATGGCTGCTCCCAGTTTGACTGCAGCGATGGCTAGAATTCCAGAACCGCATCCTATATCTAGCACACTATCGCCAGGAATTAGGTGTCGTTCTATGGCTTGCAGACAAAGTTGGGTTGAGGGATGAGCCCCAGTTCCAAATGCTTGACCTGGATCAATAATTACAGGTATTTCACTCGAATCGATTTCAACTTTATTCCAAGGAGGAATTATCATCAATTTATGACCTATTCTTATAGGTTTGTAATGATTTCTCCATATGGTTGACCAATTGGTATCTTCTATAGGTCTATACTGGGTTTTGGGAACCATGAGTCCTGATTGGCGAGCAATCATTCCTAGCAGCAAGAGTTCTCTTTCAAGTTGTTGGATTTTGTAATTGAGGTTAGTGCCTACTTCGAAGTAGGCACTAACCTCGAAATATTTGTAGGTATGATTGATAATTTCTTTGTCATTTGTACTATAGCAGTCATCATTGTGGTTTTCAGATGGCTGTATTGATACCCCGCCGTAACTACAACGACCCAGTGCTTCAGCCACTGCGTCTACAGTATCAGGTTCAACTTTAACAGTAACCTCAAGCCAAATATATTTGCTGCTATTAGTAAACAGTTGAGGATTGTATTTTGAGAAAGTATTCACATACCTAGAATTTGTCGTACCTGATCGAAGAATCCCTTTTCGCCAGTTTGTTCTTTAGGTTTGGCCCTATCTTGGAATGTATTGCCTAACTCACGGAGTAAGCTTTCCTGTTCAGAAGTGGTTTGCTTAGGAATAGAAACAGTAGTGACCACAATTTGATCTCCGCGTTTACCATTTCGTACGTTTGGCACTCCCCTACCTCTGAGTCGCAAGATGTCACCAGATTGTGTTCCAGATGGTATGCGAAGTTCTTGTTCATCATCAATCGTGGGTATCATCACAGTAGTTCCAAGAGCTGCTTCAGTAATATTGATTTCTAATTCAAGTATGATGTCATTATTCCTGCGTTGGAAGAATTTGTGTTGTGCAACAGTTAGTGCTACATAAAGGTCACCATTGTGTTGTCCAAGCTGACCAGGTCCACCTTCACCTGTAAGACGGATTTGTGTCTCGTTGTCTACTCCAGCCGGTATACTAACGGAAAGTTTCCTTGTTACATTATGTTGACCATCACCATTGCATTTAGTGCAGGGGGAGGTTATTTTCTCACCACTACCTTGACAGTTTGGGCAAATCGTTACATTTACCATTGAACCCAAAAATGTCTGTCGTACTTCTTGTATTTCTCCATTACCAGCGCATTGAACACATTTACTGATAGATGTTTCAGGTTCGGCACGATTTCCATTGCATCGAGAGCAAATTTCTGGGCGTGTTATTTCAATTTCTTGAGTTGCACCATGTACAGCTTGGTCAAAAGAGATGTTAAGGTCGTATCGGAGGTCCGACCCTCGTCGTGGCTGTCTTCGGGAGCCATGGCGATTACCTCCAAACCCTCCGAAAAATTGGTCAAAGATGTCGTCAAAAGGGAATCCGCTTGAAAAATCATTGACCCCCATTCCCCTAAGACCTTCATGACCATAACGGTCATATGCGGCGCGTTTCTCAGTGTCGGAAAGCACCCCATAAGCTTCGTTAAGATCTTTGAACTGTGCCTCAGATGATTCATCAGAATTAACATCAGGATGTAGTTTTTTGGCTAGTTGGCGGTATGCATTCTTAAGAGTATCTGGGTCTGCATCCCGTGACACGCCGAGAATATCGTAGTAATCTTGTTTGCTAGACACGGTATTTACTATTTATGGTGTGATTAATCATCTTCTGTAAGCAACTATACTTATCATATCTCATTGAAATCGCCATCAACTACATCAGAGTCTGAGTCGGGTATATTATCATCTGTTCCATCAAAGTCGGTGTTTGCTTTAGGTTCTTTAGTATCTTCATCATCTGCACCTTGATCAGTTTGTGAGACCAAGATAGAAAGTTTTTCGACTTCTTGCTGTAATTGCGATGTCGAATCTTTTATGCTTGCGATGTCTTCACCTGCCAATTTTTCTTGAAGACTATCAATTTTTGCTTGCAAGCCTTGTTTTGTGTCATCATCTATTTTATCGTCCAGTTCGTTCTTCATGCGGGATGCTCTATGTAAAACTGAGTTTCCAGCATTGTGGATCTCGATGAGTTCTTTGCGTTTTTTATCTTCCTCTTTATATTGTTCAGCGGCAGCAATCATACTTGCTATATCTTTGTCCGATATACCTGAGGAACCTTGAATAGTTACGTTTTGGCTGCGATTGCTGGCTTTATCTTTTGCGCTCACATTTAATATACCGTCCGCATCTATATCAAAAGTAACTTCTATTTGTGGTGTACCACGAGGTGCAGACGGTATTCCATCTAATACAAATTTACCAAGACTTTTATTATCAGCAGCCATAGACCTCTCGCCTTGGATCACATTTATCTCAACTGCCGATTGGTTGTCAGATGCCGTGGAGAATACTTGACTTTTTGTGGTAGGAACCGTCGTATTACGTTCAATTAGGGCAGTGGATATTCCTCCAAGAGTTTCAATGCTGAGCGTAAGTGGAGTCACATCAAGTAATAGAACATCTTTTATGTCTCCTCCAAGAACTCCAGCCTGTATAGCTGCACCAATGGCAACAACTTCATCTGGATTAACTTTTTTGTTCGGTTCACGATTGAAGAATTTGCGTACAGCCTCTTGAACTCCAGGCATACGGGTCATGCCTCCCACTAGTACAACCTCATCTACATCTGATACAGATAGTCGAGCGTCCTCTAAAGCTGTTTCTACAGGTTTGATGGATTGTTCAATTAAATCCTCCGTCAACTCCTCTAGTTTTGATCGTGACAGTGTGTAGTTAAGGTGTTTTGGACCATTTGCGTCCGCAGTGATGAACGGAAGATTTATTTCAGTTTGCATAACAGTGCTTAGCTCAATCTTGGCTTTTTCTGCTGCTTCTCTTATCCGTTGTAGAGCTTGTTTGTCTTCGTTAAGGTTGATGCCTTGATCTTTACTGTAATTATCTATAATCCACTCAACAACGCGCACGTCGAAATCGTCGCCTCCTAGATGGGTATTACCATTGGTTGCTTGCACTTCAAAAACTCCATCACCCACCTCAAGAATAGATACATCAAATGTTCCGCCTCCCAAATCAAATACTGCTATAGTTTCTTCAGATCGGTTCTCAAGGCCATATGCTAGTGCAGAAGCTGTGGGTTCATTGATGATTCGTAGCACCTCCAGACCAGCTATGCGACCAGCATCCTTGGTTGCTTGACGTTGGGCGTCATTAAAGTAAGCAGGTACAGTTATCACTGCCTGTGTGACTGATGCGCCAATGTAGGATTCAGCGTCGCTTTTTAGTTTGGCTAGTATCATTGCTGATACTTCTTGCGGCGAGTATTCCTTTGCATTCATATGTACGCGCAATTCTCCATTTTCATCACTGCTTACTTTGTAAGGAATATGTTTAAGAGCTCTTTGTACTTCGGGGTCATCAAATTTACGGCCCATAAATCGCTTTACAGAAAAAAGAGTATTGTCTGGATTTGTAATTGCCTGTCTGCGTGCTACTTGTCCTACCATTCGTTCGCCTGTCTTCGGATTAACTGCTACAACTGACGGAACAAGTCGTCCGCCTTCGGAACTAGAAATAACATTAGCTTCCCCAGCTTCCATTACTGATACTACTGAATTAGTTGTACCAAGATCTATTCCAATGATTTTTCCCATAATGTTTAATTAGCCTTATAAATTATTCGCTACTCAGCAACACGAACTTGAGCAGGTCTTAATATCCGTTCGCCAAGCAAGTAACCTGGTCTTACCATAGCAATTATTACATCACTATCATAATCATCATGGGCTTCTTGCACAATTGCTTCATGTATGTGTGGATCGAATTGTTCTCCTGGCTTGGCTTCAATTGTGACTACTTTTTCCATTTCGAATACAGAGAGTATTTTTCGATGAATCATGTTAAAGCCTTCGCTCCATTTTGCACCATCTCCTGTAGCGGGTAGTGATTCGAGTGCTAATTGCAAATCGTCAACTATAGGAAAAAATTGCGATAGTAACTCTGCAGCAGCATTTTGATGAGCCAGTTGCATCTCCTGAGATTTACGACGCTTAAAGTTTTGAAAATCAGCCAAAGCACGTTGTTGTCCCTCGAGTCGGTCAGCTGCAAGTGTTTCGGCTACAGAAAGTTTCTCGAGCCACTGCTCTATTGTGAGATCTTCCACAGCAATATCATCATCTTTTTTGTTATTTTCTTTATTGTAGGCTCCGTCTATCATGTTATCTGTAACATTGCCATTTTGATCTAGATTATCTTTTTTGTCAGAATTGTTTGAACAATCAGTGTCTGTATTTTGATTTAAATCCGTCATAGTATCCTATTTGTTTGAAATGTTTTATCCATAACTATCATGTACTAGTCGTGTCATTAAGTTGGCTACATGCCTAACTGCACCTATAGCCCGATCATAAGCCATGCGTGTGGGTCCAAATACCCCTAAAGTTCCGGTAGCAATGTTTGGGGTTCCATATCTTGCAAGAACCATCGAACATTCTTTTAGCTCTTGCCAATCACCTTCGCCAGCAATAACAACTGTAACGCCATCAAATTGAGAATTTAATGCTGATTCTAAAAACTTCTCCATGTAGGTACGTTTCTCTAGTAATTGCAGTGCATTTCTAGCTGGTTCTGAAGCAGTAAATTCTCTTTGCGATAGCACATTTTGAACTCCATCCAAATATAACTCTCCTGCAGCAAAGGAATCTGCTTTCTGCATTGTGACTGAGACTTGTTGAAGTATAGTGTTTTCTAAATTGTCCTCAATCAAATTACGTTGATTTTCAATGTAGCTTGCACTCCTATTTTTGTAATTTTTAGTTAATCGTTCTGCTAAATCTGACAATTCGGTCTGTGATATTGGATAGTCAACTGAACAAATTTCTTGCAGTACTTCGCCTCCTATTAGGACTAGGACCAGTAGAATATTTTGCCCATATGTTGATATCAGTTCTATATGTTTAACTTGAGCTTTATGACTGTGTAAAGCTGTTACAAGTCCAGCTACTTGAGTATGGCGTGCTAGAACATTGGCTGCAAGCTTACCCCATTCATTAACGCTAGTTCGTGCTTGATAGAACTGATGACTAATTTTGCGGCATTCAGATTCTGGTAAAGCATATGTTTTTACTAGGTATCTTACAAAATACCGATAACCTATTTCTGTAGGTATTCGACCAGCAGATGTGTGAGGCTGATGTAGGAAACCCAAATTAGATAGTAGAGCCATTTCATTTCTGACAGTGGCAGTACTCCAATCTAGACTATGGTTGTCCACAAGTATTTGTGAACTTACCCCACTATTTTTGGGGTTTTCGACGTATTCACGTACTATGAGACTGAGGATTGTTTCTTGTCTATCAGTTATTACTTGCATTTGTCTCCATACCATGCTAATTTAGCACTCTAAGTACCAGACTGCTAAATCATTACTATGAATCATACCATGTGTGCTTTAAGAGTGTCAAGAAACGGGGTATAATCCAACATTGAGGAGCTAGAGTTTTGCTATGTCGGACAATCCTATTCGTATTCTTATAGCCAAGCCTGGTCTAGATGGTCATGATCGAGGTGCCAAGATTATTGCCCGCGCATTGCGCGACGCAGGTTTGGAAGTAATTTACACAGGTCTTAGGCAATCTCCCATGATGATTGTTGAAGCAGCTATGCAGGAGGATGTTCAGGTAATCGGTGTTTCCATTCTCTCTGGTGCTCATCAGGTATTGGTTCCGCGCATAATCAATCTGCTACATGAAAAGGGTTTGGGCCATGTACCATTGCTTGTTGGCGGAATAATTCCTGAAAATGAAGTTGATGAATTATTCCAGATGGGAGTGACTGGTGTGTTTGGGCCAGGCACTAGTACATCAGATGTAGTAGCACTGGTGCAAGACGTGATTACCTAAAGAAGAACAAAATCAATTATTCAGCCTAACATGTCTTTGATAAAACAAATAATAGATGGTGACCGGCGGGCATTAGCTCAGGCACTAACTATAATTGAAAATGATGATCACAGCAGTCAAAACATTCTTACTAATGTTTATAGGCATACAGGTTGTGCTCATCTTATTGGTATAACAGGTATTCCAGGTGTAGGAAAATCAACCCTAATAAATTCTTTATCTAAATTGATGCGAAAATGTGGTGATACGATAGGATTGCTGGCAATTGACCCTAGTAGTCAGTTCAGTAAAGGGGCTATTCTAGGTGATCGTATCCGCATGAAAGATTTATTGGGTGATGAAGGCATCTTTATCAGGAGTATGGCTAGCCGAGGTGTTCTTGGAGGTCTGTCGTCTACAACAGCAGCTGCGGTTGATATTCTTGATGCCGCTGGTTTTGATCGAGTAATTGTTGAAACAGTTGGTGTAGGTCAGTCAGAAGTTGATATTGCTTCTAATGCACAGACTTCGATTGTAGTACTTTGCCCAGGTTTAGGCGATTCGATTCAAGCTGCTAAATCTGGTCTTCTAGAGATAGCCGATATCATAGTTATAAACAAATCCGATTATCCTGAAGTAAATCTTACTAAGAGTTATTTGCGCGAGATGATTGATATTGGTAGTGCAGCGCAAACTAGTGATGCAGGGGAACAAAATGCCATTAGTGATATTAATGAAAAGTCAGACACAGATAATTGTGTATGGGAAGTACCTATAATCACTACTGTTGCTACTACCGGAGAAGGTATAGGTGACTTGTTTGAGAGGTTGTTAGCTCATCATGATCACATCAAATCTACTGGAGAAATTATTAGACGTCATCGTAGCCGGCTGCGTGCAATATTTGAGTCACGGTTGCGAAAACAATTGTATACTAAGTTGTCGCAGATGTTGTCCGAGGATTACTGGCTTCGACAATTAGAAGTGATTATGGAAGGAGAAACTGATCCATATACAGCAGCTACAAATTGTATCAAACATTTCGAGACAAATTATATCGGTGATGAGGATTGAAATATGGCACGATTAAAAGGTCGAGACACACATATGTATGGTGAGATCCGGTTATATGCAGGATCTTCCTGTCCTGTGCTTGCTCAGGAGATAAGTGATTATTTAGGGGTGCCACTTAGTGGGCGAGACTTAATTCGTTTCCCTAATGAGAATCAATTTTGCAGATTACATGCAAGTGCTAGAGGACAAGATGTATATGTAATACAGAGTACGGCATCGCCTGTTAATGACAATTTGATGGAATTGCTCATTATGTTGCAAACTTTGCGTCTTGATTCTGTTGGCCGATTGACATCGGTGGTACCTTATTTATGTTATTCGCGTTCTGACAAGAAGGATCAACCACGTGTACCGATTGCTGCTCGACTCGTAGCTGATATGATAGAAGTTGCTGGATCAGACCGTTATATGACCTTAGATTTACATGCAGGTCAGATCCAGGGGTTTTTCAACATACCAGGCGATGTGTTAACTGCTTTTCATATTCTCATCGCTCATTTCCAGAAATTACGTGATGACATGAAAGACCCTGTAGTTGTGACAGCCGATTTGGGTTTTGCAAAAAAAGGACGTAACTTTGCCGCTAAGCTTGATATGCCAATTGCTTTTATTGAGAAACGTCGGAAGCGTAATGAACCTAAATCAGAGGTTGTGGGTGTTATAGGTGATGTAAGTGATCGCGACGTCATCATAGTTGATGATGAAGTGGATACAGCCGGGTCAGTTACCCAGGCATTGGAAATTGTCAAAAAACAAGGTGCTCGCGATGTCCATCTTTCATTTGTTCATGCAATCCTTTCAGACCCTGCTTTTGAAAGACTTAGCAAAGCAGATTATAAGAGCATAGTTACAACAAATACTGTGCATATCCCAAAGGAAAAAATGCTTCCGAATATGACTGTATTATCCATTGCACCGCTTTTGGCCGAGGTAATATTGCGTGCTCATGAAGGTCGTAGTGTTGGTGAGATGTTTAACGAATAATCCGCTAAATTAAATGCTTAAAAAGATTCTTACTGCTGTTGGTGGAAATCCTACTGCACGCGACCTAAAGCTATATGAACAAGTTGCTGCAGACATTGATTATCTAGAGCCTGAATATAAGGCTCTGAGCGATTCGGAACTAAGCTCAAAAACCGACTTTTTTAGAGAAAAATTACAATCTGCGATATCTGGTATTGTGGATTTGGAAGATCAGCTTGAGACGGAATCTCAAGTTATGCAAGATATTCTAACGCATGCATTTGCGACTGTTCGGGAGGCTGCGGTAAGAACAATTGGATTAAGGCACTATTCAGTCCAGTTAGTGGGTGGTCAAGTTCTTCATGATGGTCGTATTGCCGAAATGAGAACCGGTGAGGGTAAGACCCTAGTAGCTACATTACCACTTTATTTGAATGCGTTAGCGGGTAGAGGTGCACATTTAGTTACAGTGAATGACTATCTGGCGCGTCGAGATGCAAAGTGGATGGGTCCTATTTTCCATATGTTAGGTATGAGCGTTGGTATCTTACAGGATGCGTCACGTACAGATAATGCACAAATGGCTTACTTGTTCGATCCAACGCAGGAGTCTCCTCAAGAGGAAAATAATTTGGTTAGATTAGTGCCGCGTAATGAAGCTTATTCTGCTGATGTTACTTATGGTACCAACAATGAATTTGGATTTGACTATCTACGTGATAATATTGCCCATCGGATAGAGGATCGTCGTCAACGTGAACTTCACTACTCTATCATTGATGAAGTAGATAATGTTCTAATTGATAGTGCTCGCACACCATTGATTATTTCTGGTCCTGCTCAAGATGATCCGGAAATGTATGTTGAGTTAGCGAAGGTGGTGCGGAGGCTGAAACCAGAACATTATGAAATTGATGATCGCTCTCGCACTATGTCCATGACTGATGAAGGTTACGATCGGGTGGAAGAGATTTTGGGTAAAACACTCCGTGATCCAGACAGTCCTGAAGATATAACGATGGAGCAAGCTCAAATTCAATCTCATCTTGAGCAAGCTCTACGTGCCGAATTCATTTTCAAACGCAATAAAGATTACTTGGTTCGCGGTGGTAGAGTAGTAATAGTAGATGATTTTACCGGTCGAGTTATGCCTGGGCGTCGTTGGTCTGATGGTTTGCATCAAGCGGTGGAGGCCAAAGAGGGTGTGACAATTCAGGCTGAAAACGTAACATATGCTACTATAACTTTACAAAACTATTTTAGGATGTATAACACACTTTCTGGTATGTCAGGTACCGCTGTTACTGAAGCAGAAGAGTTTGACAAAATCTACCAGATTGATGTTGTTCCAATACCTACACATCTGGATTTTCGTGCTAGGGTTGATCCCGAGTTAACCGAAATATCTTACAGAGAAAATGGCTCGAAATTCTCATATATAGCTAACGTAAAAGATCCGGACAATCCATTGCTGTATCGACGTAAAGACTATGATGATCTAGTGTTTCGGACTGAAGAAGCCAAATTGCGCTCTCTTACTCAGGAGGTACTTGCTCGGCATGTCATTGGACAACCGATGCTAATTGGTACAACTTCAGTGGAGTCTTCTGAACGTTTATCTATGCGTTTTAGATCTACTGATCTAAGGCAGATTGCCTTGGTATGGTTGTTGCGTGATGTTTGGTTTGAACAAAATGAACGTGAGGAAGACGGGCGAGCAGTTCCGGAATTGTCAGACCTAAACTTACCTCTTGATAAGTTGAAGAAATCCCATTTACGATCTTTAGCTAAGGATCTCAAAGTTCGACTGAATCCTACAACCCAAGAAAACCTGGTGCGTTTGTGCAATATTCTGGGATTAGAAGATAGACTAGCCATGGATTTGAAAACTGTGTTAGAGGCTGGCATGTCTTGTCAAGTATTGAATGCCAAAAAGCATGATGAAGAGTCTCAGATTATAGCTCGTGCTGGTTCTCTAGCTTCAATTACTATAGCGACTAACATGGCTGGACGTGGCGTGGATATAAAGCTAGGTGGAGAGATATCTGAGGACACTCTTGCAAATGTTAACAGAGTACTGAAACGGTTCGGGGAATCTGATGCATTTGATATGACTCATGAGGATCGTAAAAAAGCTCTTCAATTGTTATCCGATGATGATTACGGAATATATGTAGATGAAGTACAGGCTTTTTTGAAGTATATGGAAGATGAGCAATTAGTAAGAGAATTAGGTGGTTTGCACGTTGTTGGATCTGAACGGCATGAAGCACGTCGTATAGATAATCAGCTACGCGGGCGTGCTTCTAGGCAAGGAGATCCAGGGTCTAGTAGATTTTACCTGTCACTTGAAGATGAATTGATGCGAAGATTTGGCGGAGCTAATGTATCCAGTTTGATGGAGAAATTAAATATTGACGAGGCTATGCCTATTGAGCATGGCATAGTTAACAAGAGTATCGAACAATCCCAGACCCGAGTTGAGGGAGCCAATTTTGATGTTCGTAAGCATTTGTTAGAATATGATGATGTACTTAATGTCCAACGTACTAAGTTTTATGATCAGCGCGATCGTATATTTGGTAAAGAAGACTTGACAGCCGACGTTGCTGAAATGTTAACCTCAGAAGTTAACCGTAGGGTTACCTTATCCACTCAAGATGAAGAGGGATGGTGGCGTCTTTTGGCATGGCTTGACAATGTACAGCCGACTATAGAGCGCAACGATAGGGATCTGTTCTTTCCATTTAGCATTGAGTTATTATTAGATTCGCTTGGTGAAACTGTTGCAAGCCTAGGTGATTTATGGTTAGCACAGCAAGAATCAGAAGAGATAACAGATTTGGAGGACTGCAAGCGAATTGTTGCAGAAGAACGCAGTAATATCATCGAATCTTTGTTGAAGATGGCACGCCGTTCAGCAGATCTTGCTTTGGAACGAATGCTTATAGCCTATAGTGCTGAGATAAACAATTTGCAGGATCAGATACCAAGATTTATCAATGAAAAATGTGAACTAGCAGAAATGGCATTTGAAGGTGTAGAAATGGAGGCGCGTGAACATGGCAAATCAGTCGATTTGGCGCAGGTTACTAAAACCATGTTCGAAATGTCAGGTGTGTCAGCCAACTTTACTCGTTCAGAGTTAGATAAATTGTCATTCGACAATGTCAAAGATGCGGTTCGTACTCGTATTCAAGGCAAGATTGGCACAGACTTATTGACAAAGTTTCAACGCAGATTAGAAAAACGCACTGGTCTAGATATGGAGATACAGGTACCAGTCTGGAATGAACTAAATTGGGAAGACTGGCATGATGAAGTTCTTGAGATTGTGTCGGAATCGCAAAATGCTCTCATAGATAATCACATCAGCGAAATTACACTGGTACTAGACAAACAATTGTCAAAACCAGAAGAACTGTCGCGCAGCGACATGGGGCGTTTGATACTGGATATGGCCTATAGTAAAGATGTTGTTTTTCATGAAAAGAGTCGACAACGTTTGGTGCGGATGGAGCAGCGATTTCCTTATGTGTATCATGCAGCAGAATTACTTGATGGAGAAGCGGAGCAAAGTGTGATTGAGCAGGTGTTACGACATCTTCAGACAGCGACAGAACAACTTAAGCTTGGTTGGGGTGAGTTGGAGATACAACGATTACAGTCTGAGAAATTGTCAGACCTTAATGAACATACATCTTTGATGGTCCGAGAAGAGCTCGGAGAAGAGAATTTTAATTCTGTGGAATCCAGTGATTTGAGCTCTCTTTCTGGCGGCTTGAAAGATATAGTGTGTTCAGCTCTTGGGCGTGGCGTAATGGTTGGATTGTATCGTCAGATATTGCTTTCAATTAGTGGCCAATTATGGGTGGATTATCTTACATCTATGGAAGCACTTAGGACGTCAGTTGGATTAGAAGCTTATGCGCAACGTGACCCTTTGACTGCATACAAGAGCCGAGCTTTTGATTTATTCAGACAGCTACTTGTTGACATGAGGTCTTCGTTGGTATCCCGTATGTTCACATCCACTCCCATAGAACTTAATGCTGTAAATACCCAATCTATTGCAGAAGATTCCAAAGCTGATACTAAGGCATTGCGTCGTAACGATCCCTGTTGGTGTGGTAGTGGCAAGAAATTCAAAAATTGTCACATGAACAAATCTAATAGGAGTGGTAACAAATCCCAACAACGTGCAAAGTCAGCAATTGCTGATATCAAGTAGCAATACTAGGGTTGGATTTCAGATGGTTTTGGGACTAGGTTGGCATTTTGGGCAATAGTAAGTTCCTCTTTGCGACACAGTCGTGCGAACAATTGTAGAGTTGCATATTTGACATGGCTTGCCATGTTGGCCATATACAGTAAAGTGGTGTTGGTGGCTTCCACCTTTATATACCCAATCAATACTAGAACCACTATGACGTATTCCATCACGAAGGACTTTTCGTATGTTTCTCCATAGATTGTGCGAGTGAGTTTTGGATATCATATTACTAAGTGTAGTGGGGTGTAATCCTGATAGATGAAGAGCTTCATCAGTATAGATGTTTCCCATGCCCGCAAGGAAGTGTTGGTCTAATAGAAGGGGTTTTAACATACGCCTGTGTTTACTTAACATTTGGTAAAAAACTGAGTGAGTAAATTGTTTGGACAGTGGTTCTGGACCAAGCTTTGAGGTGATTTTATCGGCTGATTGAACTAGATATACTCGTCCGAATTTGCGTGCATCTGTAAAGCGCAATTCATGGCGGTTGTCAAAAGTGAGTGTTGTGTGAGCATACTTATCTATTGGTGTTTCGGGTGTAGCTACATAGAGGTCACCGCTCATTCGAAGGTGTATTATCAATACATCTGTACTAAGTTCGAAAATGAGAAATTTACCACGCCTATCCAAATTAGTAATTCGCTGTCCACAAATTCTTTGTCTGAATTCCACTGGATTGGGAGTATGTATATGACGCGGCCATCCAATATGCACTTCTTGTATTGTACGGCTTGCACAGGGTTCCTGTAGTTGCCTTACTCGAGTTTCTACCTCTGGAAGTTCGGGCATTATAAAGTTTTAATCTCATTCTATGAAAATACTGTTTACGAAATATAGCTCCTCGGACAGGACTTGAACCTGTAACCAATCGGTTAACAGCCGATCGCTCTGCCAATTGAGCTACCGAGGAATGCTTGGCGATTATAGCTGGCGTATTAGCGCAATGTCAAGGCTTAATTAGGTAGTTCTGATGGGATACCCTTGTTTTACAAGTGAATCCCATTGTGTCTGCAACTATGCGCTATCATCTATCTTATATGATCATTGCTAGATGAGCATACTGGAACAAGCGTCTTCTTATTGGCTCAACAATGTTCACAATGAGTCGTCTTCAATCCAGATTGAAGCATCTGAAGGTAGTTCCAATTTTATCCTTGTGCCTACCTTGGGTATGAGCGATGGGGTTGGCACTTCAAATCTAAGCTGTAATCTGTTTGCGACTATTATCTTCAAATCTACTAGTGCACCTCGAAATGATACATTATCTAATATTCCTGATAATGTGCCGTGTTCTGATAATTGTGCTCCTCGTGGTCGTACAAGTATCCGTGGATTTTTCATATGTTGAGGTGGTGGTTGAGAGACAGGTATCAAGCTATTTTCCGAAATCCTTACTCCATTGTTAGTATCAACAGATACTACAGATGTTTCCAAAATGTTAGTTAGTCCAAGGAAACGTGCTACGAATGTAGACGCTGGATTTGCATAAATATCCCTAGGACGACCTATTTGTATGAGTTGTCCAGCATTCATTATTGCTACACGATCAGCTATTGCAAAAGCTTCGTCTTGGTCATGAGTGACATATATAACAGTTTGCTCAAGCTCAGTCAGTATTTGACGTAATTCATACAATAATTGCTCGCGTAAATTGCGGTCAAGTGATCCTAGTGGTTCATCTAGCATTAGCAATCTTGGTTTCGGTGCAATGGTACGTGCAAGTGCTACTCGTTGTTGTTCTCCACCAGAAAGACTGAGTACATCTCGATTTGCTAAATCTTTCATTCCTACCATGTTCAGAATTGCAGAAACCTGTTTATCAATTTCTGCCGGATCCAGTCGTAGCTGTTTTAATCCGAACGCTACATTATCATATACATTTCGGTGAGGAAATAGCGCATTATCTTGGAACATTAGACCGAAATTGCGTAGATGTGGCGGCACACTTGTTAATGAGATACCATCCCATCGAATCATACCTGTGTTAGGTGTCGTCAGGCCACCCACTATGCTCAGCAGTGTAGATTTGCCACAGCCACTTGGTCCTAATATTGAAATAATCTCCCCTTTTGTTACAGAGAATGATATTTTGTTCAGCGTTTCCATACTGCCGTATGATTTTGAAATATCAATTATTTCCAGCATCATTTACACCGTGTGATTAGAATTCTGATATTGCATTTGGCCGAATTGCTTCTATACAAAATATGCTTATTCCACAAAATATCATTAGAATTGTGCTTAAAGCCATAGCTTGGCCATAATTTAAAGCTCCAGGTAGCGAAAGATAGCGATATATAGCCATCGGCACTGTAGTAAATTCAGGACGTGACAAAAGTATCGTTGCTCCAAATTCACCTATTGAAATTGTAAATGCAAAAGCACCAGCTACAAGTATGGCGCGACCAATGATTGGTAGGTCTATTTCGCGCCATACTTGTATTGGGTTGGCACCTAGCATAGCAGCTGCTTTTCGTATTTGCGGATTGATAATCGTCCATGATGGAAGTAGGCTACGTATTACAAAAGGAAAAGCTACTAGCGTGTGAGCTAAGGGTACCAGTAATGAAGATGTGCGCATATTGAAAGGGGTGCGACTAAATACTAGCAATAATCCAAGTCCTAAGGTCACTGCCGATGTTCCTAATGGAAGCATTAGTATAGGTTCTAACAATTGTGTTAGTCTAGTTTTACGTGTTAGTACCCATGTTGCAGGTAGTCCTATTGCCAAAGCACTTATAGTGGTAATTACAGCGTTTCTTAATGAAAACATGATTGTTTCAATTGGAGTGACGAAGAAGATTGAATTTCTTCTGTTCACAAAAAGTTCACGATAATAGCTGAGTGTGAAACCTGCACTTACATTTTCGCGTTCTCCGCGATCAGGTTCAAACTTGTATACTGAACTGAAAGCCAAAGTTGCCAAAGGCATTACCAATACGATAATTAGTATTGTAATCAATATGCCAACAGACATGCGCGTTTTCCAATTATGCTGTTGTCTTCTAATTGATTGCAAGCGATTTGTTTTCAAAGGTCGGTGTATTTTCCTGGAAAGACGTGCGTACAATACAGTTAATCCTAATGTGCATATGAGTTGTATTACAGATAACCATGCTGCCATTTCTAAGTCAAAGAAATTAATTGTTTGACGATAAATTGCTACTTCGAGTGTTGAGAACATCGGCCCTCCGAGTATCAGTATTACACCAAAAGAAGTGAAGTCAAATATGAATACCAAGAGGGCAGCTGAAACAATAGCTGGTGTAAGAAGTGGCAAAGTTATACCTAAAAATGCTCTTAAGCGAGTGGCACCAAGACATCGAGCGGCTTGGACCATTTTTGGGTCCATCAGAGTCCAATAATCACCAACTAGTCGTAGTATGATTGTTGTGTTGTAAAAGACGTGTGCTATTAGTATCGCCCATAGAGTGTGATTAAGAACTATTGGTGCTGTTTCCAAGTTCAGCCAGGTCATTAGAGTTCTATTCATCCATCCGTTTGGACCTAGTGTCGATGTGAAACTTGCAGCTACAACAACCGTGGGTAAGACAAAAGGGATTGCTGTGATAGCTCTAAGAATGCTTTTGCCCCAGAAATTGTAGTGTGCTAATATGTAGGCGCCTGGGAGTCCGATGGCTAGAGTTAGTATGGTGGAAAGTGTTGCTTGCCATATGGTAAACCACAGAGTCTTAGTTACATAGGGTTGTCTGACAATTTCCAGGAGTTGCGCGAGACTGCTTAGATCTACGAAACTTTTGCCGAGAATCGTTGCCAGTGGATAGAAATAAAATAGAGTTAGGAAAGCTAGTGGTACTATCCACAACAGAGCATATTGGGGGTAAAGGTACTTACTTGTTTTATTGTTCACATTGATTAATTCAACATTAGGGCACTCCAGGATTTGATCCAATTCTCTCTGTGAGTGTCGATGTCTTCTGGAGATACTATAGATGGCTTGTTGGCTAGTTGCGCATGTTCAATGAATTCCAATGGTAATTTAGCTTCAGTTTTTACAGGAAACATAAACATTTGTAGTGGTATATCTTCTTGGAAAGCTTTATCTAGCATAAAATCAATCCAAGCTTCTGATAGAATACGATTCTTAGTACCTTTCAATATACCTACGAATTCTATTTGTCGAAAGCAAGTTTCATCTGCTATTATGCTGCCAGTCGGTGCTTCTGTAATTGTCTCAGTTGCAAATATGACTTCGGCAGGAGGGCTCGAAGCATAAGATACAACTAGAGGATAATCGCCTTTGCCGCTGCTGCCACTAAATTCAGTGTAGTAAGCAGTTTCCCAATTTTCCACTATTTTCACGCCATTGTTTTTTAGATCTAACCAATAATCTAGGTATTTGTCTGGACCAAAATGGCCTATGGTTGCCAGAAGAAATGCCAAGCCAGGTGAAGAAGCAGCTGGATTTTGTACCACTAGTAGATTGGCATAATCAGGGTTTGTTAGACTTTGTAGAGAGTCGGGTATTTCTATGTTATTAGAATTGAAGTATGACTTATCATAGTTGAGACACACGTCCCCATAATTAATGGGGGTTACACGTTGTTGTGTGTCTAACAAGAATTCCTTTTCTACATTATATGCATTTGGTGATTTATATTTTGCCAGAATATCGTTATCGAGCACTCTAGTTAGTAGGGTGTTGTCAATGCCATAGATAACATCCGCGAGAGGTTCACTCTTATTCAGTATTGCTAAATTCACAGTTGTGCTTGCATCACCTGAATTCAATATATTTACTTTCACATTGTGCTGGTTTTGAAAACTAGATAGCACTTCCTCAGATACTGCAAAAGAATCATGGGTCATTATTGTTAAAGTTAGCCTATCTTGTGGTTCAGATGTTGTATTGTTGCATGATGTGAGTGATAGTGTGCTTATAAACGATGCTAATATAATAACTACTTTTGCTTCTATATTCATTTGGTGCTCCTGATTACTATACAGATTAATAATCCTTTTTTCATTTTAATGGTTGCTTGTCTTGCAATGAGTTTATTGCTAAGGCTTAATGTTGCCCCGAAAGCCAGTGTGCTATTATCTAATTGGTATTCCAGACCAGAGGCAGTTACTCCAACAGCAGTATTACTTATTGGGATTAAAGAGATAGTATCTCCTGGTGTTCCATTGATAGAGTATGTATGTTCAGCACGAATTAGATTTATCTCTTGATTATTCTCTATTATACGAATACGGGTCGATTCGAATTTATTGTGCGCTAGTAGCATGATGTTTCCCAAAGTATGATCCCATCGTCCTCCAAGTGCAGACAAAACAATCACTTCTTTCACGCCTTTTTTTATAGCAAGGGTCATTGCAAGCTCTAGATCCGTTTCGTTTTTTCGTACCGGATATGTTAATACTTCGGTTCCAAGATCAATCAATTTGTTGAGTTCGGTCTTCGAAATTGAATCTAAATCACCAATTATTATTTGTGGAGTCCAACCGGCATCTAGACAATGTTTGCCCCCCCCATCTGCCGCTATGAGTAAATCTTTTGAGGAGATAATTGAAGTGAGATCATTCCGGACAGATTGGTTGCTATTAGCAATTATTATGGCTCGTTCAAATTCTGTCATACAAAACCGCCTTAAAAACAATAACGCCTCAATACTTATGTTTGAGAGGCGTATAAAATCGATGTTTCCCTTCGCCGGCATTACCCGGATCAGGTTCTGTGGGTCGCAGGATATCATCTGCCTCTCAGACTGATTGTTCAGACTCCCCAGTTATTAATTGTCGTTCGCCGGAGTGTAACAGCTGTGCATTGTAGTGTCAATCGGTTGCTCTACGTCACCACGCCGCATATAATGCCCAATACAATATTCTAATAAATGGTTCTCTATGTCTGAGAGATTGTACCTAATTGATGGTCATGCATTAGCCTATCGTACTTATTTTGCCCTAACAGGGTCAGGATTCCAAGGTACTTCGCGTAGCGGAGAACCCACAGCTGCTGTATTTGGATTTACATCAGTTTTGTTACGCTTAATTGAAAAAGAATCACCTGACTATCTTGCAGTAAGTTTTGATGTTGGCAAGACATTTCGTGATGAAATGTTCCCGGATTACAAGGCTACAAGGGAAAAGATGCCAGACGATTTAAGGCCACAGATTGAGCGTATTCAGGAAGTGGTCGATGCTTTTAATATACCGGTTTTTGTGAAAGAAGGTTATGAGGCAGATGATGTTTTGGGTTCCCTTAGTCGAATCGCTACTAAGCAAAACGTGCATGTAGTCATAGTGACAGGTGACCGCGACTTGTTGCAGCTTGTGAATGAGGATGTCTCGGTGAGTCTTCCGGGACAAAGCCTGGCTGACGCAAAACTCTATAGTCCTAGTGATGTAGCACAGAAATTTGGAGTCACTCCCGACCAATTTGTGGATTATAAGTCAATGGTTGGTGATAAATCAGATAATATTCCTGGGGTTGCAGGAGTTGGTGACAAAACTGCCAGAAGGCTTTTGCAGCAATATCTAAGTTTAGATAACATATATTCTAATTTAGATAAAATTGAACCACGTTTCCAAAAAAAACTTGCTGCCAACAAAGAAAACGCTTTTCTATCCAAAAAGCTTGCTGCCATAGTTACTGATTTAGAGCTAGATTTTGATCTGGCCGCTTGTAGTGCTCCTGCGCATGGCAACTTTGATGTCAAAAAAGTAGAACAACTATTTCGCGATCTTGATTTTCGAACGCACCTCAATAGAGTTGCAATGTTGGCGAGAGATCCTATTGCTGACGTAGAATCAGATGGTAATCAATTGAGTTTATCGTTTGGATCAGACGCAGAAAAATCTTCTGGTAATAATGTGAACTTAGCTAGTTCTACTAAAACCATAGTCGTAGACACCATCGAAGGGTTAGAAAAACTAACTGAATACCTTGCTAAGGCTGAAACAATTGCCTTTGATACAGAAACGACATCAATCGATGTCATGGATGCTGAACTAGTCGGAATTTCTTTGTCTGCAGAAATTGGAAAAGCTTTTTATATCCCTCTGGGACATGAGTCTGAAATGGCTCCGAATGGTCAACTGAAATTAAAGCAGGTTTTGGAAGCATTGTCTGAGTCATTATGTAATCAATCGATTGGGAAGGTGGCTCATAATGCTAAATATGATTATGTAATATTGAAAAGACTAGGACTAGTTGTTGATCCTATCCATTCTGACACGATGTTGTCAGAATGGCTTTCTGACCCAAATTCTCGAAACAAGTCATTAAAAAATTTGGCACTAGTACGTTTGGGAATTGCAATGCAGGATATTGAGGAGCTGATTGGTAAGGGTAAAAAACAAAAAAATATGTCGCTTGTACCGGTTGTTAAAGCAGCTGACTATGCGGCGGCTGATGCGGATATTACTTTGCGTCTCTATCATATATTGTGCGAAGAACTACAAGAAAGTGATTCGATGAATGTGCTAAATATGGAGCTATCATTGATTCCTTTGCTTGCTAAAATGGAAATGACAGGAGTGTTGCTAGATACAAGTTACTTAAATAAGTTTAGTAGTGATTTGGATACAAAGATAGGGTTGTTGACTGGTGAGATCAAGGATATTGTAGGGTATGATTTCAACTTGAATTCTACTCAGCAATTGTCTAGTGCTCTGTTTGATCATATGGGTATATCACCGCCACGAGGTACTCGTCGTACTGCTTCCGGACATTATTCTACAGCAGCGAGTGTTCTATCTACTTTATCCGAAGATTATATAGTGGTGCGCAAGATATTGGAGTACAGGGAGATAGCCAAACTAAAATCCACATATGTTGATGCATTACCTATGACAGTGCATTCTGATACAGGTCGGGTGCACACCTCTTTCAATCAGACAGGAACAGTCACCGGTAGATTAGCCTCATCTAGCCCTAATTTGCAGAACATTCCTATTCGAAGTGAGTTGGGACGGCAAGTGCGGCGGGCTTTTGTTGCCCCAAATGGGTCAAAGTTAGTAGCAATGGATTATTCGCAAATTGAGTTGCGAATTGCTGCCCATCTCTCTCGTGATGAGTTCCTAACAAATGCATTTCAAAATGGTGTTGATATCCATTCGTCCACCGCATCAGCTGTTTTTGATGTCGCTTTAGATGAGGTTAACTCGGAACAGCGTAGACAGGCGAAGGCAGTGAATTTCGGCTTGCTTTACGGAATGGGACCATATAGATTGGCTCAGTCTACTGGCATCACTTTAGGTGAGGCGGAAGAGTTTATAGAGACATATTTCCAGCGCTTGCCAGGTGTGAAGAAATATTTAGATGAAATACGGGAATTTGCAAAGCAAAATGGCTTTGTGCAGACTTTGGAGGGGCGCAGGCGCTATTTTCCATTACTGAAATCGGAAAGTGGTGGAGATCAGGCTGCGCGCGCTCGTGCTGAAAGGGAGGCGATCAATGCTCCAATCCAAGGCACAGCTGCTGACATAATTAAGAAGGCTATGATTGAAGTTGGTCGACTTATTCATGTGAGTATGCCAAATGTGCATCTATTGCTGCAAGTTCATGATGAGCTACTTTTTGAATGTTTTGATGATGAAGTAGAAGAGTTAGTTCAGTTGGTTCGTCCGGTTATGGAATCTGCTTATAGATTATCTGTGCCACTCAAGGTTGATGTTAATGTGGGACAGAATTGGGAACAAATGCAAACATTTAGTATTAAGTAATAATAAGTCCATTATGATCACATGGCTTCCGATAGCATCAGGCATTCTCGCGGTGTGTTTCTGGGGTGTTTCGTTCGTTGCTATCAAAATCGCATTGCCGCAAATGAGACTGGAGACCATGATTTTCTTAAGGCAGTTATTAGGCACTCTAACAGTAGCTATTATTGTTGGTTTGCGTGGTGAATGGCAAATCCCCTCAAGAGGCAATCTTCCTCGTATATTTCTTACGAGTTTTGTTGGCATAGTGTTACATCAATGGCTGCAAGCGCAGGGCATGCTTACTACAACTGCTATAGTATCATCTTGGTTGTCTGCACTTGCACCTATTCTCATTGCTTGTATGAGTTGGATATGGCTGCGTGAGCAATTTGTAGCTGTTCAAGCAGTTTGGCTGTTGTTAGCAGGTCTAGGAGCAGTGCTCGTAGTATCGGGCAGTTGGCAAGGCTTATTTCAAGGTAGGTTTGGAGGAATAGGAACGGTGTTGGTCCTATCTAGTGCAATTGTATGGGCATTGTATTCTATTATGCTTAAAACCTTAATGTATCAAAGCAATCTAGGAATGACCACTCTTAATATACTGATGTTAGGCTTGTTGATGCTAACACCACTATTTGTTTATAGTGGGGGCTGGAAAGATTTTAGTACAATTAGTTATTCGGGCTGGATCTCAGTAGTCATTTTGGGAGTGGGTAGTACTGGTCTGGCTTCGATACTTTACAATTATTCGTTAAAACATATGTCTGGAACTCTAGTGGCATCATTGCAATATCCTGAGCCTCTAATAACCGTAGTTGTTGCCAGTGTATTACTTCAGGAGATTTTTTCATTTTCTATGTTAATTGGCGGGTCGCTAATACTGTTTGGGATTTGGCGAGTCCAAAGTGCAGACGTGCATACCCAGCATTAGTAACTTCAGTTTTGGATTCTGGCAAATTCAGCCATAGGTAATACTGTAGCACCCCAGATGTAATTTTGAGCATGACTAGGTGTTCCTGTCTCCGAATCATAAAATTCCCAGAAGTTTTGTGTTCCCCCATCAATTATTTTTTTGACAAGAGGACGCGTTATATGCTGTGCTTCGTTTACAAAGTTATAATCGACCAGACCTTTTACTACTAGAGTAGTAAGGCTTGGCCACATTCCTCCTTGCCAACGGCGTGCGCTTCCATAGCCATTCTCTCTTTTTCCCAGTGAAGGTAACCCAAACCCAGAGTGAAAATCTCCATTAGGACCTAAGTGTCTGTTCACCAGTCTATGTGCCTGGTTGGTTGAAGGTATTCCCGCATAGAGTGGCATGAGTCCCCCAATATCGCGTACTTGTACTTGGCCTCCACGTCGAGATATTCCGTAATAGAAGCTATCTTCTTCATTCCACATAAGATTATTCATCAGATTTGATAGGTGGGACGCACGAGTATTGAAAATCTCCGCACGGTCATCACCTAGCTCTATTGCCATATGATAGAGTGCTCGATCATTAGCTACCAAGTAAGCGTTTAAGTCCACCGCACACTGGTTTTGTGCGCCATTTGTAGATGTCCAGGTGATCAATTCAGCATCATCTCTTACAGATTCCCAATGATTTTTCCAAAAGAACATACCTTGGCATCGGTCGTGGTCACGGCGATTGGAGTGCAACCACCACCAGTCATCATTTTTAGCACCAGCCTCGAATGAATCCTTTAAAAACGCTTTATCTCCACACTTTCTATATATCTGTAATGCTTCCCATGCGAGCACTGGCAAGGTTATGTTGGTAGTTGTTGTAGCTCCGGGGCCAGTTTCGGCAGTGACCAAATATGGAAACCCACCATCTGAATTCTGAGCGTAATAAAAAGCGCGCAACATGCCCTGTGCTTCTGAGCATTTACCCAAACTAGCATATGCTAATGAAGCGAGATTTTCATGCGCATGATTTCGGATGGATTGAAACCAATATGTTCTTGGTTGGCCTTCAGCTACAGGAGTGAATGAATAGTATACGCGGTCCCCAATTATTTTCTGGATAAAAGGCTTGTCTAAGAATTCACTTACGGATTTACTTAAACTGGTATTAGATAAAGACGCAGGTCTTATTGCATTTGGAGCATTTTTGCTCTTGTCAGGAATATTAATAGATTGTCCTACCCATATAAAATTTGCGTCTGTGATTTGGTTGTGCGCAGTCAATATAGCGACTGTGGTGTCATAACGTGCTGCTATTCTCGATAGATTATCCCCAGGTTGCACTACGTGTACTACTTCTCCGGTAGCAGATGTTTGTTCTGGAAATATAAATAAGTATGCGCACATTAGTACTAAGACTGATATGCGCATACTTATTGTCACGTTTGACATTATGGTTTTCATTATTCTAAACTTAGTGCGTATCTGCTGATGTTTTCTCGTATCTATAATGTTCCAAATATATTTCAATAGTGGTCACCAAGAAAATCATAACCACTGGACCATATATTACCCCTAAGAATCCAAAAAGTCTTAGTCCTCCAAGGGCACCAATTAATACAAGTGCAGGATTTAGGCTAGCTTCCTTGGGTACAAGCATTGGTCGTAGAAATGTATCTATGTTGCTTACAACTAAAAGACCTCCTAACAATACTAGCAGTCCTTGCCACACACTACCAAAAACTACTAGTGTAATGCCCGCTGGGATAGTTATTACATTTACCCCTAATGGTAATAGCGCGAACACAATGCATAGCAGAGTCCAAAAAGCCACATATGGTACGCCTCCGACCGCAAGAAAAATACCTGCTGCAACTCCTTGAGCTAACGCAATTACAAATACGCCTCTTACCATAGCACGAGCCATTGCTGTTACACGTTGAATGTATTTTTGATCAAGTTGGTCGTCTAATGGACTGAGATCTTTTACTATTTGGAAAGCTTTTGGTGTGATAGGAAGCAAAGTAATCAGAACAGAGACAAAAACTATTGCTTGAGTGATTATCTGAATTGATGAGGTCCCAATACTAAGGGCATTGTTTGCAATATATGTGCTGATAGGACCTACCGTTTTCTGGACGCTAGCAATTAGCGCTTCCTCAGTCACTTGATAATCTACCAGCGGTATCGCGCTTAGTAGTGTGTTGGTTTGTGAGATTGCATTAAGCAATGTGAGATTGTTTCCGGTAACAAGTCTGCTGACATCTTGAGTGAATTGTAGAGATTGCTTGATTGTAATATCGCCTACTAGCCATAATGGTGCTAGTAAACTTATAGACAGGGCTATCATTGTGATCGTCATTGCGAGAAATTTATATCCACGACACCATTGGAGGAATCGCAAGTATAGTGGGCGATACATAATGGCGGTCAATACTGCGAGCACTATACTAGAAAGGTAAGGGCGAATGGTAACATAAGTGAGGTAGCATGCTATTAGAACTACTATATAGAAAAAGTTACGGGTTTTACTAGTAATTATGCTCATAAGACCATTAGTATACGTCACATGTGACTTTTTTTCAGAAATTGCTTTGACTGATAGTTGCAGAATTATCTACAAGCACTTTGAGATGCTTTCCAAAGTGTGTCCATCTTATCTGCTGGAAAAATCGAAGTGTCATCTGCTAACCGAATGTCAGTTGCTGTTCGCACACTGAAGTTGACATCTGATCCCTCATCAAGCACCCAGGTTATAGTGTTTCCTTGCGATATAAGGGTACCATCCCACATATTATAGTTGCCTTCAGAGTCATACTTCAGGTTTACTGTTTTTCCGTTATTTAGAATGCGGTGTGCATATCGTTCGGAGCCAATTCTTAGCTCTATGTTCTCAAATGATGTTTCATATATACCATCGTTAGGAGCATTTGTAGTCAACCGAACTATGTAACCTCCATCTTCTGCAAATTGTCTTTCAACAGATATTACATCGAGCGCTGGTTTTAGGTTACCTATGTCCCCAGCATCATCGTATATGGTTTGGCTTAATATGCTCCCATCTTTTGTACGAATCTCCGCAGCGTCAGTATTAGTATCATAAAGTAGGTTACTCTCTGATTTAAGTTTGGAAGATACACTCAGTATTTCTGGTGGGGGATATCTATGGACAATTAGTAAGCGACGCGTACCGCTTGTGAGATTGACAGGGCCCTGGATTGTAATTGGGCCACCACGCGTTTCAATTTCTAGATTTTCTTCTCCTGATACCCAATTGAATCGATAGATGGCAGCCTCGTCATTTTGCCCAACTTCTTCATTGAATACTGGAAACACACATACATCCGGGATTTTTTTGGGTAAAGGGGTTGGTGTCGCCTCTGAGGAGGCAGGTGTTATTATGGCTGTTCCGAAAAGTGTGGGAGTTGGTTCTCTTACGGATTCTTCATTAAACTGACTCTCCGGATTAATTTGGCATCCGACAATACATATAGTGCCAAAAACTCCGAGTAAAAATCTGATTGCTATTTTATATATACGTGTCATGAGATGCTATATATTTTACAATCAATAATAGTTATCTGTATTGTCCAGTTTGTTAAGATGAATGTCGTAATACAACAAACACTACGTCCTGTGGCTGTATGTCAATGGATTGGCTAATTATCTCTCCAGAATATTCCGATTGCACTGTACATTGCATTTCAGGAATGTCACTGAAAACGAAATTTTCACTGAAATTATCATCTGGTGGAGTCCACTGATTCCAATAGGTTTGTACCCATCGGACACCTTGGTCGGCACAGGTAATTTTTACCATGTGTCCAGGTATAAATAGACCATTTTTGTCGAGTATGCGTCCAGCCACAACACCGGTACCCGGTAGTGGCAAGTACCACAATTCTGGATTACGGGTTGACATGTAATTTCTGGGATCGTCAATTCTTATTTCGAGGTGGAGATGAGGTGCTAATGCTGCGCCTGATTCGCCTACTTTTCCAACAATGTCCCCTTGTGTTACTTTTTGTCCAATTTCCACATTAGTTTCACTTAAGTGAGCATATAGTGCATAAATTTGCCTGTCATTCCATTTTTGATCCAGACTTAACACTATGAGGTTGCCATAGAATTCGTTTCTGAACCCAAAGAGTTCAGTATCATCATTTCCTGAATATATTACTGTACCGTTACCAATAGCTACTACCATAGAGCCTTTATCATTAGCTAAATCTACACCTAAGTGGGGTGCTAACAGTCCATCCCAGGTCATACCATAACGATAGTGTGATACCGGATAATTGTTACCTTCCAACATTGGACGTCCATAGAACAAGTGTGTTTCATTTGCAAAATCCTGTCTTGGCAATGGTAATTGCTCTGGACGTGCTTTAGGTACTATAGGAGTACGAGTGGGTGTAACTGTAGGTGTATATGTAGCGGTATTAGTAGGAGTTAACGTTGGTTTTTTGGTCTCCGTAGGTATCGGAGTAGTAGTAGGAGTAGTACGTTGCGGTGGTAATGGTGGCGGTAGAGTTTTTTGATAGGCCACGAAAGTAGCAGTTTTAGCTGTCTCAATGTGGTTTGCAGTGTTTTTATCCTGATCTTGGTAACTGCACGCGTACAATAGATTTAGCATCACTAAACAAAATAATGCTGTGTTATTCCACCTTTGTACAAGACTTTTTATTGTTTTGGTGTTGGGGTTGTAATTGGTGTAGGAGTCCATGTTAGGGGTGGATTAACATTTCCAAATTCTATCCAATTCAGTCTGTCTGGCAATATAGTGACGTCCTGTCTTTGGATAGTTCCTCCTGTGTTTATACCAACAGTATATATACCTGGCGGTAAATCAGCCAATGCAAAATTTTCGCCCAGAATTTCATCTGGGTTGACCGGACCTTCAGCATACGTGGTTAAGTAGCGACGTACAGGACTAATATCTGTCTCATCTAATTGCTTGGAAATCACTGTTATATTCACTAGTGGAACAAGTTTGCCATCTTTATCTGTTATTCTTCCTGCTAGTGTACCCCAGTCGGGGTATGGACGGATCCACAATTCTGGATTTCTTGTTGACAGATAATCATTATGTCCAACGCGTATTTCCATGTGCAAATGGCTACCACCTCTAGCTATTCCTGCTCCACCTACAGTTCCTATAATTGTTCCCGTTTCTATGGTTTGTCCCTTCGAAACTAGAATAGTATCAAGATGACCGTAGAGGACAAAAACCGGTTGATGTAGAAAATGATTGAATGTATGGACAATAATGGCTCGGCCATAAAAATCTTTTGTTGGACCTAATTTAGCATAATAATCACTGCCTGCAAAAACAACCTTTCCAGATATTGTGGACTTGATTGGTGTACCTAATGGATTAACGAAATCTACGCCATGATGTATTCTTAATGTGCCTCCTTGTGTAGATCCATATCTATATGTTGGTATGACGTAGTCATTGTATTCATCTGAGATTGGGCGGTCCAGCCAGAAATGAGGCGCAGGCAGGTCAGAAATCGGCAAGTAGTCTGGAACTATAGTGCTTGTGGCGCTAGGATCTCGAGTGGGAAACATAGTAGGCGTTGGAGTATTAGTTGGTGTGGATGTAGACGTATTAGTAGCAGTTGAAGTTGCTGTCATAGTAATAGTGTTGGTGGGACTTATGGTTGTAATAGTAGCTGTGCTTGTAAATGTGGCACTAGCATATTTTACTTCTGGAGGCCGGAGTGTTGCATTGCGTTGTAGATTGGGTGGACTGCAAGATGTGAGTTTCAATACAAATAGTGTGATACATATCTTGAACCAGTTTGATGTCATTGATGGTAGATTTACATTATTCGTATGAGACTTTGGATTACGCACGTGAACAATAGGGAAATTCTATCAGATTATTTCGAGTGGTATTTGTATAATTATACACTTAGTACTACGGTAGAATATTAATTAATGAATTACAAGCAGACATTGATAGCAGTTAATCTATTTCAGAAAAAACTTTCTATCATTTATGAAGAGTATCGGCCATTAATTGTGTTTTTCTTAATGGTATTAGCAAGCATTGCTTGTGTACGACAAGACGTTGGCAAGTTGGAAGGTATAGATGGGCGGGTTACCCCAGTGGGAAATGTTGCTGATAATCCCCGGGTGTTACCTGGCACTTATATGCCAGGTGAGGTACGTGAGATAGTGTATTCTACTGTGGTTGTCAGTGGTACACCTACTCCGGATGCTACGCGTCCTGCTCAAGTAGTGCCGGCAGTGAAGAATTATGTGGTGAAATCCGGCGACACTTTAAGTGCAATAGCACGTATGTATAAGGTGTCGGTCCAAGCCCTGCGAGAAGCAAACAGTTTGCCGGCAAACGACATGTTGGTGTTAGGGCAATCCTTGGAAATACCAGATAATTATCTCCCATTAGGCTCCAATCATAAACTTATTCCTGACTCTGAACTAGTCTATGGTCCAGGTCAGATAGGATTTGATATTACAGAGTATTTGAACAAATGGGACAGTTATTTGAATACAGTTAGTGAAACAGATCATCGTGGCATTACTCGAAATGGGGCTGAAATTGTTAAGTATGTATCTGAGAATTACTCAGTTAATCCTCGTTTATTGATTGCTATTTTAGAGCAACAAACTGGTTGGGTGATGGGGTCCAGTGCGGGTGATGTTTCGTTAACATATCCCTTTGGATATGTTAGATCAGGATACAAAGGACTCTTAAGACAATTGTCATGGGCGGCTGATACTCTAAATTATGGTTTTTACGGATGGCGAGACGATACTTTGCAAGTGCTAGATTTGATAGATGGATCGCAGTTAGCAATTGCGCCCGGTATTAATGCTGGTACAGTAGCTGTACAATTTTATTTTAGTAAGATGTACTCTGCTGATGTCTGGCCCAACATTGTTGGTGAGAGTGGTTTTGATAGACTTTATACTGAAATGTTCGGTAGTGCGTTTGGATATGCCTATGAACCGTTATTACCTGCATATTTGGAGCAGCCGGACTTGCAATGGCCTTGGGATAGAAATGAGGTATGGTATTTTACAGGAGGACCTCATGGGGGTTGGGATTCTGGTAGTGCTTGGGCGGGGATCGATTTTGGTCCACCTGACGGTGCAAGTGGATGTCAAGTTTCTCAAGCGTGGATACGTGCTTCTGCTGATGGGCAAATAGTACGATCGTCAGAGGGCGCAGTGGTTCAGGATTTTGATGGTGATGGTTATGAGCAAACCGGCTGGAACTTGTTGTATATGCATATCCATTATGATGACAGAGTACAAGTTGGGAAGACCTTGAAAACTGGTGACTTAATTGGTCACCCATCATGTGAGGGAGGTTATTCTAGTGCCACACACTTGCATTTTGCAAGGAAATATAATGGGGTATGGATTGCAGCAGATGATCCGGAAGTACCATTTAATCTCGATGGTTGGAAAGCTGTATCAGCGCGAAGAGAGTATGATGGATGGCTTACGAAGGATGACAAATGGATAGAAGCTTTATACTATTCTAGCAGTATAAATTCAGTAATCTTATCTCCCTGATAAATATAATGCGTAAATATATGAGCAAACAACCTGATGACATAAGGTTTATGTTTAACCTTATTGCTCATCGTTATAATCTTATGAATAGCCTGATTACATTCGGATATGACAAATATTGGCGTAGTACTTTGCTAAATCAGACTAGCTTGCCGAACAATGGACGTGTTTTGGATATCGGTACAGGCACAGGAGATCTTTCATTAAAAATTGTATCTGATAATATTGACATAATGTGTGTGGGCGCAGATTTTTCCGAGAGCATGTTGAATGTAGCGCGTGCTCGCAGTAATGCAGATAGTGTTTGTTGGCTGGCTGCTGATTCGCTCAGTTTATCGTTCCAAAACAACAGTTTTGATGTAGTCATGTCGGCATTTCTATTGCGTAATGTGGGCAATGTGACATCAGCACTAAAGGAACAATATCGTGTATTAGCTAAAGGGGGAAACTTGTTATGTTTGGATACTAGCCCATTTAGACAAACATGGCTCAGATTGACACTTAAGCCATATTTTTTTGGTGTGATTCCATTGTTGGGACAATTAATATCTGGACATGGTGATGCTTACAAATATCTTTCTGAATCAACAGCTGAGTTCTTGTCAGCTGAGGATTTGGCAGAATTGATGTCTAGTATTGGTTTCAGAAATGTCGGTTTTAGGAAGGTGATGTTCGGATCAGTAGCGTTTCATTGGGGCACGAAATGAACCAGTACTCTTCCGAAGCTGCTTCAAGAGGAGAACCTTCCTATGTGTGGAGGCAAGGTCAGCAGCGACGTTTGCAAATGATGTTATCTGCACTACCTGTACAATCTGGTAATCGTATCTTAGTAGATGGCTGCGGATTGGGTATATATGTCCGTGAGTTAAGTCAATATTATGAAAGTGTACATGGACTTGATATTGAAATATCACGTTTATCATCTTCTATTGTTGATTCAAGCCTTTTGGTAGCTGGTCAGTGCGAATATCTGCCGTATGCGGACGGATGCTTCGATTATGTTATTTCTCATGAAGTTCTAGAGCATGTTCAAGATGACAATATGGCGGCCAATGAAATTGTACGTGTGTTACGGATACCAGACAAAGAAAAGGGTGTTAGCGGTGGAAGAGCTATAATTTTTGTTCCGAACCGATGGTATCCTGTGGAAACACACGGAATTTATTGGCGCGACAAATACCATTTTGGGAATGTGCCTTTTATTAATTATCTACCTAATTTTTTGCGCGATATTTTGGCACCACATGTACGCACTTACTTGCCTTCTGAGATTAGAAGTCTATTTAGTGGGATGCAGGCGAAAATAGTTTCACATACTGTAATTTTTGGGGGATATGACAACCTTGTGTCTAAATTCGGTGTGATTGGCAAGATGGTCAGATATGGATTGCAGTCTCTTGAGAGGACTTCTTTAAGATGGTTCGGTCTATCGCATATGATTGTGATAGAAAGGAATTTGCCAGAATTAGGTGACTAAATATTAGGGATGGTTCTAGTTTACTAGTACTATAATCATAGAATGCCTAACGCAATACATATTGTTCGCGACAGGCGCGCACGTCGTCGTCGTGCCAAAAGTGGTATACGTAGTATGCGGCCGTGGTTTGTTGGATTGTTGCTAATGGTTGTCATGATTGTATTTGCATCCATTACTGCTGGAGCAGTGATAGTGCTTGGAGTATATTCTGAAATTGTTGTGGATTTACCGAGCGCTGAGTCTCTAGAATTAGCATTCCAGACTTCCAGCAATCAGTTTTTTCAAACAACAAAGGTTTTTGATCGAACTGGTCAGCATGTTTTGTACGAAGTGATTGATCCTCGTGCTGGAGATAGACAGTGGTTGGATCTTGAGCAGATACCAGTGCGTTTCCAGACAGCTACTATATCCATAGAAGATAAAACTTTTTATCAGAATGCAGGTTACGACCTATTTGGTATGCTGAGGGCTTTTAGTGCCAACCTAAGTAGACCAATTTGTGTATTACGTCCTGAGGATTGCCCCGGACTTATTCAAGGTGGGAGTACTATTACCCAGCAACTAGTAAAAAATGTGATTATTGCTCCCGGTATGTATGCAGATACTAGTTACGCTCGTAAGTTGCGTGAAGTGCTAATTGCGCGTGAAGCCACAACCAGATACAACAAAGCACAAATACTTGAGTGGTATCTAAATACTAATTTCTATGGGAATCTTGCTTATGGAATAGATGCAGCATCAAGAGTGTATTTTGGAAAACCCGCAGCACAACTGAGTTTATCTGAAAGTGCATTGCTAGCATCGATTCCGCAGTCTCCAGGTCTAAATCCAATTGACAATCCTGAATCCGCAAGGAAGAGACAAGTTTTAGTTTTAGATTCGATGGTAGAGCAAGGCTATATTTCTGATGAAGATGCGCGTGCAGCTCTTGCTGATGATGTTTTTGCTAGGTTGCAACCGGCCAGTAGTCGATTTAACATTGATGCTCCACATTTTGTTTTCCATGTATTGAATGAGGCTGAATTGTTATTAGGTGAGGATCTAGTACAGCGCGGTGGTTTGCGCATCACTACTACATTAGATCTTGATTTACAGAAGCAGGTAGAGTGTGTGGCTCGTACCCATATTGAACGTTTGCGTGGGTTAGATCCAAATACAGTTGTATCAACATCTGATAGTACTGATTGTAAGGCGACGGCATATTTACCTCCCATAGCTAGCAAATATGTAGGCGTTGATCGTAAAGCTAGTAATGTGGCGGTTGTTGTACAAGCACCGGGAACTGGTGAGATACTCTCTATGCTTGGTTCTTATGATTATTGGAATAGTGACATAGATGGTAGTTATAACGTAGCTACAGACGGATTGCGTCAACCTGGTTCTACAATTAAGCCTTTCACTTATCTAACTGCATTTTCACAAGGATACACGCCCGCTAGCATGGTGCTTGATGTAAGGACAGCATTCCCATTAGATTCGGGTGTTTCGTATGTGCCCGAAAATTATGACCGCTCTTTTCGTGGTCCCGTTAGCTTTCGTACAGCACTCTCTCAATCACTCAATGTACCTGCAGTAAAAGTCATGACCATGGTGGGTGTAGAGAATGTACTTCGTACCGCGCATAAATTAGGGATTAATTCATTGGATGGTGATACTGACAAGTTTGGTCCGGCTCTAACTTTAGGTGGAGGTGAAGTTAGCTTGATGGATCTAACCTATGCTTATAGTGTGCTTGCTAACAATGGAATTATGGCAGGTAAACCTTCACATGAATCGCAGATTCGGACTGGTTTTCGATCCTTAGATCCGGTTGCGATTCTTAACATTAAAGACAGGGATGGTAGTGTATTGACATACTGCGGAACGGACGGTGAATCACCATGTGAGTTTATAGAACCCGATACCCGGGCCGTACTTAGTCCTGAACTAGCTTACTTGATGAATCACGTGCTTTCGGATGAGCGTGCTCGTATTCCTGCTTTTGGCCATCCTAATTCCTTGGAGTTGGGACGTCCCGCTGCGGCCAAAACTGGCACAACAAACAATTATGTTGATAGCTGGACCGTGGGTTATACACCTCATTTAGTGGCTGGAGTTTGGGTAGGAAATAATGACTCCACAGGAATGTTAGAAGTCACTGGGTCTAATGGAGCTGCTCCTATTTGGAATGCCGTCATGACTTATGGTGTGCGTTCTATGGGTCTTGCACCTATTGGATGGGATCGTCCTATAGGAATTAAGGAGACTAAAGTATGTTATCCGTCCGGTTTGTTGCCAACGGATGATTGTCAGGATATTGTTCGTGAGGTATTTGTCATTGGAACTGAGCCAGTTTCCTTAGACGACATATGGAAGTCGTTTAAGATTAATAGAGATACCGGTAAATTAGCCACTGTTTATACACCGCCAGAACTAATCGAAGATAGAATTTTTCAGATACTGCCTTCAGGAGCTGCTGATTGGATCGCAAATGAAGGAATACCACAGCCGCCATATGAGTATGATACTTTTCAAGGCGATGAGCAAACTGCAACTATGCAAGCAGCCGAAATTATTTTACCGCTACCATTTGATTATGTCAGAGGAAATGTGGCTATAGAAGGCTATGCAACAGGAGATGATTTTCAATATTATAGATTACAGTATGGACAAGGCCTTAATCCAGATAAGTGGTCGCAGCTTGGAGAAGACAATTATGAAAGAGTAGATGACGGTGTTTTACAACAGTGGGATACCACTGGATTATCTGGACTCTATACTTTACAGTTACTAGTAATACGGAACGATCAACAATTTGACATCTCTATAGTGCAGGTGACAGTAGACAACGAGCCTCCTGTTGTCAGTATTACTTCTCCATGGTCAGGAAAGATTGTTGATATTGATGAAGAATCTATTGTCATTCAACCAGATGTTAGCGATGATTTTTCAGTTTCTTTTGTGGAAATATGGGTTGATGACAAACAAGTCGAAACTAGAACGATTGCTCCTTTTGCTACGCGTTGGAAGATAGATACATTGGGTTCACATACTATTCATGTGCGTGCAGGTGACGCAGCTGGAAATATTACTCGGAGTGAAGATGTACCTATTTTTGTTCAGCGCTAACATCTAATTGTGTGAAGTTCATCACTTTTTGATAAAAACTTAATATATTATTGCTAATAACATACACCTGCAATAAGCAAGCATTGTGCAGTAAATTAATTTGTTTTTTACAATAAGTTATGCTAATATTCTCGCAATTGCAATTGCGAATCATTTGCAATTGCAAGAATATTACAGTATTAGTGTGATTAATGTAATAGTTAGACAGTACAGTAATTGCATAATCAGAGGTGAAAAAATGGACACAAAAACTTCTCTCGAATCGCAGTTAAAGGCTGCGGGTCGTAGGATGACCCCTCAGCGCAAACTTATTCTTTCTATCCTAGATGAAACTGGCGATCATCTAGATGCGGAAGAGGTGTACAGAAGAGCAAAGAAGATTAATGGCAATTTGAATATTGCTACTGTATATAGAACGCTGAGTATTCTTAAGGATATGGAATTAATTGAGCAGCGCTATTTTGCTCGTGATCATAGTGTAGAGTATTATGAATCTGTCAATAAAGGTGAGCATTACCATTTTACATGTCTTGGCTGTCGTAAGATCATAGAAGTTGAAACCCCCAAGATTGTTCAAGTCCAAAAAGAATTTTCGGCATTAACTGGTGCAAAATTCACTCACGCTTGTGTGTGTTTTGAGGGTTATTGTGCTAGCTGTGTTAATGATGAAGAAAATTTGACATTGTGATTTAAGCATTATCCACTTAGGTATTACTACATAGTCAACATATTATATATATATATATATATCAATATTGATGAGGAGAGCGTTCATGTAAATAATTATTATATTTTGTTGTTTTAATGTTGTGTTTTATCAGAAAAATATTTTTATGGGGTGAATAGTTCTATGTGTAAGATTAGATTTCATAACACTGTTAGTAGTACAAAAATGATATTGTATTCATTGATAGTGTCTGGTTTGTTTGTAGCATCTTGTCAGCCCGAAGTAGTAGAGGTTGTCAAGGAGGTTCCTGTTGAAAAAGTAGTAGAGGTAGAAAAGGTTGTTGAGGTTGATTCTGCTCCAGGAAGTCTGGTAGTGTATTCTGGACGTTCAGAGAAGCTAGTGCAGCCCATTATCGATCAGTTTGCTGCTGCTTCAGGTATAGAAGTAGAAGTTAAGTATGGCAAAACTGCTGAAATGGCAGCAGTGTTGCTGGAAGAGGGCAATAATAGCCCTGCCGATGTTTTCTGGGCACAAGATCCTGGCGGACTTGGTGCTGTGGCCGAAGCTGGTATGTTTGCAGATTTACCTGCTGATGTATTAGCCAATGTAGATTCAAAGTTTCAATCGAAAAATGGTAACTGGGTTGGTGTTTCGGGTCGAGCGCGGGTGATTGTTTACAATACCGCAACCATTGATCCTGAAAAAGATCTACCTTCTGATCTATGGGGTTTTGTAGAGCCAGAGTGGAAAGGTCGTCTTGGATGGGCACCTACTAATGGTTCTTTCCAAGCAATGGTTACTGCTCTGAGATCGACTTGGGGGGAAGATAAGACCAAGGAATGGCTTCAAGGCATAATGGCCAATGATGTTGGTGTTTATCCTAAGAATACACCGCAAGTTGCTGCTGCAGCTGCAGGTGAGATTGATGTAGGGTTTGTGAATCATTATTACTTGCATCGTTTCATTGCTGCTGAAGGTGAGAATTTCAAAGCTAGGAACTATTTCTTGACAGGAGGTGGCCCTGGATCATTGGTAATGGTTGCAGGAGTTGGTAGGATCGATACAGGTGCAAATGAAGACAACGCAATGAAATTCATTAATTTCCTTTTGTCTCCGGTGGCACAACAGTATTTTGCTGGACAAACTTATGAATACCCATTGGTAGAGGGTGTGAAGATTCATAGAGAGTTGACTCCAATTGCTGAGCTGCCTAAGATTGATATTGATCTTAGTGATTTAGTAGATTTACAAGGTACAGTTGATCTGCTTACAGAAGTAGGTGCGTTGGAATAGTTGTCATAGATGACTAAATTGCATAATTGCAAGCTTGTATAAATTTGTTTTTGTGTGAATTTAGTGCTTTGCAAAGGAGAGCGTCGCGTGATTTTTTTCTTTCGTAATACCAGTCCGGTGAAAGTTGTGTTGTGGTTCACAGGCGCTCTTGTTGCAAGTTTACTTCTGTTGCCAATTGGATATTTACTTCTTCGCGCATCGGAAGCTGGTGATTCAATATGGAGCATACTATTTAGTTATCGTACTGCTCGTATTCTGTTAAAAACCGTTTATCTGGCGGTTGCAGTTACATTAGGTAGTGCACTAGTAGCTGTTCCAATCGCTTGGCTGACTGTTCGAACTGATTTACCCATGCGTCGTTTGTGGGCAATACTAACTACTTTACCTCTAGTAGTTCCAAGCTATGTAGGTGCCTACTTGTTTATTTCTGTATTAGGACCGCGTGGAATATTGCAGCAGTGGCTAGAGCCTTTAGGAGTCAAAGAATTGCCCAAATTATACGGTTTCCCCGGAGCATTTTTGGTTCTTACTTTACTTAGTTATCCTTATATTCTTACAACTACCAGGGCTGCTCTAATGCGAATGAATCCTGTTTTAGAAGAAGCTTCTAGAAATCTGGGAGATGGTCCATGGGGCACTTTTTGGCGTATCACTCTCCCGCAGCTTAGGCCAGGTCTTGCAGCAGGGGGTTTGTTGGTTGCGCTATATGTTTTGCGGGATTTTGGGGCAGTATCATTTATGCGATACAGTACTTTTACGCGTGTACTGTATATTCAGTATCAATCATCTTTTGATCGTACTGGTGCAGCTGTATTAGCACTAGTTCTGATATTACTAACTTTATTGGTGCTATTCATCGAAATTAGAACCCGAGGTAGGGCGAATTATTATGGAGGACATGTGGGAGCTGTTGGCAATCCAATACAAATAAAGCTTGGGCATTGGCGTTGGCCATCATTATTTTTTTGTGCTGGTATTGTAGTATTGTCGCTAGTACTACCTGCGAGCATATTAGCTTACTGGTTGTTTAGAGAAATCAATATTACCATGTCTTACTCATCATTGTGGATGTCAGCATGGAATTCTTTATTCGCATCTGGATTGGCATCAGGATTAGTATTATTAGCTTCTATTCCTGTTGCGTGGTTAAGTGTGCGTAAAAAGGGTCGCTTTGCTATCTTATTGGAAAGGATATCCTATTCTGCTTTTGCTTTACCAGGCATAGTCGTTGCTTTAGCATTGGTGTTTTTTGGTGCTAATTACGCCAATCCTATCTATCAGACTGTATATTTGTTACTATTCGGATACTTAATCATGTTTCTTCCACAGGCAGTAGGGGCATTGCGAACGTCTTTCTTGCAAATATCTCCTAGTATTGAGCAAGCAGCACGGACTTTAGGCAAGAATCCGTTAATGGTGTTTCGTACTATTACAGTTCCTGTCTCATGGTCTGGCATAGCTGCTGGGATTGGCTTAGTGTTTCTTACGGTTATGAAGGAATTGCCCATTACGTTAATTTTGGGGCCTCTAGGTTTCAGTACTTTAGCAACATCAGTTTGGTCGGCTGTTGAAGAAGCAATGTTTGGAGCAGCTGCTGCTCCCGCATTGTTATTAATTCTGTTATCATCTGTGCCGATGGCATCTATTATCTTAAGAGAGAGTCTGAATTAAATGAGTGAGATAGCAGTCCGATGTGAAGGTTTAGTGAAAACATTTTCAGATACTGGTGCGTTGAATGGCCTAAGTCTTGATGTTGTTAAAGGGGAGATTCTTGCTCTTATCGGTCCTAGTGGATGTGGTAAGACTACGCTTTTGCGTCTAATTACAGGCGTTGCCAAGCCTGATGCTGGATCGATTGAAGTAGGTGGTCGTGTGATGGTGAGCCCGGAGAGATTTGTCCCACCTGAATTTCGTCGAGTTGGTATGGTGTTTCAAAATTATGCTTTGTTCCCGCATCTAAGTGTAGCAGCTAATATTGCTTACGGATTGCACGGTGCCGATAAAGACGATCAGGTAGCTGCTATGTTACAGTTGGTTGGATTAAGTGGTTATGCAGATCGTATGCCTAATGAATTGTCTGGCGGGGAGCAACAGCGTGTTGCTCTTGCTCGCGCGATGGGTCCTAGACCGGATGTATTACTCTTGGACGAACCGTTTTCTAACCTCGATAGTGGGCAGAGAGTACATGTACGTAATGAAGTGAGAGCTATTCTTAGAATGAGTGGGGCTACTGCAATATTTGTAACTCATCATCAAGAAGAGGCTTTGTTTATGGGGGATCGCATTGCCGTGCAGCACCAAGGAAGTATTCAGCAAGTGGGTAATCCTGGCGATGTATTTGGTAATCCTGCTACTCGCTTTGTAGCTACTTTCATGGGTGAAACAGATTTCCTGCCTGGAGAAGTGACTGCCGAAGGTGTTCAAACTGAGATTGGTTTGTTGCAGTCAACTCATCCTGTGAATGTTGGTGATCAAGTTGAAGTAGCGGTACGAGCTGATGATGTACGTATTGCACCTGATCCAACCTCTGGAGCAATAGTGTTAACAAGAGAGTACCGAGGTATGGTCAATGTTTATCGTGTACGTCTTCCCTCAGGACGCTTCATACATAGTTTACAAAGACATACCGTTCGAATTGCACCCGCGACCCCAGTTCGTGTTCTTATGGACCCTGGCCACGAATTAGCCTGCTTCATCAACTCTAATTAGTATCTGAAATTGTATAATGTCAAAAACAGTCAGTCTCTGGAACTGATGTGTTTCCATTCCTTATGCTGATATTTTTACCAAAATTATGAAGTCATATACTCCTTTAAGACTATTGCTAATATTGTTTATCGGTGTTGCGTTTGTGTACAATCAATCAACACCGATTTTTGAAGCTTCTGATGAAGCGTGGCACTATGGAGTCGTAAGAGAAATTGCATCTGGTCGTGGTTTGCCTGTACAACAGGTTGGAGAAATTACTACTTATAGACAAGAAGGTAGCCAGCCACCATTCTATTATTTGATAGGTGCATCCCTAATTTCTTGGATTGATGATTTTGATTCACTAAGTCATTATTCATACAATCCTTTTGGTCAAGTAGGTGTTCCAGGTACTACCGTAAATGTAAACATGTTTCGTCATACTAGTACTAAGGAATTTCCCTTGACTGATGTTGCTCTGGCCGTGCACTTACTCCGGTGGTTCTCCATATTGTTAGGATGTGGAACTGTGGCACTTACATTCTTTGTTGCGAAAGCTCTTTTTCCAGGACAGGTCAACTTGCCAATTCTGGCAGCATCGTTTACTGCGTTGAACCCGATGTTTGTTTTCATTACAGCATCAGTGAACAATGACAATGGTGTCTGGTTTTTGGCGTCACTTATTATTTATATTCTTATTCTAATAGTTAATCTTGATGATAATGCTTTGTTGATTCCATCATGGTTTCCAAACAAAATACTACAGCGGCAATTTGCACCCTGGTTGTTAGGTGTGCTTATTGGATTGGCAATTCTCACTAAACTTTCTGCACTATTGTTGTTGCCAGTTGTAGGCATATATCTCATATGGAGAAAACAATATTCAGGTAGCTGGTTGCAATCATTCCGAGAAGGGTTAATTATTGCAGCATGTGTATTAGTATTGACTGGGTGGTGGTTTTATAGGAATTTTATTTTGTATGATGATTTTCTAGGTACTAACATGATGGCAGAAATGTACGGTTTTGTGAGAACTGGACCACCAACATGGGATGAGTTGATACTAGAGTGGAGAGGTTGGTGGTATTCCCTATGGGGAATATTTGGAGCTTTTAATATAATTCCTGACAAATGGTTTTTTGTTTTCATAAATGGCTTAGTTGTATTCGCTTTTGGCGGAGGTATTGTGTCATTTGCAAAGAGTTATTCGTTTGGTAATAATATTAGAAAAGTCCATATAACACATGTTTTAGTAGGTACCTTTATATTGGTTACCCTTGCGGGAAACGTTTATTGGTCCTTTTATCAACATGCTGCGCAAGGTAGGCTCGCACTCATTGCCGTGACGGTTATTAGTACGTATTTATGTGCGGGGATACTTTCTCTAGTTGGACAACATTTACAAAAAATATTTTCTATCGTTTTAGTGTTCGTTTTACTAATTGTGTCGATTTTGATGGTGAAATTATATATTGAACCTAGTTACACTGTACCAAAAAAGATTTTATACGAAGATATACCTTCGAATATGATAGTAAGTGGTGCTATTTTTAATAATACGATTGAATTGGTAGGTTATTCCGTGCTCAATGACAGTGTAACTAGAGATGAATCTATACAAATCACATTCTATTGGCGTGGCAAGTCATACATGGACGTTGATTACAAGCTCGCCATTAATGTGTATGGATATGAGATGGACAATATAGCTAAATTAGATACTTGGCCAGGAGGTGGTCTGCTGCCGACGGCCGACTGGGAACCAGATGTCATTTATCCCGACACATATGTTGTACCTATCTTGAGTTCGGCTGAAGCACCGACGATTATGCGAATGAACCTGTCCTTCTGGGATGACGACTTAAGCAATCCGCTTTCAATAAGTGTAAGTGATGTGCCAATTGAATCCTTATTTCTTGATTTGGGACGTTTGCTACCTTTGCATGAAAAAAATTATACTCCCGAGGTGATAGATGGATCTGTCTTTAATTCGGAAGCTAGGTTAGTAGGTTATAGTATTTCAGAAGATGTGCCATCTAAAATTGCTTTTACGTTGTATTGGCAGCCCGCAACAAAAATCACAACTGATTTAACTGTGTTTGTTCATATGATTGATTCATTGGGCAATATTGTCGCTCAAGCTGATCAACCTCCTTCGAATGGGTATTGGCCAACATCAGCATGGGAACCGGGAAGTTTAATCTCTGACCATCATAAACTCGTTTATGATGTAGATACATCTAGAGAGACTTATACTATAGTAATTGGTTTATATGATCCATTGTCTGGATTGCGTGTACCTGCATACAGTTCTGCTGGTTCTGAGTGGGATAATTGGTCTATTCCGATTTACACGTTTGGGTTATCAGCCCAATAAGTTTTGTCAGTGACTGTATACTAAGCTCATGCTTGTAGATCAATTATGACTAGTCTATGAGGAGTACGCTTGTATTAGTTAGGGTTGTTGAGTCTTGATAATATGTGTAAATATGCTGTGCTTGTAAATACTTATATATAATACATTATGTTCAAGCGGATTTTGTTAGCAGTATTGGGTCTATTTGTTAGCCTATATTGGTACGGCTCTGTCAGCGCATTGACACCTACGAATACTACAGTTCCTACCAATACGGCGACTTCGACAACAACCTTTGTGCCCACTCCAACTGTAGGTGGGGTACATATTTTTGTGCCCGAGCGAGTCAATGTTCGTTCTGGGCCAGGCACTTATTATGAAAAGGTGGGTGTCCTAGTAGCTGGCCAGATGGCTGCAGTAGTTGGACGTACCTCCTTCGGCGAATGGATTGCTATACAGTATCCAGAAGGTTCAAATAGTGTGGCTTGGGTTTATTCCCCATTGGTGTTGGTTCGTGGGATGATGGTAGAGGATTTACCGCAGTTAGAATCTCCTCCCACACCTACTCTTCAAGCGGTTCCATTATCTGGGTCAGACTCTCTAATAAACACTTCTCTTCCTACTCGTTTACCCACTTTTACTCCTGCACCTCCTATGCCTCAGCCTACCTTCTCTACTCCTGAGTTTGAAGGCGGAGCTTTGCCACCAATCGTGCTAATAGGAGGCTTGTTTGCGCTGGGAATTTTCTCAGGCGTGGTTGCAATCTATAGACAACGCAACTAGTTTGTCTATAGATTAAATGCGAAATGGTTTATTTAAATGGACCAATATATTTGTTACTCTACTATGGTGTTGTTAGGGAGTATTTTATCTAAAACAAATAGACTAACCGCAGGATCCGCATCCTCCGGATGATGCCGGTGGACTAGACGGAGAATTTTCAGTTGTGCGGAAAGAGTGACCGCATCCACAACTGGCTACTGCTTGTGGATTATCTATACTAAAACCACCACCCATCAAATTGTCTACGTAGTCGATTGAAGAACCACGCATGTACATAAGTGATGTAGGATCAATAAATACTTTGACACCATTAGAGTCGACTATAGTATCAAATTCACGTGGCTCGCTTTCCATAGCCATACCATATTGCATGCCAGAACAGCCGCCACCTGAAACAAATACACGCAGGCCATGGTCTGGTATGTTACGTTCGGTAAGTAGCTTAGTTAAATGCTCCCGAGCTTTTTCAGTAAGGTTGATATCGTCGTAGTTTTGTGACTCAGGTACTATTTGTTGCACATCTGTTGATACGCTCATGTTGCTCTCCGATGATGACAATTACACTGTTACTAACACTAAGCTAAACATATTGAGCTTAGTTTACATTTGTCACATTTTAGCATCAACCCATATTACAGTCAACAAAGAATCATTTAGGAACTACCTATCAGTCAGCAATAATTCTTGACAAAGGAGTACCTGAATCATATAATCACTAGGTTGTGAAATATGTAATTAATGGACTTGACAATATTGGCTATGTTACGGTTTTAGTCAATTAGTAGGTAAGTTATAGGGTAGTTATGTTTCAACAATCCACAATGAGAATAAAGAACGGTAAAATAAGATGTGAGGAGTACTTTCACTGATGAACAACGAACTATCTAATCCTGATATACCGGTACCTAGTGAGCTGCAATCAGCTGTTACGATCACATCATTGGACAAAATATATAACTGGGGACGCCGCTCATCCATATGGCCTATGGTTTTTGGTCTAGCTTGCTGTGCGATTGAAATGATTTGTACAGCAGCTAGTCGTTTTGATATTGCCCGTTTTGGGATGGAGGTTTTTAGAGCTACTCCGCGCCAGGCAGATTTGATGATAGTGTCTGGTACAGTTACAAAAAAGATGGTTCCTCAAATAGTTCGATTATTTAATCAGATGCCCGAACCTAAATATGTTATGGCGATGGGCGCCTGTGCAAGTGGAGGGGGTCCTTTCAAGGAGGGATACAACGTAGTGTCTGGTATTGATAAGTTTGTGCCAGTGGATGTGTATGTTCCTGGTTGTCCACCTACTCCGCAAGCTTTGTTGCATGGACTTATAAAGCTGCAGGAAAAAATAGATAGCCAATCATTAAAATCAGTAAGATGGTATGGTCAAGAAACTAGTGAAGCAGTTCCGGTACCAGTGCTTGGACCTGATTTGTTTGATCCACGTCAACATGCTTTGCTAGCGCAGCAAGCTGGCCAAGTGCAAGAAAATACTGAATCAGTCGAGGAATAATTGTGTCAGATAAAGATAGCTCAGGTACTCTACCAGTCAATGAAGTAGCATCTGATTCTCTAGTGGCCCGTTTTGATGGAGAAGTGCATTCTGACACCAGAGAGGGATATGAAGGATATATAGTTGCTGCGAATATGTTACCTGAGGTAGCAAATGTGCTTCGGGATGAGTTAGGATACGATTATCTGTCTTCGGTAACCGGTGTGGACTATATTGACGAGAATCATATTGAGGTTGTATATCATGCTGACCAGACTGCTGGCGGTAAAGGTATAAATATAAAAGTCCAGTTAGATAGAGAAAATCCAGTCGTACCAACGCTTGTTCCAATTTATCCCGGCGCTGATTTTCAGGAAAGGGAAGTGTTTGATATGTATGGTGTTCAGTTTGATGGTCATCCAAATTTGCGACGCATATTAATGTGGGATGGCTTTCACGGATATCCGCTTCGTAAAGACTGGAAGGAAGCTTATTATGAGGAAGATGTCAAGCCATTTGACAGTCGGTGGCCTGGTGGGGGTGTTAAGCGAAGCGAAGCAGACAATCCTTATGGAAAGAATGTTAGTTATCCCCCTGGATTCGATATCAACAATTGGACTCCAGAAACTGATGATAGTCTGTATGAAAGCCTGCAAAAGACAACTTCAAATGGTAAGTCACTGCATACAGATTCAATAGTAGTTAATATAGGCCCACAGCATCCTTCGACTCATGGTGTCTTTCGAATGGTTGTGGCTTTGGATGGGGAAACCATTACTGATTTACAGCCTGTGATGGGTTATCTACATCGCAACCATGAGAAGATTGGAGAACGTAATACTTTTCTTCAGAATATGCCCTATACGGATAGATTAGACTATTTGTGCTCTATGAGTAATAACTTTGGTTATGCTCTTGCTGTCGAGCAGCTTATGGGTGCCGATGTTCCAGAAAGAGCAGAATACATCAGGATTTTGATGGCTGAACTTACGCGTATATCAAATCATATGTGGGCTATTGGCTTTCTATTGAATGACTTGGGTGCGTTTCAGACTCCTGCTTTGTATGCTATACGTGCTCGTGAACTGATATTGGATGTGTTTGAAGCAACGGCTGGATCTCGTATGATGTGTAATTATATGAGGTTTGGTGGATTAGCACGAGACTTTCCCGACACATTACGCGGTGAGGATACAGTACAGTTTATTACTGATTTGGTTGAAAATACTTTGCCAAAGGCGATAGATGAACTTGACCAGTTTTTGACAGCAAATGAAATTGTTCGAAGCAGATGTATTGGAGTAGGGGTTCTGCCACCGGACAAAGCAATTGCGTACAGTGCTGCCGGACCACTTCTGCGTGCTTCTGGAGTGCCATATGATTTGCGTACTGCAGATTCATATAGTATTTATGATCGTTTTGATTTTGATATTTGCACTAGACCAAATGGTGACGTGTATGATCGTTATCTAGTTCGTGTTGATGAAATGCGTGAAAGCACAAGAATATGTCAGCAAGTTATGCGTGACATACCTGCTGAGGGAGAGATTTTTTCTGGCAAGCCCCAATACAATGTACGAGTACCTGCGGGTGAAAGTTACGGGCGTGTTGAAAATCCTAAGGGTGAGTTAGGTTATTACGTGGTTTCGACAGGTAAGGCTAACCCATATCGTTACCATGTACGTGCTCCATCATTTGTGAATTTGACTGTGCTTGGGGAATTGTGCAAGGGGCATAAGGTAGCAGACGCAGTGGTTATATTGGGTAGTATAGATATCGTATTGGGTGAAGTAGACCGTTAATAGGGAGCTTGATTATATGTACGGGACAGGAATACTTAAGGGTATGGGTGTAACAATCAGGCATCTGGTAAATTCTTTTGTGGATGACATGCGGTTCTTAGGACAACGTTATTATAGTGATAGCTCCATGAACATCCGACAAGGTACAGAAGGTCGTGGAGTGTTTACAGTTCAATATCCCGATGAGAAACTGCCTGTACCAGAGCAGTTTCGTTTTATACCTTTTCTTTTGTATGAAAATAATAAGGATGGGAGTACGACTGATCGGTGTACATCCTGTGGTATATGTGCAAAAGTATGTCCGCCTCAGTGTATATGGATAGAGAGATCATCTGATCCAGATACTGGACGTCCTATCCCTGAACCAACCAATTTTTATATAGACATTGATATATGTATGAATTGTGGCTATTGTGCGGAGTATTGTCCGTTTGATGCTATAAAAATGGACCATGATTATGAATTGGCTTCTTATGATCGTACTGAGGCACATATTTTCGACAAGGCTCGTTTAGACAAGCCGGTCGAATATTATGCTAGTATTCGTCCTACCGATTATTTGGCAGAGGAAACAGCCCGTGCTGAGGAAATTGCCAAGAAAGCAGCTAAGAAAGAAGCGGCTGCTGCGAAAAAGGCAGCGGCTGCTGCAAAAAAGGCAGCAGCAGAAGCTAATTAACCCCATTCTTGATTAGTGTGAATTCGAGGTGGTGTAAACATCAAATTGGTTAATGGTATTAATTGATAAAATATCTGCAACTAAATAGCTATACAATTAGATCGTATAATTTCATATATTTCTAAAGATATCTTTAGTGGAGTACTGTAATTTAAATATAGGTGCATAATCATGTATCAACAGGATGCAGAATTATTGTTCCCAGAACGCGTTGTCCCACATTTAAAGGGCGCTCGTGGTGAAGACTGGGATGAATTAGTAGATATGGTTTGTGAACAAGAACCCGATTCTGTAGATGGGTTGGGATTTTCATTGATGATGATGAGAGTCAATGGATGTATGACCTGTCATGCAGGTTCACATCGAGCTAGATTGGGTTGTACTGCATGTGCCCAACAAACGATTCGTCGTTATAAGGGTAGTGACAAAGAGTTGTTGAAGAAATTTGATAAAGCACGTAAAGACGTGTCGATATACATTGATAAGATGACTGCTAAGACAAAATAATGTATTGAGTTTAGATGAGCGACCAAGGAGTGCTGTTTGAATCATCAAGAAAGCAATAAATCACAATTTGCGCACACCATAGCTATTGCATCTGGTAAAGGCGGTGTTGGTAAATCAACCATTGCAGTAAATGTGGCTATATCAATAGCTAATAATGGAAACAAAGTAGGTTTATTAGATGCGGATGTGTATGGTCCTAACTGTCATATTATGATGGGTGTCAAATCGCTGCCTCCACCGCAAGGAAAAACAATAGTACCTGCTCTTGCACATGGTGTGAAGGTCATTAGTATGGGTTTGCTTGTAGGCGAAACTCAACCTTTAGCTTGGCGGGGACCTATGTTACATTCTGCCATTAGACAATTTGTGGAAGATGTAGATTGGGGTGAAATAGATTATCTCATTGTAGATTTGCCTCCTGGTACTGGAGATGCGCAGCTGAGCATTTCTCAGACTCTTTCTCTCACAGGTGGTTTCATTGTTACTCTTCCTCAAGCAGTTTCACTTGCTGATGCTCGCCGCGGACTTGAATTATTTAGACAATTACATGTTCCGGTACTTGGTGTGGTAGAAAATATGAGTTATCTGGCTATGCCTAATAATCAGAGAGTCGATGTATTCGGTCAGGGTGGTGGTGAACAGCTTGCTAAAGATACAGGCGTTGATTTTATTGGCAGTGTGCCTTTGGATCCGCAAGTACGTATAGGAGGGGATAGTGGTAATCCAATTGTGATTTCACAACCAGAATCTCAGGCTGCAGTATCCTTAATCAGTATAGCTGATGATATTGTGAGAATTTCTACATCACAAGCTGCAAAACAGCAAAATAATTCTATTCCAATAGAGATAATTGAATGACGGCTAAGATTTGTAGTCAAAAAATATTCAATACTAATTGGCGCATATGAGTGAATTCATAAAAGCAGCAAAAAGTCTTGAAAAAGTGTTGATTGCTGAAAGGCGTGATTTTCATAGTCATCCTGAGACTGGATATAATGAAATCAGAACATCTGGCATAGTTGCTAATCTGCTAGATGAATTGGGTATGCAAGTTCAGGATGGTGTAGGCAAAACTGGGGTTGTAGGTCTTCTCAAGGGAAAACATGTTGGACCCACTGTGCTCCTAAGATTTGACATGGATGCATTACCAATTCAGGAAGAGAATGATGTGGAATATAAGTCGCAAAATGATGGTGTGATGCATGCCTGTGGTCATGATGGTCATGTAGCCATTGGATTGTGTGTTGCTAGGATGCTTGCTGCACACTCTGATAATTTGAAAGGATCAGTGAAGTTTGTGTTTCAGCCAGCAGAGGAAGGCGGTGCTGGGGCTGCATCGATGATTAAGGATGGGGTACTAATTGAACCTAATCCAGATTATGTTTATGGCATGCATTTGTGGAATGAAAGGCCTGTAGGCTGGGTGGGTGCTACAGATGGTAATATGATGGCTGGAAGTTGTAGTTGGCAATGTACTATTGTCGGCAATGGAGGTCATGCTGCCGCACCACAACATACTAATGACCCCGCTGTTGCAGCTGCGCAAATCGTAATGGGTCTGCAAACTGTAGTTTCTCGCAATCTGTCGCCATCAGAGGCAGCTGTCGTTAGCGTTACTCAAATTCATTGTGGTGAAACTCACAATGTTATTCCAAATGAGGCAACCTTGGCAGGTACACTACGGTATTTTAATGAAGGTGCATATGAAACAATTACCACCAGTATTACTAGAATAGCGCAAGATATTGCATGTGCAATGGGATGTTCTGCAAATGTCTCTTTCAGTGCTGGGTATAGACCTGTAAACAATAATTTAGATGCTGCACGTTTAGTGCGGGAACAAGCACAGTATGTTCCGGAAGTGAACACAGTATCAAATGAAGAGCGTACTGCAGTTTCAGAGGATTTCAGCGAGTTTATGGTTGATATACCAGGATGTTACTTTTTTGTTGGTTCATCAAATAGTGAGCGTGGTTTGGATTATCCACATCACCACCCAAAATTTGATATAGATGAACAATCTCTAACAATTGGTGCGGCAATGATGGCCGGAATAGCGTCACAATACGTATTGAAATAAGTAGTTAATCCACACGCTCATTATTGTGCTGGCACTCCAGTTAGATCATAGGTCATTGCTCCAGTAATGTACACAGGGCTTATTGTTCCTACGGGAAGTTCTCCTTCCACAATAACTGTTCCGTCTATTTCTGGTGCATCTCGGTAGCTTCGACCCACACTTATCCCATCTTCTTTGCCTTCTATTAATACATCAATTGTTTTTCCTAAAAAAAGTTGATTTTTTTGCAAAGAAATATTCTGTTGTAGTTGCATGAGTTTTTCAAATCTATTTTCTTTGATTTCCTGAGAGATTGGATCCCCCAGAGGTGCACTAGTTGTATCGTGTTCGAAAGAGAACTGGAAAGCTCCTAATCTATCAAACTGTAAATCTTCAACAAAATCAAGTAGTGCTCCGAATTCTGTGTCTGTTTCACCAGGATATCCCACGATGAAGGTAGTTCGGATTGCAAGATTAGGTATTGCATCTCGCATCTTATGAATTGTTTTGTGCACCCAGTCCAAGTTTGCAGGCCGTTTCATTCTAAGTAGGGTCTTGCGGTGCCCATGCTGTAGTGGCATGTCCAAATAAGGAACAATTTGTGAATGGGAAGCCATGGTTTCTATAAGTTCGTCAGTGACATAGCCTGGGTAGGCATACATTATACGAATCCATGGTATGTCAGGTACACTTGCCACCATTTCTTTAAGGAGCTGTGCTAGCCCATTTTTTATGCCTATGTCGTGTCCATAATCAGTAGTATCCTGTGAAATCAATACAATCTCTTGCACTCCCATAGATTGCAAGTGTTTGGCTTCAGAAATGATGTGCTCTGGTTGGCGACTTATGTGAGTACCTTTAATTAAAGGTATGGCACAGAATGCACATGGTCGACGACAGCCATCAGCAATTTTTAGGTAGGCGCTGTTTCCTTCGATTGCTACTCGTAGTGCACCTTTCTCATCTCGGCCCACATTTGGAACTTCAGGTATATGATAAAGAGTCTGGGCACTTTTGCGACTTTGTATTTTGTCTACTACATCTACAATATCCATCCATCTTCGAGTGCCAAGAATCCCATCTATCCCCGGGATGTTTTTAGCTATCTCATTTCCATAACGTTGTGAAAGACAACCTGCAGCTATAAGCTTCTGTTCAGAAGTTTTGCATGCCGCCAATTGTTGCAGTGCTTGAATAGACTCGGCCCGTGCTGGGCCAATAAAGCCACATGTGTTTACAATCAACAGTTGTGCGTCTCCTGGTTGGTTGGTGCTTTGGTAACCGGTCTCATCCAAAAGTTGTGCCATGCTTCTACTATCTACTGTGTTTTTAGCACATCCAAGGGAATGCAAATAGAAGTATTTTGAGTTTTTCATCGAGTGAGGATTATCTCACTCAGTAGAACATGTTGTCAAACATAGTCTGGGCGATATTTGTTGAATGAGATATAGTATGAATTATGCAAGGACATAAAATACGAATCGGAGTTGATATTGGCGGCACCTTCACGGATTTTGTAATTTTTGATGAGGATGCAGGAATTGTTAAGTCTTTTAAGTTATTGTCGACACCATTGACACCAGAGGAAGTAGTAATTCGTGGTTTAGACAAAATATTGTCTTCTAGAGAGGATGCAAATATATCTGTAGTGTTAGTGCATGGTTCTACAGTAGCTACAAACACACTTTTAGAACGCAAAGGTGCTAATTCTGCTCTAATTACTACTCGAGGATTCAAAGATGTTCTAAAAATTGGTAGACAAGCTAGAAGAAAAATCTACGGTTTTTGTACAAATAACATTACACCTTTGTTGGAAGATGATATGTGTTTTGAAGTCAGCGAGCGCATTGGGTCTAAAGGTGAGGTATTAGAACCTTTGGTTTTAGATGAAATTTCGAACCTCATTGATGAATTGCGACAAAATAAAGTCAGATCGGTCGCTATTAGTTTGCTGTTTTCATTTAACTATCCTAAACATGAAGAAATAATTGCTAAGGATCTTAGAAATGCTGGTTTCTTCGTCTCGGTTTCAAGCAATGTTGTGCCTGAATTTAGAGAGTTTGAACGTGCATCTACCACCGTAGTAAATGCTTATGTTACGCCAGTCTTAAATGAATACATTGGTAAATTGCAGAGTGAATTACCCGATGAAGTGAGAAGACTTCGTGTGATGCAATCAAATGGAGGTACGATTAGTTCTAGGGAGGCACGTATCATGGGAGTAAAGTCAATTGTTTCTGGTCCTGCCGGGGGTGTTGTCGGTGCTTTATCTATGTCACAAATGTCCGGAAACAATCAGATCATTACGTTAGATATGGGTGGTACTTCTACAGATGTATCTCTGATTCAAGATCATCCAAAACTAACTTCCCAGAGTGTTGTTGGAGGTGTTCCAATCCGTATACCAATGATTGATATACATACTGTAGGTGCAGGAGGCGGCTCCATAGCCTATGTGGATGCTGGTGGAGCACTAAAGGTAGGACCCAAGAGTGCTGGTGCTAATCCCGGACCGGCTTGTTATGGATTAGGTGGTGACTATCCAACCGTCACTGATGCGAATATAGTTTTGGGTCGCATCCGACCAGAGCACTTCTTGGGTGGAAAAATGAAAATTGATGAAACTCGAGCACATAATGTACTGACTCAACTTGCTAAGCGAGCTAGGCTGGTTAAGCGAACTGATCTTACAATGGCACAATCCGCTGCGTTAGGTATTATAGAGGTTATTAATGCTCATATGGAGCGTGCACTGCGTTTGATCTCCGTGCAGCGTGGTTATGATCCTAGAGACTTCACACTTGTTGCTTTTGGCGGTGCAGGAGGTTTGCATGTGTGTGAACTGGCAAGGGCTCTAAACATTGGGCAAGTGATTGTTCCACATCGAGCATCTACAATGTCCGCCCTAGGTATGATAAGTGCGGATGTGATTAAGGATTATGTGCGTACAGTTATGCTTCCTGAAGACACTTTATATGGTGAGTTATTAAGCAGGATTAAGAGCATGGTTGTTCTCGCTCAAGCTGAAATGGCAGAAGAGCTGATATCAGAAGATGATATTTGCTTACAAAATACATTGGATGTACGATATCGTGGTCAATCTTATGAATTGAACGTTCCATTGACCCAAGACTATCAATCCGACTTTCATGATGCTCATATGCAGGCATATGGATATAGTAATGTTAACGACTCGATAGAAATAGTAAATCTGCGTGTACGTTGTATTGGATCAGTGAGTGCAGTGCCAATACTTAAAACCAAATCAGTTAGTACTGATTCGTCAGTGGCTCATCTCGGAAAATATCCCATTGTACTGTCGGGTGAAATTATTGATACTGATATTTATTCTGGCGATTTATTAATGCCGGGTCATGTGATTGTTGGTCCGGCATTAATAGTCTATAGTGACACTACTATATTGATTTCTTATGAGGATCGAGCAGCGGTCGATTCATGGCACAATGTTGTGCTTAATATCGGAATGCCAAACAATGGTAAGGTAGCATTTTATGAGTAAATATTTGATGCAGGATGCAGTGCAAACAGAGATTTTCAGGCATCTATTAGATTCAATTGCCGAGGAAATGGGGGTTACATTACAGTACAGTTCTTATTCGCCCAACATCAAGGAAAGACGAGATTTTTCTTGTGCGTTATTTGACCTACAAGGGAACATGGTAGCTCAGGCATCGCATATACCGGTACATTTAGGAGCTATGCCATTATCTGTAGAGTCATGTATGCGCAAAATCAAATTTTTGCCTGGTGACGTGATTATGGTGAATGATCCTTTCATGGGTGGCACTCATTTACCAGATATTACACTAATCACTCCCATTTTTCATGCTGGCAAGTTGTTCGCACTAGCAGCAAATAGAGCTCATCATTCTGATATTGGGGGCATGTCACCTGGCTCAATGCCTGTTTCAACTGAAATATTTCAGGAGGGTATGATCATTCCACCAACTAAGCTAGTGGAACAAGGCCGTACTAATGAAGCAGTTCTAGAACTGCTGCTTGCAAATGTTCGTACTCCTCAAGAACGGGCTGGTGACATTCGCGCTCAAATAGCAGCAAATCTTAGAGGTGTAGATAGAACAGTAGAATTGGTGGCAAGGTATGGCTCTAATCATTTAACTGCTGCCATGAAAAGCCTAATTGAATATTCTGATCGTACGATGCGTCAGTTGATATCTTCATTGCCTAATGGCACCTATAGTTTTAGTGATGTAATGGATGATGACGGTGTTAATATTGATGAAGTTAAGATTCAAGTGTGTATTACTATCAATGGTGATAAAGCACAAGTGAATTTTTGTGGTACATCTCCGCAGGTATCTGGTAGCATAAATGCTACTCGAGCCATTACTTTAGCAGCTACCATGTATGTTTTCCGAAGTCTTTTAGAAGATGATATTCCTACAAATAGTGGTTGCTTACTTCCTATAGATGTAATTACACCGGAAGGTACTGTTGTGAATGCTAGAATGCCTGCTGCTGTGGCTGGCGGTAATGTTGAAACATCACAACGGATAACGGACGTACTTTTGGGGGCTTTGTCACAGGTATGTCCAGATAAAGTGCCAGCTGCAAGTCAGGGAACTATGAACAATCTAACTATAGGTGGTTTAGATTTGCGTATTGGTCATCCAACTCCTTTTGCTTATTACGAGACTATTGGGGGTGGTATGGGTGCGTGCCCTACAAATGATGGTGATGATGCTATTCATACACATATGACTAATACGCTGAATACTCCTGTAGAGGCATTAGAATACGCTTATCCTTTGCGGATTCGACGTTATGAAGTAAGACGTGGTTCGGGTGGAGCAGGTGTTTATCAAGGTGGCGATGGTATTATAAGAGAAATAGAGGTACTAACTGAGGCACACGTCACGATATTGTCGGATCGACGAATATTTGCTCCGTATGGGTTGTCTGGTGGCGGTTCTGGCATGGTAGGATGTAATTATCTTATTCGCGATGGTGTAGAAAAGGTTTTGTCTGGGAAAACTAGTATAAATGTAAGGTCTGGTGACATAATAAGCATACAGACCCCAGGTGGCGGTGGATTCGGTGTGCCACCTACAACCTAACTTCAATAAAGTATATACAATGAAATTACAATCTTTGCCCATAAAGTTTTCCTGTAGTGCTATCACAGCTGTCGTTGTCACTTGTTTCTACGTTTCCACACTAATGTGGGATATCAATGGAAGTGATCTCCGTTACGCAGTTGATATAGGTGAATATCAAGTTGCTATGTCTTTGTGGGGCACAGTACATCCTACAGGTACACCTCTCTATATGATGTTGGGATCTCCTGTAGTGACGATGTTGGATTATGTAGGTGTTGAACCTACTGCTGGAGCATCATTATTTTCATTGTTTTGGGCAGTTGGATCAGTAATTCTTGTAGTGATTATATTGTTGGAATTGTCAGTACCACCTGTGTTAGCAGCTGGATTGGGTGTAGTGATTGGTCTGACTAAAAATATGTGGATTCATGCCTCAATAGCTGAGGTGTATAGTTTATGGATTTTCCTTTTATTGCTTGCTCTGTATATTGTACTCAAGCTTGAGGGTGGTTGGTCAGATAAAATGGGGTGGATGCTAGCACTAGTAGCAGGTTTAGGGTGTGCACATCATAGACTGTTTGCACCCATGCTTCCAGTGCTTGCAGTGTGGTTATGGCCACTAATGCCTCGTGGCAACAATCTTATCCGTTGGGGTGTGATAGCTATAGCAATATTTGCAGCTGGTTTTTTACCCTATCTTGATATTATTAGACGTGCTTCAAATGGATCTCAATGGGTATATGGTGATCCTAACTCTTGGGAAGGTTTTTGGTCAATATTTTGGGCAAAGGAGGCCAGCGGTTTACAGGGTCTACCCACAGACATTGATGAACTTATTTCTGCTGCGTATAAATTTGTACAAATAGTCAACGAGGAATTTCTGTGGTCGGGAATATTGTTAGTAGTATTTGGGTTACCTTTTGCTTTAGTTAAACCTTTCCATAGGAGAACATGGTTATTTGTCGCAACTGTTATTGCGTATGTACTGTTTGCTGCGTGTTTACCTAGAACAGGACTTTTCGATCAAATCTCAATGATAGTAGTCACTGGTACACTTGTCGTTTCAGGAGTGGGCATTGCGAGGATTTGTCGCAAATTTCGATATCTCAATAAGATTGTACTGGTAGCAATGCTATCTGTTTCATACTGGTTTGTTATGGTTAATAGACCATTAGTACTTGATATCACTCGTGATCCATCTGGTTTACAGGCAATCTCTGAACTCACTGAATTGAAAGCACCAGATAGTGCGACTATTATGTCGCCATGGGGTAGACGGCACTTCGCCCTGTCGTATGCGACTCAAGTGGATGGGATTTATCCGGGATGGAATATATTGCACCATGCTGAAAATTGGTCATTGATACTTGATAGGGATATTACTATATACACAAACACTGATTCAATTTACGGATTTGGTCCAGATTGGTGGGCAAATGTTTTAGGATATCAGCCGTACATCAGCTCTGCAGGTGATGGATGGATTGCAATTAGTCGAAACGAGTTACCTATGTTAGTTGACAATAAAGACACAATTGAATTAGGAAACAATATATATCTACAAGGTTGGACCTTTAATGAGGTTAATAATCAATTAGATGTAATGCTATGTTGGAGCACCTTAGTGTCAACCGAAATTAATTACAGTACATTTGTGCATCTTGCGGTAGTGGAAGAAATTGTTGTGCCTGAGCAACTTGTGGCGTCATCTGATCATTATGCACCTATTGAAAATTGGCGTCCAACGAGTAGCTGGAAGATAGAAGAGGTGGTGTGCGAATCCCACAAGATCATTGATATATTAAGAAGTGATTACAAATATATATTTGCTGGAATGTACACTAGTACAAGTGCTGGGCAATTCAATCAACTTGGTAAAATCACATGGGTACTTGATGACAATGGTTGGATGCTTGTTAGAGAGTAAAGAGATTTTTTAAGTCTAAATGTTAGGAGATTGAATGCAATCGTTTGTGGATTTGTCTGAAGAAATCACTAGTTGCATAAGATGTTCTCGTCTTATTAATTATTGTCGTGAAGTGGCCGCAATCAAAAAAAAGATGTACCTACACGATGAGTATTGGGGTAAACCGGTACCAGGATTTGGTGATCCTGCAGCAAAGATATTAATCATAGGCTTAGCGCCAGCCGCACATGGTGCAAATCGTACAGGCCGAATGTTTACAGGCGATGGCATGGATGGTATGGGCGCTTCAGATTTTCTTGCATCTGCACTCTATAGGTCTGGTTATGCCAACAAACCGACTTCACGATATAGGGGTGATGGTCTTGAGCTACAAGGCGTATTTATGACATCCATTACTAGATGCGCACCTCCAGGCAATAGACCTCTGCGCAGCGAGATTGATAGTTGTTCAAGTTTCTTACATGTAGAATTAGACTTACTTAAGCATTTGAGAATAATTATTCCTGTAGGAAAACTTGCTTTTGACCAGATATTGAAAGTTTTGGGTGAACGTGGTGCTGTTATTCCAACACCTAGACCTAAGTTTGGTCATGGGGAAATAATTAATTTAGGTGATGAGTTTCCAAGATTATTGGCATCCTATCATCCTAGTCGACAGAATACGCAAACTCGACGTCTCACGCCTGATATGTTAGATAGTATTTTCTGTATGGCAAGAGACAACTTGAACTTGTCTTGAACTAAATTTTGATACAGGTTTTCTTATTATGGAAGTCGTGAATGAGATATGAATAGAGATTAGAATTACTTACTTGCTTTATCTATTTTCTCAAGTTCAGGTTCGGTTAATTGGAACTCGACCGCTCCTAAGTTGTCGTGTAGTTGGGTGATTGTACGAGGCCCAATGATGGGAGCTGTAACTTCGTGATGTGATAACAGCCATCTTAATGCTATTTGCGAAATAGATTTGTTCCGAAGTTGTGCTATTGTTTCTAATGTTCTAATTAGTTGAAAGTTTTTTTCACTCATATAGTTCTGCGCCTTATTTGCCCTAACGCTATTTGGTAGAGGTTTATTGGCGTGATATTTTCCAGTGAGGAATCCCCCGCCAAGTGGACTATAGGGTAGAACCCCTAATTTATATTTTTTACATACAGAGGATAAGCTACTTTCGTATTCCGTTCTGTTGACTAGTGAATAATGAGGTTGCAGACTGTGAAATTGAACAGTATTGTTTTTTTTACTACTCAACAATGCTTCTATGAGAGACCTGGCTGTATAGTTGGAGCAACCAATATAGCGTACTTTTCCTTGTTGGACCAATGTGTCCATTGCGGCGAGGGTTTCATCAATGCTAATGTCTTCATCTGGCCAATGGGTTTGATATAAGTCTATAGTATCAATCTGCAAACGTCGCAAAGAATCTTCCACTGCTTGCATAATGTGCGATTTGTTTAGACCTTGATTGTTAGGGTCTGTACCCATCTGACCACGCACTTTGGTTGCAATGATAAGATCATCACGAGGCACACTAGTTTTACTTAACCAATTACCTATTATTGTTTCTGCAGTACCTCCAGGGTTGTCTTTCGCCCATTGTGAATATATGTTGGCAGTATCAATAAAGTTGATTCCATATTCAACAGCTGCGGAGATAATATTAAAGGAATCTTTTTCGCTTACTGACCAACCAAATTGCATAGTTCCTAGACAGAGTTCAGATACATGTAATTTTGTTTGGCCAAGGTATCTATAATTCATTGATAATTGCCTCCAATAAGTTTGTAAGCACTAACACATAATTAGTGTATCATGTTGATAAATGCTTCAATAGGCAAATAAGCAGGGATATTTGTGTAGAAAAGATTTGCGAAATGTGTGCGTGCTATAATTTTTGCTTCCAAACTATATATTGCAATACTCAAAATCATTGATTGATTTTGCTGTAGTTAGCAAAGGAGCCGGCATATGGATGATTTAGAACAACCAACTTATCAACATATTCTATTTGATATTACCGATAGAATAGCTCATGTCGTTATGAATATACCTTCCAAGCGCAATGCACTTTCCATTTCCCATATGGAAGAGCTAACAAGATGTTTCCAATCAATTGGTGAAAACAAGGATATATCAGTGGTAATTTTGCAGGGAAATGGCCCATCTTTTTGTGCCGGACACGATTTACAGGAACTTGCTGGAAAGACAACTAAGTTTTATAGCAAGGTATTTGATGTGTGCACCAAAATGATGGACACAATACAAAATATTCCGCAGCCTGTTATTGCCCAGGTTCAGGGTACGGCTACAGCTGCCGGATGCCAACTGGTAGCTAGCTGTGATCTTGCAGTTGCCGATGAAAACGCAAAATTTGCTACACCTGGCGTATCAATAGGATTGTTTTGTTCTACACCTATGGTAGCTGTGAGTCGTAACATGCACCGCAAGAAAATGATGGAAATGTTGCTAACCGGTGACCCTATTTCAGCTGAGGAAGCCCAATTGTGTGGGCTCGTCAATCGTGTAGTGTCAAGTGAAGAGATAGAAACTGAAACCAGGAGTCTTGCGGATCGTATATGTAATCATAGCGTTTTCACAATAGGTGTTGGAAAAAAAGCGTTTTATCAGCAATTAGATATGGTACAGGAACAAGCATATGTTTATGCAGGAGAGGTGATGGTTACAAATGCTATTCATGTTGATGCGCAAGAGGGAATATGTGCTTTTCTAGAAAAGAGAAAACCGGAATGGCAACACTAGGTGAATCGATTTTCTGTATATGTCAACCTTGCAGAAGGCTTATACAGTTACATTAATTCAATCAATAGTGTTAGCATTCGTAACTTAGGTGATTTCATCCGTGTTAATTGTATAGAGATTATTAGGCTTATATTGAGTATATTAATAGTGAATTGCTGGATATAATCATTGTGTTCTAAATATTAGTGTCGACAGTTATGGTAAATGACTAATGAAAAATAAAACGTCAATTGAACAGTTACGTGCACTGAAAGCAAAAGCTCGTCTTGGTGGAGGATCAGAACGCATAAGTCAACAACATGAGCGTGGCAAATTGACTGCTCGTGAACGTATTGACTTGCTGCTAGATAAAGACTCATTTCACGAATTGGATATGTTTGTCACACATCGTGCCCGTGATTTTGGAATGGAAGAAAAGCAAGTTCTCGGGGACAGTGTGGTAACTGGTTGGGGAACTGTCGAAGGTAGACTGATATACGTATATTCCCAAGATTTTACTGTCTTTGGAGGTTCGTTATCACAGGTCCATTCTGAAAAGATATGCAAGATTATGGATATGGCGATGAAGAATGGTGCACCACTGATTGGCTTGAACGACTCTGGCGGCGCTAGAATTCAAGAAGGGGTAGTATCTTTAGGAGGGTACGCTGATATATTCCTGCGTAACACTTTAGCTTCGGGTGTGGTTCCACAGATTAGCGCTATTATGGGTCCTTGTGCTGGGGGTGCTGTGTACTCTCCCGCATTGACAGACTTCATCTTTATGGTGAAAAATTCATCCTATATGTTTGTTACAGGTCCTGATGTTGTTAAAACTGTGACTCACGAGGATGTTTCTTTTGAAGAGCTTGGTGGGGCGAGTGTGCATTCAAAAATTTCTGGTGTGTGTCATTATGTTGCAGAATCAGAGGCTGACTGCTTATTTCTTATGAGAGTGTTTTTGGGATATTTGCCTCAAAATAATATGGAAGATCCTCCATTTGTAGAAAGTAATGATGATCCCCTTAGAAGTGAGACCGCTCTGGATACAATTGTTCCAGACAGTGCTAATAAACCGTACGATGTGAAAGATGTCATTAGTTTAGTGGTAGATGAGTCAGATTTCTTTGAAATTCAGACGGACTATGCTGCAAATATAGTAGTGGGATTTGCTCGACTTGGGGGTCATAGCGTTGGGATTGTTGCTAATCAACCTGCTCATCTTGCAGGAGTGATAGATATAGATGCTGCTGACAAGGCCAGCCGATTTGTGCGGTTTTGCGATTCTTTCAATGTACCACTAGTAACTTTTGTGGATGTACCTGGATTCCTGCCTGGAACTGCACAAGAGCATGGAGGTATTATCCGGGCCGGAGCAAAGTTGCTTTATGCGTTTTGTGAAGCAACTGTTCCTAAAATAACAGTAATCATACGCAAAGCATATGGTGGCGCGTACGATGTTATGAATAGCAAGCATATACGTTCAGATGTGAACTTGGCTTGGCCATCGGCGGAGATCGCAGTTATGGGTCCTGAAGGAGCTGTCAGCATTATATTTCGCAAAGAATTGGCAGAGTCGTCAGATCCAGATAAACGCAAAGAAGAGTTGGTTAAGGAATATCGCGATACTTTTGCCAATCCATATGTTGCAGCTGGGAGAGGATATATAGATGATGTGATAGAACCACATGAGACACGCCCTAGATTAATTAATGCGTTAGAGATGCTCTCCAACAAACGCGATACAAATCCAGCCAAGAAACACGGCAATATACCTCTCTAATTTTATGTTGCAGAAAGTCTTGATCGCAAATAGAGGAGAAATTGCAGTTCGAGTAATACGTGCTTGTCATGAACTCGGATTGAGAACGGTGGCCATTTTCTCAGAGGCTGATCGACATGCTATGCATGTTTACTACGCTGATGAAGCCTATTCTGTTGGTCAAGCTCAGGCTCGAGACTCTTACCTAAACATAGAAAAGATTTTGAATGTAGCTAAGATATCGGAGGTGGATGCAGTTCATCCGGGATATGGTTTCTTAGCAGAAAATTACGAATTTGCTCAGGCTTGTATAGATGCTGGATTAATTTTTATTGGGCCTATGCCTCATGCTATTGCGACTATGGGTGATAAAGTTGTGGCTCGTAGTACTATGCGAAAAACAGGAGTGCCTGTGGTTCCCGGAACAGAAGGTGAATTTAATCTTCGAGATGATGAAATAGTAGCGATAGCATCGAAAATTGGATTTCCATTGTTAATTAAGTCCGCTGCGGGAGGTGGCGGAAAAGGAATGCGACGGGTTAATGATCAGAGTATGATGATAAATGCTCTATCTGAAGCACGACGAGAGTCAGAAGCTGCTTTTGGTGACGACAGCGTATATCTAGAGAAATTGATACAAGGTGCGCGGCACATAGAATTTCAGATAATGGCTGACAATCATGGCAATGTGATCCATTTGGGAGAACGGGAGTGTTCAATTCAGAGACGACATCAGAAGCTTTTGGAAGAAGCTCCATCGGTCGTACTTTCAGATGACATCGATTTGCGAACCAACATGGGAGAAATTGCTTGTCTTGCTGCCAAGTCGGTGGATTATGTCAATGCTGGTACTGTCGAATTTCTGTTGGACGAAGACAAGAATTATTATTTCCTAGAAATGAATACGCGACTTCAAGTTGAACATCCAGTCACTGAGATAGTTACTGGAGTGGATATAGTGAAAGAGCAGATTCGTATAGCCAGAAACCGTCGACTGAGTCGTCAGCAGCACGAAATAGAATTGAAGGGGTGGGCAATTGAGTGTCGCATAAATGCGGAGGATTCTTATCGTGATTTTATACCGTCTATAGGTACTATTAATACTAACATAGTGCCAACAGGTCCTGGTGTCCGAGTAGATACAGGTGTATATCCTGGTTACACTATTTCGCCTCATTATGATTCGATGATTAGTAAGGTGATCTGTTCAGGTAAAACCAGGGGAGAGGCATTACTTCGGATGCGAAGGGCATTAGAGGAATATCGCATCGTTGGAGTAAAAACCACAATTCCGTTTCACCAAAAGTTGCTTAATTCACATAGATTTATGGCCGGACAATTCAACACAAGCTTTGTGGATGAGGATTTTAGTCTGGGAGATAGATCAGATACTGATGATGAAATTGCTGCAGTATTTGCAGCTTTAGCTGCACATCAGTATCGTCAACAAGCTGCGCATGTTGTTCAGAGAGGCAAAAGAGATGCGTCCAATTGGAAATGGGTCGGGCGTTGGGAAAGGATGCATAGATGAAATACTTAGCTACTGTGAATGGGACTACATTTGAAGTAGATATCAATGAAGACAGCCATGTGACTGTTGACGGTGAGAGATATGAAATAGACTTCAGAGCAATAGGTAATGGGCCTTTATATTCACTCTTGATTGGAGGCAATTCGTACGAGGGTCATATCGAGGGCACCGATGATGGATGGCAGGTTCTACACAAAGGTGACCTTTATATGGTTGAAATAGAGGATGAGCGGTCTCAGAGGTTGATGAGTCTTGGTGGAGCTGGAGCATCAACTAAGGGGGATTATTACTTGAAGGCTCCAATGCCTGGATTAGTTGTTTCAGTTCCGGTCAAGGAAGGTCAAGAAATTAGACAGGGTGATATTTTAGTAGTTTTAGAATCGATGAAGATGCAAAATGAGCTTAAGTCTCCGCTTGATGGAACTATTCTGCGTATACAAGTCAATCCGGAAGATACGATTCAGCAGGATGCGGTTTTGTTAGTACTCTCACCTTCAGACGACCAATGACGAATTTTAATTCAAGAAAAGATAGAGCTAAATTAGATCAGCAATTAGAACGCCGCATTAAATTTTCTACTTCATCCGGTATACCTTTGAAAAGAGTATTTTTGTCTGAAGGGGAATCTGACTCTTCTATGGATGATTTAGCAATGCCTGGTCAGTATCCATATACGCGTGGTATTTATCCCACAATGTATCGTGGTCGTTATTGGACGATGAGGCAATATGCTGGTTATGCTAGCGCTGACGAAACCAACCGGCGATTTAAGTTTTTGCTTGAGCAAGGGCAGACTGGACTTTCTGTGGCGTTTGATTTACCTACTCAAATTGGTTATGATCCTGATGACCCGTTGGCTGAGGGAGAAGTTGGTAAGGTTGGTGTGTCTATATCAACGCTGGAAGATATGTATCGTTTATTTGATGGGATCCCAATGGAAAAAGTCAGTACAAGCATGACTATTAATGCACCAGCAGCAATTTTACTGGCTATGTATATCTCGGTTGCTAAGCGCCAACAAGTTGATATTAATAAACTACGTGGCACTATACAAAATGATATACTCAAGGAGTATCTGGCCCGTGGTACGTATATTTTCCCTCCAGCACCCTCGCTGCGATTGGTTACTGATGTATTTAGATATTGTGACATACATTTACCATACTGGAATACTATCAGTATTTCTGGTTATCATATACGTGAGGCTGGTAGTACCGCTGTTCAGGAAGTAGCATTTACGTTAGCTAATGCGATAACTTATGTGGAATCGGCAATCAATTCAGGATTGAAGATTGATAATTTTGCTCCGAGAATTAGCTTTTTCTTCAATGCACATAATGAATTTCTAGAGGAGATTGCTAAATTCAGGGCTGCTAGGCGTATGTGGGCGGGAATAATCAAGAATCGGTTCAGTTGTGAAGATCCTAAAAGTCAAATGATGCGTTTTCATGCACAGACTGGTGGTAGTACGCTCACTGCGCAGCAGCCTGAGAATAATGTAACCAGAGTTACTATACAGGCCCTAGCAGCTGTTCTTGGTGGTGCGCAGAGTATTCATACTAACTCAATGGATGAAGCATTGGCTCTGCCGACTGCTTCAGCAGCCCAGGTTGCTCTTCGTACGCAGCAAATTATCGCCCATGAATCAGGAGTAGCTGATATTGTTGATCCTTTGGGTGGTGGATATGCGATAGAATCATTGACTAACGAAATACAATCTCGTGCAGAAAAATATATCAGACATATTGATGACATTGGCGGATCACTTGCAGCAATTGAATCTGGCTATATGCAGGGAGAAATTCATGATGCTGCATATGCTTATCAAAAAAATGTTGAACAGGGGGACCAGGTTGTAGTAGGCGTAAACAATTTTGCTGACGATAAAAAATTAGAGATAGATAGATTAATTTTGGATAAGGAAACTGAAGAGCAGCAGTGTGAACGGGTACGTGCTATTCGTGAACAGCGTGATTCAGAAAAGACAAGTACACTTCTTGACCAATTATCTAATGCTGCACGAGGTACAGACAACCTAATGCCACTTTTTATTGAATGCGTACAGCATGATGTTACCTTAGGTGAAATTTGTAATGTGCTTCGTAATGTATGGGGTGAATATAGGTCTTTAATATAGTATATTGATAACAATGATAAAACATATAGACCACATTGCCATAGCAGTTTCTGATTTGGAAGAATCTCTTAGTTTTTGGCGTGACGCTTTAGGGCTTAAAGTGACGCACCGTGAGAAAGTGTTATCACAACAAGTTGATACAGCATTTTTTCAGATAGGTGCAAGTAAAATTGAATTGGTAGAACCTACCACTGAAGATAGTGGAATAGCTCGTTTTGTTCAGAAGAAAGGATCATCAATGCATCATATTGCACTAGGAGTGGAAGATTTGTCTTCTATGATTATAGAACTCAAGTCAAAAGGAATTCATTTGTTGAATGATGTTCCAATAGATGGGGCTGCAGGGAAACGAGCTATTTTCATCCATCCAAATAGTACTGGAGGAGTATTGCTGGAACTGTATGAATCAGTCGACAGTTGATTTATTGCCACAGGTTATTTGCTCACAATTAAGTATTGTAGATTCAATATCCTCGTTTGATATTTACTTCATTAAGTAACGGATTTCCAGATAAGTATCTTTTCAAGTTGTTCTCAAATAATTCTACAGCGCGTTGATCATAATTGGGAGTTAGTCCTGAAACATGTGGACTTATAATTACATTGGGCAGGTTCCATAGGGGGCTTTTTGCATCTAGCGGTTCTGTTTCAAATACATCTAGTATGGCGCCTCTTAGATGGTCAGACTGTAACGCGTCAATTAATGCCAATTCATCTACAACTTTTCCGCGTGATATATTCACTAAGATAGTCCCTTTTTTCATCGCACTGAATTCTAATGAGCTTATCATATGTTTGGTATTCTCAGTCAATGGAACTGCTGCTACAACATAATCACACTGTTTTAGCATGATATGTAGATGCTCAGGTAAGTATATTTTTTCCACCAAGCCATGCTGTATTTTTGAGGGATTTGGAAATTGCCAGCTATTTATACTTGGTTCTGCAATATCACGTTTGGTTACTAATATTTTCATACCAAATGCACTAGCTAGGCGTGCTATTTCTTGTCCAATTCCTCCATAGCCTATTATTCCCAGTGTAGTATTTTGGAGCTCACTAGGAACAAAAATCTGTAAGCGTTTTGAGGACCATGCTTTTTGGGATTGGTGTTCAAGAAAACTAGGTATATGGTGATTAAGGGATAGTAGTCCCCCTATTACATATTCTGCTATAGATTTTGCTCCGACTCCGCTTGCAGTTGTAAGGTGTACTTGATTTGTAATTGGGTGTTTAAGTAGATGTTCAATTCCAGCGAAATGAGCCTGTATCCAGGACAAGCATGGTGCTTGTTCGGGTTTTGGAACAATTTTGGCAGTATATAGTACTTCCACTGTAGGCCACTCTTTTTCCAGCTCCGCCGGGTTTTTTGTAGGAACATGTTTGATTATTAATTGTGATGATATTGATTGCAAACTTTGAATCAATTTAGAGGCAAATGGTTGTGTGATAAGTACTCGTATCAATTCATTGTTTGACATAATATTAATCCACTTAAACTCATTTTAGCATGCTGTATCGCATATGTGGTTTAGTGTACAGTTATGCTAGAATATCTTTATGATAACTACAAGACTACATGATGGATTAGCAAATACAATACTAATTTACTCGTTGATTGTGGCAGCCTGGAGTTTTTGGATATATATACGGCGACGTGATTTGACTCCTCAATACTGGGGTGCTATTGCTATTGTTGCATTAGTATTTATTCTACAGGCCGCTATCGGAGTGGTGATGCTGTTTCAAGGTCGCATTGCTATTCGCGGTGTACATTACCTGTATGGTGCACTAGGAGTGATCACTCTACCAGCAGTGTTCGCTTTCACTCGTGGTCGTAGCACATATCGTGAAGCACTATTCTACGGATTAACATTATTGTTTTTGTCAGGTGTTGTTTTGCGAGCTACTATAACTGCAGGTGGCTGACAACTTGATTGTTAGCAATCTTTGGAATCGTAAAACTCGTACCCTTTTGACAATCCTTGGTATAGCCATGGGTGTTGCAGCTGTTGTATCTCTATCAGCACTAGGTGAGGGTATGTCCAGGGGTATGGAAGAGGTTTTTACTTCTTCCGATGCAGATCTCATGGTTGCCCAGAAGGATGCAATGATGGTGCTATTTAGCAAAGTGGATGAGAGTATCGCTGCTGATATTGAGCGAATTCCTGGTGTGGATGAGGTTACGGGTGCAATTGTAAATATAGTACAGATGGACAGTGTGCCGTATTTTATTGTCACTGGTGAAGACACTCGCGGTTTTAGTATGTCCAATTATCGTCTTATTGCTGGAGGTCCAATCTTACAGCGCAAGCAAATCCTTATCGGGAAACTTGCTGCAGAATCATTTGATAAAGATGTTGGGGAAGCATTTCGCTTAGAAGGTACTACATATCGGGTAGCTGGCATATATGAGACTGGCACCAGTTTTGAAGATGGTGGAGCAGTGATGAGTTTGTCCGATGCGCAACGTTTTTTCGATCAACGGTATCAAGTTAGCTATTTCAATATGCGCGTGAATGACAAAACTCGTATAGATGCGATTAAGAATGAGATAGAGAATCGCTGGCCTAAATTAGCAGCTACTCGCTCGGGTGAACAGACTCGCCAAACTGAAATGCTTGGAATGTATCGTTCATTTGGTTTTTATATGGGGATATTTGCTGTGCTCGTAGGCGGTCTTGGGATGATGAATAGTACTCTAATGAGTGTTTTTGAGCGTACACGCGAAATAGGTGTATTGCGGGCTATAGGTTGGAGAAGACGAAGGGTTATAGTGATGATATTAGGAGAGTCCGTGATTGTCGCTTTCGTGGGAGGAGTAGTTGGAGTTGGTGTGGGATATGGTTTAACGGAAGCAATTAAATTATCTCCAGCAGTGAGCTCTATGTTGTCAGGTGCATACACGATCGATATATTTGTTCGGGCCTTAGGTTTGTCAATTAGTCTTGGTATTCTAAGCGGATTGTATCCAGCTTGGCGTGCATCCAAATTATTGCCTGCGGAGGCTATGCGAGCAGGAACTAATTTACCAGTATCTACAACATCTAGTATGGAATTGATTAGTCGTCTATTATCTAACTCATCACTACGGAACTTGTGGAGGCGACCTACACGTACCTTCGTAACTCTTACAAGTATTGGCCTAGGTGTTGGATTTACATTTGCTTTGATGGGGATGGCTAGTGGCATGGAATCTATGTTCACAAATTATATGAGTGCAGGTGATTCTGATTTAATAGTAGAGGAAAAAGATGCAGCAGATGCGACACTTTCTGTAATTTCTGAGCGTACCGCAAACAGTATTCGCGCACACCCAGAAGTCAAATCAGTTTCTCGGATTGTGTGGGGCATAACTACCGCTCCTGGACTACCATTTTTTATGGTTAATGGTCTTGATCCGCGAGAATCTAAGATCAATGACTACAATGTTCGTGAGGGAAGGACGCTTCAGCGCTCTGGAGAGGTGATACTGGGTCGACTTGCAGCCAATAGCCTCAAGAAAGAACTGGGCGACAAAATGCGTATTGCTGGAGCGCGCTTTATTATTGTGGGTATATATGAAAATGGCGTTAGTTTTGAAGATACAGGAGCAGCGATATCGCTACGAGATTCACAGAATCTGTTTGACAAACAGGGTGAAGTTTCATTTCTCGGAGTAGCTTTACATGATCAAAAGAGAGCAGTCGGTGTAGCCAATCTGTTAGAACAACAGTTTGCTGATGTAATGGTAGGTACTACTAGTACGTTTACCGAAAAAATGCAGGATTTTAAGACTATGGAATCAATGATGAATGCTATGAGTGGATTAACTATGTTGGTTGGTGGTATTGTCATGATGAATGCTATGTTAATGAGTGTTTTTGAAAGAACACAGGAAATTGGATTGCTTCGAGCGGTAGGTTGGAAGAGGAAAAGTGTAGTCGGTATGATAGTGGTAGAAGGTTTAGCGTTAAGCTTGTTCAGTGGTATAGCTGGTATTGGTATTGGCATAGGACTCAATAGCCTATTAGGTTTGATACCTCTTTATGGATCTTTTTTCAACCCAATATATGAAGGTCCAATATTTGTGCAAATCAGTGTTCTAGTATTGGTTCTGGGTCTTGTGGGATCTATATATCCAGCCTGGAAAGGGGCCAACTTGAAACCAATAGAAGCATTGCGTTATGAATGATCTATGAGATGCATTATTATGTTTTTCCTATAGCATCTAGATTTGAACACTAAAATGGGAATATTATGTCGTCTGATAGCACTATAGTAGTAGAAACCAGAGAACTGACGAAAGTTTTTGGAACGGTAGAAACTGTGCGAGCATTGGATGGTGTCAATCTCGCAATATATTCAGGCGATTTTGTGGCTATAGTGGGACCTTCTGGATCCGGAAAATCTACTTTGTTAAATATGTTGGGTGGTTTAGATGATCCTAGTTCCGGGGATGTTCTAATAGATGGAGTTTCACTGAGCTCAGTGCAAAATATAGATATTTTCCGAAGTAAAACTGTAGGATTTATATTTCAGATGCATAATCTTATTCCTACACTTACCGCACTGGAAAATGTGATTGTTCCCTTACATGAATCTAGTATGACTAAGTCAGCAAGGCGTGATCGTGCAAATGAATTGCTTGTTCTGGTTGGTCTAGAGCATCGATTAAAATCGCTACCGAGTCAGCTGTCAGGTGGTGAACGTCAGCGAGTCGCTATTGCACGTGCGCTTGCTAACGACCCAAAAATAGTTTTGGCAGATGAACCTACGGGCAATCTAGATTCAAAAACTACTATAGATATAATGGAGTTGATGTCCGAACTTAATCAGACACAAGGCACTACCCTTATCGTTGTGACACATAATATTCAATGCGCTAATATGATGCGCAGAATTGTTAATATGCGAGATGGAGTAATTATTTCAGATACTGCACCGCAAGATGGTTTTGACCGTGATTTAATGGAATTTAGGCAATCTGGTCTTGGGCAGGCAATTTTAGAAGGTGGAAAAGTTCCTGACAATATGGCTGACTTAGCGCAAAATTTGAAAGACTTGCTGGGAAAAAGTTGATACTCTTTTGATATATAGACAATGTTATTGTATTAGGATCTTGAGGTATATGACCCTCTTACTACCCATTTGTATGTAGAAAGCTCAGGCAATCCCATTGGTCCACGGGCATGTAATCTTTGAGTGCTTACAGCAACTTCGGCGCCTAGACCTAATTGTCCTCCATCAGTAAAGCGTGTGCTACTATTGACATATACAGCTGCTGAATCTATTTCTGCCACAAATCGTTCGGCATGTTTGTCGGTTTCAGTCAAAATACCATCAGAATGATTGGTGCTATGTTTATGAATATGCTCAGTTGCCTCATCTAGGTTTTTCACTATTTTGATACCAAGCACAAGAGAAAGCCATTCGATATCAAAATCATTAGGTCCTGCTAACTGTACTTTTGTCGAATCATTGCTCAGTCTTGCTTTCTCTAGTATAGATAGTGCCTGCTTGTCTGTTCTAAATGTCACTCCCGATTCACCAAGTTGATTAATTACTCTGGGTAAAAGATCAGCAGCGATTGCTTCGTGTACCAAGAGTGTATCAAGAGCATTGCACACAGATGGTCTTTGTACCTTAGCATTTTCTATAACTGGTATGGCCAGTTTAATATCGGCACTTTCATCTACATACAAATGACATATGCCTATTCCACCAGTTATAACTGGTATAGTGCTATTCTCACGGCAGAATGTATGCAGAGCATTGGAACCTCTTGGAATAATCATTTCTACATATTCATGTAATTTCAAAAGCTCGGCCACATATTTACGATCCCGATCGTCGATGAACTGCACAGAAGATTCTGGGAGATCAGCATCACGCAGAGCCTGCTGCACTAAGTTCACTAAAACTCTATTTGAATGTATGGTTTCACTGCCTCCGCGTAGCAATACTACGTTCCCAGTTTTGATTGCTAAGGCGGTCACATCTATTGTTACATTTGGCCGAGACTCGTAAATCACACCTAATACACCAATAGGAACACGTTGCCGTTCAATCTGCAATCCATTCTCAAGTATTTGTCTGTCAAAACATTCACCAATGGGATCCGGGAGTGAAGCGATATTTGTGACATCATCAGCCATAGCTCCAAGCCTTTCGGGTGTGAGTGTCAAACGGTCAATTAGCGCGGAGTTCAGACCATTTTTCTGTCCTTCATTGATATCTTGTTTGTTAGCAGTCAATATATCTTTTTGGAATCGTTCTAGATTTATGGCAATAGCTTTTAGTGCTATGTTCTTATCATCTGTGCTTGCATGTGCCATATGGCGAGCGGCGATTTTGGCTCCAGCTGCCATGGATGTCAAATCGATCATAAATTTCTCCTAGTTCGGAGTATGTATCAGCACCAACTGATCTCGGTGTATAACTTCCTCACCATAATAATACCCTAGAATTGATTCAATATCTTTTGACTGGCGACCGGCTATTTTATATAGTTCAGCGGAGCTATAATTAGTTAATCCACGTGCGATTTCATTACTATTTATATCGATTACAGCAACCGTATCTCCGCGATCAAATGATCCCGATATTGATGTAACACCCACAGGCAACAAGCTACTCACATTTTGTAGTGCACTAGTAGCACCATTATCTATTTGTATCTTGCCAGTATGAACTGTTCCCGAAAGAATGAACCGTTTTCGACTTTCTAGGGTTGTCGCAGTTGCTTTAAAATGTGTGCCTATGGCGTCGCCTTTCGCAGTTCTAAGAATTACTTCAGGCTCAGTACCGCTGGCTATCACTACGTTTGTACCAGAACGTCGTGCTAAATCCGCAGCCTGTAGTTTGGTTATCATACCTCCAGTGCCTAGTTCGTCCTTCGAATTACTTGCAGATTTCCACAATTCTTCAGGTATCTCACTGCTAGTAATTTCTTTTAATAACTTGGCCTTGGGATTAGTTCGAGGGTCTGATGTGAACACACCGGGCTGATCAGTAAGCATTAACAACAAGTCGGCATCTACGAGGTTTGCTACTAGTGCGGACAGGTTGTCGTTATCACCAACACGGATCTCTTCAGTAGTGACCGCATCATTTTCATTTACTATAGGTAGAACTTTTTGGTTGAGCAATGCAAGTAAAGTGTTACGGGAGTTTAGGTAACTACGTCTTTGAGTAAGGTCCTGGCGAGTTAACAGTACTTGCGCAACTGTGTGATTGTGATGTGCAAACAATTTTTCATATATTGCCATTAGTCTTGGTTGTCCGACTGCCGATAGCATTTGCTTGGCAGGAATCTCTTTAGGCAGCTTTGGAAATTCAAGAGCTTCGCGTCCCGCTGCCATGGCGCCAGATGATACAAGTATCACTTCACAACCACCATCACAAAGCGCAGCAATTTGAGCAATCAAATTAGACAATGGTTCCTCTGAGAGGTGAGGGGTACCTGAAGTTAATGTTGATGTGCCAAGTTTTACTACTAAGCGCTTATACTTGTATACCATCATTTTGATTTCCCTGCTCTTATGCAGATATTTGTAAGAGCAAATAGTTCTATAGTCAACAATTATTCTAGCACGAAAATCGTACTGAATCACATTCCATAAGTATTTTCTATGTATTCTGCTAAAGGTCTAATTGCCAGACATAGCTGCCTGGAGTGGGCCACAGGAAGGACAATTACCACCTGGTCTTAACATGGCAAATCCAGCTTGAGGATCATCGCTCCAATGGGTAAAGTCCACATTGAATATGATGAACAGGCGTACTTTCCCCTGCACACGTGAGATTCGTACCGCATCAGCTAGGTACTGAGCATGTTGCGCTGCCGTGAGGTTGTATGGTGGCTGCCAGAGAAATGCAGGCGGTAGCGTACCCCATTCCTCACCACTAAGATATCCAATTTCTGTAAAGCATAGTGGTCTGGCTCCACCTATAGCATTATAGTAAGTATCAACCATTGACTGGTAATACCGAGTGTAATGTCCTGAAGCTCCGCGTGGATCGCCAGAAGTAGCAGAAGGTGGCATTATGCCCTCATTGTAGTGTATGCCTACACAGTCTAGGTAATTCAATCCCCCGGCAGCTACCATACCAGCTATATAGGGGGCATCGTCACAACCATGAGGGTGACATCCTCCAAAATAACCGGTTGGAGCAGGTGCGCCTGATATCACCATCGTTCCGCTATTATATGTTTTGATCGATGTATGAGCTTTCTGGAGCAGGCTAGTATAGCTACTTGGATTTATGCTACCACTTGCCCATTCGCGATCAATGTTCATCTCATTCCATACCTCAATTGCGTCAGCTCCTGCACCGGCAAGTTCTCCAGTAAAACGAGCATATTCATCAAAATTGTGTGGGTAAGATTGATCAGGTGATCCTAGTACACTCAGTAGGATTTTAAATCCTTTTCCATGAGCATCAGTAATTGTTCCGAAGTGACCGCTGGCAGCCTCACCTGGATGCCATTTAACTTGGCGTTTTACCCATGTCATACCGGCATTTTTCATTATATCTGGAGCACGAAAATCGGAAACTTGACCACCCAATTCAAAGTTGCCTGTTGTAAGGATTGGCGCCGCTGTGGGTACAGGAGCAGTAGTAGGTGGTATTGCAGTAGCGGTAGGAGCCGGTGTGTAAGTAGAGGTTGGTTCCAGTGTGGCAGTTGGCGGAAGTGTGTTTGTAGCGGTCGGTTCCGGCGTAAAAGTAGCTGGGACTAGAGTGGTTGGAATCGCAGTGTTGGTTATTGTTATAGTAGCTGTTGACGTTGAGGTGTTACTGGGAATAGATGTGGGGCTTGACTCTATTGTACTCGTGGCTGTCGACGCTGTTTTGGGTAAGTTTTTGTCGGAAACAGATGCTAGTTTTTCTATTTCACCACTCAAACTAACTGAACTATTGGGTAACCATAACTCATTATTGTCTTCAGGAACTACAATTTGTATCCAGAGTCCGTCCTCGGATCTCCCAATAGCTGTGTAGTGTACATCTTTGGCAAGTCTTAACACCTCTTCAGAGTTTTTGTTTGGACTCCTGCGCGCATATATGTCTTCACTAAGGACTGTAGCATAAAGAGTCCAAAATACGTTTCCGTTAGCATCTTGTGTTGCTAAACTTTTCTCTATCCCCTGTGCTGGTTCATCAGATGTTTGTATGCCAATTTCAGGTATAGCATCACAGGCTGTTGATATAGACAATAGACCTGCTAACGCTAGTACAAAAATATGTGGACGGAGTTTCAGCATAGATTTGCTATTCTAATCGTATATCTGATATTTACAAAATTACAATCAATCGGCGCGATAATACTAGACTGCTGTAGTGTCTGTCAAGTAGGCTAGTGAATTGCGGAGAGTAGTTTATGTCAAAAACCATCTGGAATTATTTGACTGACTTTGAATTACTGTTATGTTCCATCCAGATAGTCACTGGCCCATCGTTTACTAGTGCAACTTGCATATCTGCACCGAATTTACCGAGTTTTACTGGTATGCCATATGTCTCAAGTTGCTTGGCGAAGTATTCGATTAAAGGTTCTGCTACATCACTAGTTGCAGCATTAATAAATGATGGACGACGTCCTTTGCGTGTGTCAGCATATAGTGTGAATTGCGACACTACTAGAGCAGAGCCATATACCTCTGAAAGACACAGATTTGTTTTGCCATTTGCATCTGCAAAGATCCTTAGTTGCGCTGTTTTTCGAGCTAACCACTCTGCTTCAGACTTGCTGTCTTTTTGTCCAACACCAACTAAAACAAGTAGTCCCTTGTCAATTTTTCCTACAATTGTATCTGTTACAGATACGCTAGCTTTGCTTACACGTTGTATAAGAAGTCGCATGATGACACTTGTTAATTTGCATGTACTATTCTAATAGTACTTCTGAAATATAGAAATTTCTAAGTTGAATCGTGATTATGCTATGCCAGTGGCCGATTTTACTTCGGCTATAGTTTTACTAGCAATTTTCTGAGCACGATCTGCTCCGTCATAAAGAATATCCCAAATATATTGCGGGTTTCTAGATAGCTCAGCACGTCTTTCTCGGAAAGGGCCCAGATGGTCATTTAGTTCGTCTGCTAGCATTCGTTTACAATCTACGCAACCGATGCCAGCGTTCCGGCATTCAGTATCAATAGATGCCACTTTATCATCATGGGAAAAATATTTGTGCAAAGTAAACACATTGCATACTTCTGGGTTGCCGGGGTCTGTGCGCCTTACACGTTGTGGATCGGTCACCATGGTGCTTACTACTTTATTAGTTTCTTCGGGTGTGAGAGATAGTTCGATATGATTGTTCTCACTTTTACCCATTTTTTTCTTTCCATCTGTCCCTAGAACCTTGGGGAAGTCCGTATTTTTCATTTGAGGTTCTATTAGCACTTGGCGTTTAGTACGATAGTTAAAAGTTCTTACTATTTCTCTTGCAAATTCGATATGAGATTGTTGATCAACACCTACCGGAACAATATCAGCCTTATACAAAGTGATGTCTGCTGTCATAAGTACGGGGTATCCTACCAGGCCATAGTTGACGTTATGTGGTTGTAAGCGTACTTTATCCTTGAATGTGGGTAGATCAGTTAGCTTACCAAGCTGAGTAAACATACTGAGGATAGTATGTAGCTCTGTCACTTGGGGTACATGGCTTTGCGCAAACAGAATTGTATCTTCCGGTCGCAATCCTGCAGCTAGCCAGTCAAGCGCCATTTCTGCAGTATTTGGTTTGATATTCTGTAGCTCCGCAAGTGTAGTCATAGCATGAAGGTCTACGATGCAGTATACGCAGTCGTAGTCTTCTTGCAGATCAACATAGTTTCTTATTGCACCTAGATAATTGCCAAGATGCTGCCTGCCTGTTGGCCGAGCCCCAGAAAATACTCTACCTTTATTACTCATTTATAGTTTCTTAATAATTTTCTTGATTATGCAATAATGTTGCTCACTATATCAATGACCTCGCCAGGTTCCGCATGTCTTTCGAGCTTTTTCTTAGAGAATATTAACTCGTCATTTACACTTACCTCAAATACTCCACCGGTTGAAGGTACAAGTCTAATTGATTCAATGACTGGCTGAAACTCATCTAAAATGTCGGCCACCAGACTGGTGGCTCTTGGAGCATAGTTTCAAGATGCACAGTAAATAATTTCAATATTCATTTTCATAAGTAAGATCCGTGTCTATGTTTGATCAACAGCTAGTTTACTACTATTACAGCTTAACTTCAATATGATCAAATTTAATGTATTAAGTACGAATTATTGTATCCACATAGCCCATAATTGATTTTAGTTTTATGATGCACTGGAGTTCAGATGTACAGTTTGAGTGGGAAAAGCGAATTCTATTCCTGATTTCTCAAAGGCTCGAACAATTTGCAGATTAACATTTTGTTGTACATCCATGTATATAAGGTAATCTGCTGTGGTGACGTAATATACTATTTCAAAGTCTATTGAAAATGAACCAAACGACTTTAGATGAGCTCTGTCGAACTGTACATTTTCTTGTGTCTCCAATATGTCTCTAATTATGATAGGAATAGATGCTAACGAATCTGCCGGTGTATCATATGTGACTCCTATGCTGAATAATACTCTACGCTGTTCTCTGTCTTTATAGTTGCGCATTCTACTACTTAGCAGATCATTGTTGGAAAAAATTAGTAGCTCTCCACTAAGACTGCGTAGACGAGTGGTTTTCAGCCCAATGCGTTCCACTACTCCAGTAAATTCGTCTACAACTATAAAATCACCAATTACAAAAGGTCTATCCATCATAATTGAAATATATGCAAGCAAGTCGCTGAGAATATTTTGGACTGCAAGTGCTATTGCAATGCCACCTATTCCTAATCCAGTAATTAGGCCAGTGATTTCTATACCAAGGTTGTCAAGGGCTAGCAGCAACAAAATAGTCCATAAAACAATTCTGCTAGTTAGACCTAATATAGCAACAGTATTTTTTCGGTTTCCCTCATCTTCGACAGTATGTTGTGTGTATTGATGTAATATGTGATTTATCAACTCGTTAGACCATGTTGCGACCTGCACGATGCTAATGAAGAGGACAAGAATTCTAATTACTTCATTAGATGTTTGTGGTAGTTGTAAAGATTTTGTACCTATATAGCATGATATTCCTAGTATGAACCAAGAACGAGTTGATTTAACGAGGTCAGCAGCTAAATCATCCAGTTTAGTGGTTGTGGTATCGGCTAAAGATCGTAGTCTTGCCATGATGATTTTTCGTGATATCCGCATCACAGTGACTGAAGCAAGCGTTATCACAAACGCAATCAAATAATTTCTTAATGAGTTTCCAAACCATTCTATAAGTAGGATTTCCATTGTTTCCTCAGTATAATGTTTGTAGTTGGCACACTGTATTATACTTGACCATTATGTCAATTAAACCACTGGTTTGTTGACATATAAGTTCTTTCTGTAGACTATACTATTTGACATGCGGATTTATCTTCATGCAATAGGTTGTCGCCTAAATACTGCTGAAATTGATTCTATGGCGCGACAGTTTATAGTGCTTGGTCATTCAGTAGTGTCTTCCAGTTCTGATGCTGATATTGTAGTTTTTAATAGTTGTGCGGTAACTAGTTCAGCAGGTTCAGAATCTCGAAAGATTATACGTAAATTACGTCGAGAGCATCCCTATGCAACTTTGGTGGTTACTGGATGCTATGCGGAAATTGATATACAGACTGCCCGTGATGTCGGTGCTGACATGTTGGTGGGTACAGAGTACAAAGATGATATTCCGCAGATATTAACTGAGGCCGGATTGTTACATAATGGCGATTTTATTACTACTGACATTGAATGTAATGGTAGTTCCTCGGGGCGTACTAGAGCATTTCTCAAAGTGCAAGATGGGTGCGAAAACAAATGCACTTTTTGCGTTGTAACTATTGCCAGAGGTGTTGGACGAAGCAAAAAGATTGATCAGGTTGTTCAAGAAATCAATAATCTTGTGGAGTCAGGTTATTGTGAGGTTGTGTTGTGTGGAGTACATCTAGGAGCATATGGTCATGATTTTGGAGTAAACGTTTGTTTGGAAGATATGGTATTGAATGTTCTTAAAGAAACTGACGTTAAACGATTGCGTCTTTCTTCGCTAGAGCCATGGGATCTAACACCAGACTTTTTCAAATTATGGGAAGATACTCGCTTGTTACCGCACCTACATTTGCCATTACAGAGTGGGTCTGATCGTACTCTGCGTCGCATGGGTCGTCGTAACACAAGTGATGGTTTCAAGAGTTTGTTAGAAGCAGCGCGAAGGGCAATTCCCAATCTTTCAATTACAACTGATGTAATTGTTGGTTTTCCTGGTGAAACAGACGCGGATTTTATTGAGTCGTATGAGTTTATTGATAAAATGAAATTTGCCGGTTTGCACATATTTCCTTACTCAGGGCGTCCTGGAACAGCTGCTTCAAATATGTCAGATCAGATTGCCATCGATGTAATTCGAGAGCGTAGTCGATTGATGCATGAAATCAACAAAAAGAATCAGACTCAATTCATTGACAGTTTTGTTGGTTGTGAATTGGATGTGTTGTGGGAATCATATAAATTCGATGATGACTTGGTATGTTGGAGTGGACTCACCTCTAATTATCTTCGTGCTTATGCATATACCGATGGTGACAATTATTTACGTAATGTAATTACTAAGACGAAAATGTTAGAGACTTTTAGGGGGGGACTGTTAGGTCATGTATAAGGACAGCAATTAATAAAGATACGTTAACTTTGCAGATAGTCCGTCTTCTTCATTACGCCGACTAGATGTATTCCCCAAGTCTTCGGCATCAACTCATCTACAGCAATTGATGTTCTAAACAATATTTCGTTAAATGCAGTGTAAGTAGGATCATTAATTGTTTTAAGATCAATCAATTCTAATCTACTTTGTTGCGCAAGCATTTGTAATGTTCGATAAGTGTTTGCAAGATAATATGCTGGAAATGTGTCGGCGCTGATACGGTGATATAAGCGCTCAACTAATATACTTTGTAGTCTTGGTATCAATCTGCTTAATATATTGGCCATTACTATTGGGTGATTCTTGTTAGGAGTTAAAAAAATGAAATGTCCTCCGGGTTCTAATACTCGGCTTACTTCTCGGAAGCACGTTAACGGGTCAGACAGATGTTCGAGAAGCCATGATGAAATTATGACTTGATAAGCAGAAGATTGGATAGGTAGAAAGTTGCAGTGTCCTGCACATAGTCGAATGAGACTATCCCTATGGGATAACATTGAATCCCAGTCAATATCTAGGCCATATACTTGTTTGCCCTGCTTCCCTAGTTTTTCTGATAATCCCCCGCGCCCACACCCAATATCGAGAATATGATTAGTGTTTTCTATATAACTGTTGACTGTTTGTTCAAACACTTCTCCACTGGGGCACCAGTCCGGATTAATTTGGCGATAGCGTTCACGCAACTTGTTTTGGTGATTGAGTGGCAGCATGATCTGCCTAACAACGGTTCAATGGTTTGGCGCGAAGAATAAATCTCTCCACACCATCCAATGTGGCGTCTGTTTTGGAGGAAGTTCAGACATTGATAGTGAGTTCTGTTTCTCAACTTGGGCAGCAGGGGTTATTACGACAATATGAGTTTCTTCAGGAAGACCATATTTGAGTTCTTTGCGAAGGGCACGTTCTACATAAGCATCAGATGATATATATGCCTGAGTAAGTTTGAGGCTTATTTGTTGATCATGAAGTGCAGTGACCGTAGCTAACAATTGACTTTCTTGTGCTCTAATAGTTTGACTGGTCTTCATCATATCACTGAATTCCGAAAGAAACCATATACTTACCGCTATACCCATTATTATCATTATTTGAGGTAGAGTGATACGCAGTTTGTTGCGAGTGATTGGTGGGGTTTTCATACGTTCGTAATCATGTAAGCGATTTATATTTTACTTAAATGTTCTTATAATATTTGATTTCTCGTAGTGCCGAAGGTGGGATTTGAACCCACATGACCAGGTGGTCACTACGTCCTGAACGTAGCGCGTCTGCCAGTTCCGCCACTTCGGCTACTAACTCGTATTCTAATGAGATTTTTAGAGATGTCAACGTAGTAGTTGGTGCAAGACCTATGCCCTGATATAGTGACATATACTCTACCTTACGATGCTATAATCGCGACCCACGGTTATACAATGTTTATTCTTAATCAAGCAGTATCCCTAGTAAGTGTCCCTCCTGGTAGTTTTATCTATCATATTGTTGGTTTGTTTGCATTAGAAGCTGCATTTGCAATATCTTTTAGTCAATACAGGCGTGCAAAAGAGTCTGAATTTGGCAGATTTGCCCTGGCTGCAGGAGCTGCTCTCTGTCTGCGTGTTATTCTAGCAATTTTAGCAGTGCTTAGTATATTTGGATTGGCAAATGGAAATCTCTTGTTACCACCTTTAGACAGAGCTTTCTCATTATCCACGTTTCTTTTGTTGGGATGGGCGTTTCTCTCGAGATCTGATGATATGACAGGGGATATAGTGCTTAGTATTGGTTTAATTTTAATCGCTATAGGTACCGTTGTAGCACTGGTGTTATGGAGCAATGTTAGTGCAAGCGGCATTTACTACAACAATTCAACACACGATTTGTTGTGGGTAGCTCCGCAAGTAGGTTTGCTCCTAAGCATAATAGTGATGTTGTTATGGCACCGACCTGAAGACTGGGATTTAGGTTTTGGCATATTCATATTAGCACTTTCAGGAACATTATTACATTTAGGATTTGCTCTAAATACGCAGATGCTGAGTGGTCATATATCAGCATTTACAAGAATGACAGATTTGGCTATTTTTCCCATGTTTGCACTGGTAGTATATCGACGAGTGCTTAGGTTGACTGTAGTAATCGTGGATGCTGATGAGTCCTCCTCATTTATGCCGTTGCTTGAGAGTCCTGTAGATCCTGGACTATCACCGCAAATAGCAAAAGCTTTAGCCGAAATTGGGGTAGAGACTAATAAGTCTGCAGCAATAGAGTCGATATCACGAGGAGTAGGCACTGCGCTTGGAGCTGAAATGGCTCTAATATGGGAGTTGGATCCTGACGCCTTGTTTGTTAGATGTATTGGGGGGTATGATTTATTAAGATCCAGAAAAGTAGTTGGTTTTACATTACCTGTGAATCAAGCAGATAGTATGAGATCTGCGATTATAAGTGCTGGTTATCATAGACTTGATCCTTCTACAGATGAGGCAGAAATACGGTTACTTACGGACCAGGTTGGGATGCAGTATCTGGCTCCAGCATTGGTGGCAGCTTTACCGTCTGTACACGAACAACGATATGCTGTTATGGTGCTGTCACCAGATTCGCTTGCAGACTGGAATGAAGATGCTGGTCAATTGCTGCTTGCATTGGTCGATCCTGTAGCTCGTGTTCTAGACAATGTCACAAATGAGGGTCAATCTTAGTTCAAGCAAATTCGCGGAATTTAATTCTATAGATAAGACAATATGTTCGAGTTACAAGATGACATGATTTGCACGGAGATTTGTATATTTACATAGGTTAGACTATTTATCAAACCAATATGTCTTTAGTAAACGTTATTATCCTAATAATTGTGAATCTAGCCTTATATGGTTTTATTGCTGCTGGGCTATTGGGTTGGCGTCCTCCTGGATGGAATGCTGCAAATCGAGAAAATAGAGTGCTATCCGCAGCTTTAGCTATTGCTATTACTGGTGCAGTTATATTGTTGGGGATGTACCTTTTAACTAGTGGTTTGATACATGCTAGTTATAGTGCAAATGTTTTACAAACTGCTATTTGGATAGATTGTGCGATTATCGTACTCCTATTAATTGTTAGATTTCTTCCACGGTTGCCCATTGTTTCTGGATTGCATTGGGATAATGTAAGTCATCAGTATATTGCTTTAGCAATAGCTGTCGCTGTCACCGCAGCAGTTTCCTTAGTGGGAATTATTTTAGTTTCAAGAGGCATTATTGGCGAATTTTCAAGTCTTCGAATGTTAAATATGATATTGTGGGTAGATGGATTGATAGCAATCACATTAGTCGCTTTATGGATTTTCCCAAGGTTGCCATGGCCTGTATATGGTAAATCGACTGTGCGTTCGTCTGGAGAATGGAAAAAGGCTTTGTCAGGATTGGCTATAGCCGTTTTGATATTGCTTACTCTGATTGGCGGTTTTTTGATAGCGTATGGAGAAGGTGGTTACTTGAACACTGAGCAAGAGACTAAATTATCTCAATTCATGGGTCCTACTAATACAATCGCATCTGTGAGCAAGATTGGTGAATTAGATTCCCAAAGTAATGTGACACTGCAACCTACTGTGTCAGCTACTTTCACAGGTTTGCCCACTAGGACAGGTACTGAAATACCTACTGCTACACCTACAGACATTACTAACAATGTCATGGTCACGCAAAGGGCGACCAAACTGGTTACTAGGGCTCCAACATATACTGCAACCGTGGGACCAACAAATACTTATACAGCCACAGCTCCGGTTACGGCCACAGCCACAGCCACAGCCACAGCCACAGCCACAGCCACTATTATTGCGCCAACAGGCTTAGGACCGACAAATTGTGATTTTGATGTCGATGATGACTGGGTGGAATATGAAGTAAAGTACGGGGACACATTAAGTAGCCTCGCTTTACAGCGGAACTCTGAGATAGTAGATATAGTAGAAGCCAATTGTCTTTCTGACCTTACTTTGTATTCTGGACAAGACATCTATCTCCCAATTGATATTGGTGATGATTTCGATGGCTTGATGGTGAGGATGGCAACAGACAATCTAATTGTTGATGGCAATCTCAGTGATTGGGGTACATTGTCTTTCGTAGCTGATAAAGTTGTATATGGATCAAGTGTTTGGAACAATAATGTTGATCTTAGCGCCACCTATGGAATTGCTTGGGACGATTTATATTTATACATTGCTGTTGAGGTGCGAGACGATATTCATGTTCAGACTGAAGTTGGAGAGACAATTTTCAAGGGAGATAGCGTAGAGATACTGTTTGACAGAGACATCGACAATGATAATTGGGTTACACAACTTAATAGTGATGATTATCAGATTGGTCTATCACCTGGTAGTTTTTCAGGAGATTCAGTGATGACTCAAGTGTATCGGTGGTATCCAGCAGTCGAGAGTGGCACTATTGCAAACGCAAAGATTGAGTCTCGAAGTAATGTAGGAGGTTATCTAATAGAGGCAGCCTTACCGTGGACTATTTTCGGTGTGAGTGCTACTAGTGGTGATGAGTATGGATTTGTTATTTCTGTAAGCGATAATGATTCAAATGGTGTAGCTGTTCAAGAAAGTATGGTGTCTAGCTCTGCTGCTAGAGATTTGTCTGATCCTAGTACTTGGGGCAGAATAAAGTTGGTTAGGTAGCATCTACAAAATGTTTACAAAAGGAAAAGCACGGTAATTAGCTTGCGAGGTTTTGGGTTTGGTGCTATCTTTTTTGCAGTCAATAATAATTAACAAATGAATAAACAGCTTTCCCTGTTCGATTACAATAAGACTAATAATTTGAGGGCTGAGGAACATAAGCCTTCACCTACTGTTCAGCATGCTACTGACTCTGTACCAGCATCGAATTTGCTTAACCCAGATACATCAGTGTCAGCTGCTTTGGAGGTATGGCTGCAAAGTCGACGTCGTGCAGGCCTATCGGAGAATACTATAAAAAATTATAGGATTGACATTAGATTGTTAGCGGAATACGCTGGTGCCGGTGCAGCTGTTGGTGAATTTACCACTAAGACATTGAACGATTATTTAGAGTGGATGAGACATCAGCGTCGTATACCATGTTCGACAAAAACATTGGATCGCCGTATAACATCTCTGAAATCATTCTTTCGATGGTTAACTCCTGTATCTGGACTTACAGTCGATCCCGCTGATGCAGTGGTCAATGTCTCCGTACGTAGTCCGTTGCCAGTGGTTTTAACTGAGCTTGAGATATCTCAGGCACAGCATGCTGCTGTGAAACTAATGAAACGCAAAAAAAAGGGGGACATGCGCCCATACATTTTGTTTACATTTTTACTACATACTGGTTTGCGCAAAGGTGAGACTGTTCGGCTCGTGTCTAATCACTTGGTTCTTGAAAATTCTGATCAACCTTATCTTTATGTTAGGTACTCTGATAAACGGCATATACATAAAGAACGTAAAGTTGAGTTGAATGCAGATTGGGTTGAGGATTACGCAAAATATAGTGAGCATTATGGAGTCAACGAAAGGGTTTTTCCGTGGTCTGTGCGGCTTTTAGAATATCGCTTAGAGGATATTAGCAATAGTGCAGGTTTGAGTAAGCATATTTCATTTGAAATGCTTCGGTGGACATGTGCATTACGTGATTTTCGTGATGGAATGGAACCGGAAAAGCTTAGGCGTAAACTAGGTCTGTCTAAAGTGCAGTGGGGAGAGGTGAGACGAAAGATACGGAAATTATTAGAATAATTTTTTGGATAGTACCAATCTCAACTTAATTGTAATGAACGCCAGATTGTGTAAGAGTTCCAATTCTAGTTAGTAGATCATGTTACCGTTCACAAATGCAGACACACGTGTATCGTGCGATGCTTCAAAGAAATTATGAGTCGGTGCAACTTCGACTAATTGTCCATCCAACAGTAATGCGCAGCGCTGGGCCAATCTTCGTGCTTGAAATAAATTATGAGTCACTAAAACAATAGTTGATTTGCGTGTTTGGTGATGTTCCGTTATTAGCGATTCAATTAAGCTAGTGTTATATGGATCAAGATTAGAGGTTGGTTCGTCAAGCAGCAAAGCTTCTGTATTCAGTACTAGAGCTCTTGCTAGAGCAACTCGTTGGAGCTCACCTCCAGAGAGCGAAGATGCACTATTATTCTCCAATCCTGCAAGACCAACACGTCCTAAAGTATCAATTACTTCTTTACGACCAGTTAGTTCACCTCGTATCTTTAGGCCAAATTCTACATTGTCTTTAACAGATCTGTTCAATAATTGAGAGTTTTGAAATACAGTTGTAACGTCTCTGCGTGTTTCTGTACGAGGCATATCTTCCACTAGCATTCCATTAAAGTACAACTTGCCATGAGTTGGCTGTTCAAGAAAATTTAGTAGACGTAATAGGGTGGATTTACCAGAACCACTTGGACCTAAAATTGCTAAGATTTCACCTCTATGAATTGACAAAGTGTCAATCTTGAGGATGGTGCGTCTATCATACTGTTTTTGTAGATTTTCAATATGGTAGAGAGGGTGTTTGTTATTTTCTGCTATCATTCCAATTTCCGAATCGAAGTAATATTATATTTGCAGTAAATGTAAGCGATAGAAGAATAAAACCTAATCCTAGTGCTAAAGCGAAAGCTCCCTTCCGAGTTTCGAGGACGATAGCAGTTGTTAGTACGCGGGTTTTAGTTTCTATGTTTCCACCAACTAGTAGTACTGCTCCAACTTCAGCCACTATTCGTCCGTATGTGGCCGCAACAGCTGCCAACATACCAGGTTTGGTCTCTGCAACAATAGTCTTAGCAGTCTGCCATCTTGTAGCTCCAAGTGCTCTTAGTTGTTGTGATAGTGCTGGGTTAACACTTCCAACGGCGGCCATTGTTAAACCAATGATTAGTGGTAAAGCTATGACTGTTTGAGCTAGGATCATAGCTTTTGGGGAGAACAACCATTCCAGATAGCCAAAGGGGCCAGACCTAGAAAGTAGTATAAATACCAATAGACCGACAACAACAGGTGGTAGTCCCATTCCTGTGTAGAGTAGTGCCATTACTAGTCCTCTAGCAGGGATTCTCCCCGCTAAACCTAGCATAGTCCCAATTGGCATCCCTATTATTGTACTTAGCGCAAGCGATGAAAGTGTAATTTTCAAGGTAAGTATGGCAATATCGATTAGACGTTGATCTAGTGTAAGAATTAAATCCATCGATTCTTTAAGAGCTTCAATCAATGTGAGCATTGTATTAAAATAGAATTGCCAACTATGTTATATTTCAAATACTATTGTTCAAATACCTTGATTACTTGCATGCAACTGTCATATTTATTCAGTAGCGTACGAAATTATCTCACAAATGGATAAAATATCGGTTGACCTAGTTCGGATAGTCTAAATTTAGCGATACGGTTCTGTGTCTCGTCACTCAGTAACCAATCGGAAAATTGTATGGCCAATTTGTGGTTCACTAAAATGCTTTTTGATGGATTGACTGGAATAATGCTATAAGGATTGTATAGATTAGGGTCCGGATTGTTGGAGATGTTTTTTCCGCCAATCAATATGTCAAGAAAAGGAAGCATATCTGATTGTGTTAGATAGGTGGCACGATCTGACAATGTGTAAGAATCCGTTTCGTTTGCATATTGTAAAGTAGCACCCATACCCTGACCTAGAGCAAAATACCAATCGTCAGAAGCAAGCGGCTCTATTCCTGTTATCGACCACAAATCTTTTTCCTTCATGTGGGTGCCTGACTCATCACCGCGTGATGCCCATGGCTCATTAGATACAAAGATTTTTATCATGGCTTCCGCTGCATTGCTCATTTCATTTATGGAAGCAGGATCGTGTTTAGGTCCTACGATGACAAAATCGTTGTACATAACATTTCGTCTTTCTGTACCATGACCTTCAGCTATAAATTGAATTTCTACGTCTGGGGCATGAACCAGAAGTGCGTCTGCATCTCCTGATTTTCCTAGAGCAATGGCCTGACCTGTTCCCACTGCTATGACCTCTACAGACACATCTAACTCTTTTTCGAATGCAGGTAATATGTACTCCAACAAACCTGAATTTTCGGTACTAGTAGTAGTTGCGAGACGCAGGGTAGAATTGAAATTGTTGCTACTGCTGCATCCCGCAGTTAGAATTGCCAATATTAACAAATAAGTTGTAAATACTGACATGGATCTGGTACTAGTCATCTATTAGCTAATGATTGTGAGCAATCCATCCGCACACGCATTATATTTTGGGTATTTTGGCTTATGCATGCACGTTGGTCCAACCTCCATCCAGCAATCCATATTATTCGTTCGCCACTTACCAGCAAAGGTATGCGATTGCGTAATTCATAAGGAATCCTAGCATTAGTCATGTAATGTGCCAGAGATTGGCTTTTCCCATGCATACCAAGTGGTTGGAATTTATCTCCAGGTCTACGCGATCGGAGTTGTAGCGTCTGGTGCTCTAATGTGTCACAGTCAATATATGCCTTCCAGCGATCTGCATTGTTGTAGACTGATTTCCAGTGTATCTTTTCTGGAAAATCCACTAAGATTTTCCAGCCGCATGACTCCAGTGCTATTGAACCTGGAGCATCGATTGTAATGGTTTCTCCATTAGCAAGAAATGGTAAGTCGGTAAGACACTCTGTCTCCATACCTGCTTCAACAATTAAAAGATCTTGATAATCAATCTTCATAACGAGATTACCCGGCAAAGAACACTCTTGACGCACATCTCCTACTTTTGAAAATTTTGCTGCATATGAAATTGGATTGAAATCTATGTTGCGTAATTTGGGTCTAAGATGTTTTATTGCTAATCTTAATATTGCTAGCTGTGTACCTGCAAGAGCTTGACCGAACATTGCACGGTTCATAACGATCTTCTGGTCATCAAAATATGTAACAATGTTATTCCAAGCACTCTTGTTGGCTTGTTGTAAGACTAGCTGATCGTTTTGTAAGATGGTGGAAATATGACCAGTAGTTTGATTGATGTTAGGGTTTATGTCTTTTAATACTGGAATGATTTCATGACGTATACGGTTGCGCAAGTATCTTTTGTCATTATTGCTTGGGTCTTGAAGAGGGCTGAGATTGTTATCTCTGCAGTATTCTTGTATATCTTGACGTGATACGGAAAGCAATGGGCGTCCTATGAATATGTCAGAATTCTCATAAGTTGCAATTGTTAGCATGCTGGGAAAAATTGGTGTGATGGGGCTCATACCACTTAAACCAGAAAGACCAGATCCGCGCACAAAATTCATAAGTATGGTTTCTACTTGATCGTCAGCATTGTGCCCTACTAGAATTAATTTAATGTTGTGCGTGTCTGCGATTCTTTTGAAGAGTGTATAGCGAGCTTTTCTACCCGCATCTTCTAAGGACAATTTGTGCTTTGATGCTAATTTTTTGATGTTTTGATTGTCAACAACTACATGAAATCCCCAATCTTGGGCAATTTGAGTAACAAATTGCCCATCTTTTGATGAACTGTTACGTAATTCATGGTCTAAATGGGCTACTATCGTTTGTGGTGGTAGTGTATCAAATCTGCTAAGTATGTGTAATAGTGCAAGGCTATCTGGCCCACCAGAAACTCCAATTACTAGCCCATCATTCCACAAATCAGGACATATTTTCTCGCTAAATTTTTGTAATATGTCAAAAAGATCCATTTGTGAAATTATAGCATGTGTGTTTACTAGCATATTAGGATACCTTCTGCGTGGTATAATCGCGCTTCGTAGAACTCATAGGACAATTAGGAGACAAATCTATTGGCATTTAGTCCATTAAATTGGTTTCTAGGCCTGTTTTCCCTGGATATTGGTATTGACCTAGGTACAGCTAATACACTCGTATATGTGCGTGGGAAAGGTATAGTAATAAATGAGCCATCCTGGGTGGCAGTCGACAAAAAGACGCGTCGTCCTCTTGCTATAGGTTCGGAGGCTAAAGAACTTGTTGGGCGTACGCCTACAAATATTATGGCAGTGCGTCCTCTCCGTGATGGCGTAATTTCTGAATTTGAAATTACGGAAGCGATGCTTCGCTATTTTATTGATAAGGCACATGAGCAAAGCTATGTGCCTATTCCGCGTCCTCGTGTAGTGGTGGGTATACCAAGTGGTGTAACAGAAGTTGAGAAACGTGCTGTTTATGATGCTACTTTAGCAGCTGGTGCTCGAGATGCCTATTTAATAGAGGAACCGATGGCAGCTGCTATAGGTGCTGGATTGCCGATTGGCGAGGCTCGTGGTTCGATGGTTCTAGATATTGGTGGAGGAACTACTGAGATTGCTGTATTTTCGATGGGTGGTGTAGTACTTAGTCGTTCCCTGCGAGTTGCTGGTGATGAGATGGATGAAGACATCATACAATATGCCCGTACAAAATATAACTTAGCTATTGGCGAACGAATGGCTGAAAGAGTAAAAATAGATGTGGGGTCTGCTCATTCTTTGCCAGAAGAAAGAGTAGCGGTTCTTAGGGGCCGAAACCTTGTGACTGGTCTTCCTGATTCTGTAGAGGTATCGTCTATAGAGATCAGAGGTGCTCTAGCGGAGTCTACACGTACTCTTGTTAATTTAGTAAAGGAGGCAATTGATGAAACTCCTCCAGAGATAATTGCTGACTTAATGGAAACAGGAGTTTGTTTGGCTGGTGGAGTTTCCCAACTTCAAGGTTTGTCGGAAAGGATGCAAGGTGAAATTAACATGGAATGCTGGGTGGCTGAAGACCCACTAACATGTGTGGCCCGCGGCGCTGGATATATCTTGGATGATCTTGATAATCTAGCACGGTTCTTGGTGGGTCTGGAGCGTGGCAGTACTCAACATAGTTGATAGTCTTAAGTGGTTGGATTCCAAACATTTGTGAAACCATCAATCTTATATGTACACAAAAATCTAATAGGCCTATTGTTAGCGGGTAGCTTGCTAGCTATAGCTCTGGGAATTGTACCTACTGTCTTGGGAATCATAATAATTGCCAGTGTGATTGCAATTATTGTGTCGTTGATTGAGCCGATTATTGCCCTTGGTTTAGCAATTATTATTGGTCCTTTACGTGCGTTGGTTGCAGTTGTTTGGCCCGATTTATCTGTGTATCCTGGTCAGACATTGTTTGCACTATTTGTTTTTACTTGGCTTGTACATATTGCACTTAATAGAAATATCAACATTAGATTTCCAGCGATCACAAAATTTATGACTATCTATCTGTGTATAGGTTTGTTATCTTTGTGGGATGCCACAAACATATATCAGGGTCTTACAGAACTCATTAAATGGATTCAATTACTTATGGTAGCCGTGATAGTGTTTAATTATTGTGTAAATCAAGACAAGGAAAAGTGGGTTATAGGATTTGTGTTGGCTTCTGGTTTTCTTCAGGCATTAATTGGACTATGGCAATTTGCAATACGGGGTGATGGACCCGGTTCTTTCGAATTGGCATCAGGATTTTTTAGGGCGTATGGTACTTTTGAGCAGCCAAACCCATTTGGGGGTTTTATGGGGATTTTGTGGCCGATCGCGGTAGGTGTACTCTTGGCTTTAATACAGAATAGGAATTCAAAACAGACTAAATTTTTTGATAGAACACTAGTTGCAATCACTTTGATGGTGACTCTTTCGATAATATGTGCATTAATAGCGTCCTATTCTCGTGGTGCATGGATTGGTTCAATTGTAGCATTTGTTGTGATGTTGTTTTTCTTGCCACATAGACTACTCATTGGAATCATTTTGGTGATTGTTACTATTACTATAGGTACTACAGCTGTTTTTCTAGGGGTTGTACCTGACCATCTTGAAAATAGAATAAATTCAATATTGGAATATACGATTATTCAAGATGTTCGTCGTGTTTCCATTAATGAGGCAAATTTTTCCGTTATTGAAAGAGCTGCACACTGGCAAGCGGCAGGTAAAATGGTTGAAGCACATCCCTGGCTAGGAGTAGGTATGGGAAACTACCAGGTTGTCTATCCTAAATATAGGTTGGTGAATTGGGAAAGTCCTCTTGGGCATGCTCATAACGTGTACTTGAACGTCGCAGCAGAAACCGGAGTGATTGGTCTGAGCGCCTATATATTGTTTTGGGGGTACGTATTTTTCAAAACAATCATAGTCTTGAGAGGAAGTACTAATTGGAATAGAGGGATTACGCTTGGATTATTGGGCGCATGGACGCATCTTGGAGTACATAATTTTGTAGATAATCTCTTTGTGAACAATACACATTTGTGTTTAGGTGGTTTGTTGGGTGTATTGTCTGTGGTCAACACTAGAGTAAGTAATAAGAATTTGTTGGCATAGATGCCTACCGAGGATGTTATTTTTTAGGAAGAAATATTTATGAAGTTTACAAGATTTAATAATAGTGAAGCGCGCCGTTTTATAAAATTTAGTATTGTAGGTGCTATAGGATTTGTTATTGACACAGGCGCATTAAATATCATGATAGGTTATCTAGGAATGACTACAGGTTTACTGCGTCTTGTGGCAAAAACTATATCCTTTACTCTTGCCTTGACCAGTAACTTTTTTTGGAATCGCTACTGGATCTATCCTGAATCACGATCTAAAAGTGTTAGATTACAAGCGGTTCAGTTTACAGTTGTTAATTTGATTGGCCTTGCATTGAATCTTTTGATATTTGGCTCAGTTAGTTCTGCAATAATCCCAACATTCCAGAATTCTTATGGAGTCCAAGCCGGATTGATTTTGGGTACAAATGTAGGTCAAGTGGCGGCGGTAGCTGTGGTACTGTTCTGGAATTTTTTCGCAAATCGTTATTGGACCTATGGTGATGTTGAATAAAGTGCAACCGTGAGAATTGGCTTAGAAATCACTGCTGCTGTACGACAGAGTGGTGGTATAGGACGTTACGTTCGAGAGATGGTAAATGCATTGGCTGCAGTTGATTCAATGAATCAATATAGTCTTTTCTATGCTAGCCAATACAAAGCGGCTCGAGGTATGTTGTCTTTACCAGACAATTTTCGTATACGTCATTTACCTTTGCATGACATTTGGCTTGCGCGAATTTGGCAACGAATGCGTTTACCTGTACCCGTAGAACTTGTCACTGGTCTAATTGATATATATCATTCTCCTGATTTCACTTTGCCTCCTACATTGCAAGGTGTACCTAAGTTGCTTACTGTGCATGATTTGTCATTCTTGCGAGATCCGGAATCTGCTTCTCCGGGTTTGCGACGATATTTGGAAATTGCCGTTGAACGCTCCGTACAGATTGCCACACATGTTTTGGCGGATTCACAATCCACCAAAGATGATCTTATGGAATTATATTTGACACCCGAAGAAAAAATAACAGTGCTCTATCCTGGCGTATCATCTGATTTCCGTCCTATAGTTAATCCAGCAAAGTTGAAGCAGGTGCGCAAACGTTATAAGTTGCGCGAAGAACCATTTGTGTTATCAGTGGGAACTTTGCAGCCTCGAAAAAATCATTTGACTTTAATCAAAGCGTTTGAGATTGCGCTTGGTAATTCTGAATATAATCTTGTATTAGCTGGTGGTAAAGGTTGGAGCTATGACGAAGTATATGAATTAGTAGAATCTTGCGGATTGCAAAAACGCGTTTTATTTCCTGGTTTTGTTGCAGATGCTGATCTAGCATCTTTATATTCAGCTGCCGATATTATGGCTTTTCCTTCTTTGTACGAAGGATTTGGTTTGCCAGTATTAGAAGCTATGGCTTGTGGCGTACCTGTGCTTGCATCTAGTGTTTCCAGCTTGCCTGAAGTGACGGGAGACGCCGCTTTGTTGATTGACCCTGGTAATGTAGAGGATATGGCAGATGCGATGTTGAAATTGGCGGAAAATGTAGATCTTAGACAGAGTTTCCGAGACAAAGGGCTTAAGCGAGCCGAGCAATTTAGTTGGCAGACCTCTGCAGCAGCTTTGTTAGGAGTTTATAAGGACTTGGCTGATTGTGGATGAATCTAGTAGACTGTATATCCAATGGTCATATTAATATGCTAAACAATATTAAAGATGTAGGTAAAACACCTTCTGAATCTGCTGTTCATTTAGCACAGTTGATGCTGCCTGAGCATGCTAATCCGTTAGGCAATGTACATGGGGGAGTGATAATGAAGCTCGCCGATGAGGCTGGAAGCCTAGCTGCTATGCGCCATGCTGGCAGACATACAGTTACTGTATTTGTAGAATCTATGACATTTAATGAGCCAGTAGAAGTTGGGGCTTTGCTGCATTTGAATGCTAAATTAAGTTGGGTAGGACGTTCGTCGATCGAAGTATTAGTAAAAGCAGATGCGGAAAATCCTCTTACTGGGGACGTGGTGGCAACAAACTCAGCGTTTTTTGTGTATGTAGCTCTAGACAAGAAAGGGGTGCCAACTTTGGTTCCTCGATTAGTTTGTGAGAACGAGCAACAAAAGGAACTTATGGCTGACGGGGAGAAGCGTAAAAGTGCACGTCTAAGTATTAGGTCGCAAAATAATTGAGATTAGGATAGAGATATTTTTATGTGTTATGGATATATAAGGTGGTAATGGAACCTAAAAACAATAGTGTCATAAGTAGTACGAATGAGGAATCACAAAATAATTTTGTATCCCTGATAGTATCTAAAGATGTGGCAGAGGGCAAGTTTGGTGGTAGGGTGCAAACCCGTTTTCCTCCTGAGCCAAATGGATATTTACATATAGGGCATGTTAAGTCTATTTGCTTGAATTTTGGCATTGCAGCTGAACATAAAGGTTTGTGTAGTTTGCGATTGGACGACACCAATCCTGCTAAAGAAGAGTCCGAATTTGTACAATCAATAATAGAAGACGTAAATTGGCTTGGATTTGATTGGGGCGATAATTTTCATTGTGCCTCAGACTACTTTGCTGAGTTATATGAGTTCGCGGTGCAGTTGATACATTCTGGCAAAGCGTATGTTGATAGTTTAAGCGCCGAAGATATTCGTGATCATCGAGGCACACTTAAGGAGCCGGGTCGCGATAGTCCTTATCGTGATCGTTCTGTTGAGGAAAACATAGATTTGTTTGAGAGAATGCGCAGAGGGGAATTTAAAGACGGGAGTCATGTTCTGCGAGCGAAAATCGATATGAGTAGTAGCAACATCAATTTAAGGGATCCAGTAATGTACCGCATATTGCATATGACTCATCATCGTACTGGAAACAAATGGTGTATCTATCCGATGTATGATTTTGCACATGGGCAATGTGACTCAATTGAAGGTGTGACTCATTCTATTTGTACCTTGGAGTTTGAAAATAATCGACCCTTGTATGATTGGTTTCTTGATGAGCTTGATGTGGATCATCCTCGTCAAATAGAATTTGCTAGACTGAACTTGAATTACACTATACTGAGCAAGCGTAAGCTAGCATCTCTTGTGGAAGGTGGTCATGTAAGTGGATGGGATGATCCACGTATGCCAACGATATCAGGAATGCGAAGACGTGGATATACTCCTGAGGCGCTGCGAGAATTTTGTGAAAAGATAGGAGTAGCTAAACGTAACACCACAGTTGATTTTGCATTGTTAGAGCATACTCTGAGACAACACCTTAACAAAACTGTACAGAGAGCAATGGGTGTGCTTAGACCTATAAGAGTAGTCATAGTAAATTATCCTGAAGATCAAGTCGAGCAAATTGAGGCAATAAACAATCCAGAGGATTCTGGCATGGGTACTCGCAGAGTACCGTTTTCACGAGTACTTTATATAGAACGCGATGATTTTCTTGAAGATCCGCCTAAGAAATTTTATCGCTTGGCTCCTGGTCGAGAAGTGCGTCTAAGATATGCTTATTACATCAAATGTGAGTCAGTGATACGCAATTATGAAACTGGTGAGATAGAGGAGATTAGGTGCACGTATGATCCTGACACTCGTGGGGGTTCTGCCTCAGATGGACGTAAAGTAAAAGCAACATTGCATTGGGTTTCTGCTGCTCATGCCGTAGACGCCGAGGTGCGTTTGTATGACAGGTTGTTTACCGTTGAGGATCCTACTTCAGTACCTGCGGAAGATTTAGATCAAATTTTGAATCCCGCATCACTGGAGACTATATATGGATGTAAATTGGAGCCTGGTATAGCTAGTATCGATCCTGGAACTCGATTTCAGTTAGAGCGACAGGGTTATTTTACCTTGGACATTGAAGATTCTAATGCTGAACATTTGGTATTGAACCGTACGGTGACTTTGCGCGATAGTTGGGCTCGTATACAGAAAGCTAACAAGAACACTATCTAGTATCAGCATTTGGATTCTCAGTATATTCAGTTTTATCTAATCGAGAATACTATTGTTGTTCATTATTATTCTTTCGATCCAATAAAAAAACATTAGTGAACATATTACCGCTCACTAATGTTTGAAGTGTCTTACAAAGGGTCAGTGCTGATTTCCCAAGGTATGACAGGAAAAGGTGGTGTTACACTACCGATACGTCGATGGCTTTAGGTCCCCTGTCTGATGGCTCAACTGTAAATTCAACTTGTTGTCCCTCATGTAGGCTTCGAAAACCATCTGCATTTATGGCACTATAGTGGACAAAGCAATCATCACCTTCCTCGCGGGAAATGAATCCAAAACCTTTTGCATCGTTAAACCACTTGACTGTGCCAGATTCTCTTTCACTCATAAAAATACTCCTTATTCCTTATATATGCGCATAAGTAAACGCGCTTGTAATTCTTCACCAATTATATGGAAAATTACCACTGGGGATACGACTAACTGTACTGCTGATACTAATTCTGTTGACTGCAAACTAAACCTTTTCCTGTCAATATGTCTCTACTTTGTCACTGCACGGGCATCATACATCGCGATTTGTCGGTTGTCAACCCTGAGTTATCACTTGTGGAATAGATATTTGAACTAATATTTATTCCTCATAACAAACATTTCTGCTTCTGCAACTTTAGATTTAGCTTTCTTGCGTACAGTTTGTGCTTCGGATATGCGATCGGTTATTGCGCTAAGTTCTTTCTGTATGTCTTCAGTATTTTCTTGTTCGTTTTCATTCAATGATTTTTGCATGCTCTCATACTGCATTTGCAGTTTTTCAAGTTTGTCCGTAGCCTTGGCATAGTCTTGTTCAGCCTGTTTTAATGCTCTTGTATGTTTGGACATTACTATTACACTCCTTGTTACTCCCGCTGTTGCTTCCGCTGGTGTAGGTGTGGTATTTATGAACATACCAACGAGTTGGTAGCAGTATATCACAATGTTTGCCAATGCTATTAGGATTTTTCTAGACTGGGGGACCAGGATTCGAACCTGAGCTGGCGGAGCCAGAATCCGCTGTTCTACCAACTAAACTATCCCCCAGCGCTTATATGATTTTACCATAGCGAATAAGTCAGTTAAATGTTTTCTAGTAATTTAATTGCTTTTTCTATACGACTATGGACCAGATTTTCTCCAAGAATTTCCAGGGTTTCAAAAAGTGGTGGACTTACCTTTTGGCCACTTGTAGCTAATCGCACTGGATTGAGCAACTGTCCGAGCTTCAAGTTCATTTTTTCTGCAAGTAATCGTAATTCTGATTCAATACCTTCATGGTCAAATGTGGGTAGCTGTTCCAAAGTTAGTTGGACCTTTTGTAATATTACGAGTGTCTCTTCTTTTGTGGTTTTTTTATTTATAAATTCAGAAGGTGATATTTGAATTTCTTTTGTAAAGAAAAAGCTGAGCCATTCTACAGAGTCTTCAAATGTTACTATACGATTCTTGATTAGCGGCACAAGGCTTAATAACATTTCTTGATCAGGTACTATTCCTGCTTTCATGAGAAATGGCTGAACACTAGATGCAACTTCGCTGTTAGACATCTGCCTGACATGTTTACCTTGAAAATAATCTAATTTACTGAAATTTACTGCTGCTGGCGATGGATTTATGCGGTCAAGATTAAAAACCTTTTCTAGGTCAACGAGCTTAAAGTCCTCTTGCTTGTCATCTAAACTCCATCCCATAAGAGCCATCCAATTGGTTATTGCTTCTGGATGATAACCTTTATTGTTCAGATCATTTATGAAAATTGAGTGTTTATTGCCCGGTTCTTTCGTCTTAGCATCTCTTTTGCTCATTTTGCCTTTGCCATCTGGCTGAGTAAGTACGGAAAGATGACACCAAATTGGCTCTGACCATCCAAATGCTCTAATTATTAGGGCGTGTTTAGCAATGCTAGACAACCATTCCTCGCCTCGAATTACATGTGTTATGCCCATCAAGTGATCATCTACCATTGCAGCCAAATGGTACACTGGGAAACCATCAGCCTTGAATAAGACAAAATCTTCCATCTGTTTATTTTTTACTGTTATATTTTTCCTAATCAGATCATCTACCGTAGTAGTGCCTTGTTTGGGGCTGCGGAATCGTATTGTATGCTCTTCTCCTGATATAACTCTTTCTAGTGCCTTATTTGTATCAATGTCTCGGCAGTGACCGTCATATCCTTTGTGTTTGGAGCGTATAGATTGAAGGCGTTCTTTGTCACAGAAGCAATAGTATGCTTTATCAATACTGACCAGTTTTTCAGCGTAATTGCGATGCAATTTGGTTCTTTCTGACTGTGTGTAAGGAGAATATTTGCCACCAACATCTGGACCTTCATCCCAACTAATACCTAACCATTTGAGATCTTTTATGAGTTGTTTTTCTGAGTCTTCAACATATCGCTTGCGATCTGTATCTTCTATGCGAAGGACCATACTACCACCATTTATTTTAGCAAAGAGGTAGTTGTATAAGGCTGTTCTTGCACCTCCGATGTGGAGATATCCTGTAGGTGATGGAGCAAATCGGACGCGTATTGGTGAGCTAGTATTCATATTTATTTTGGTTTATTGCAACGCTTTGCACTATTCCAAGTCCTATACTTAATGTAATAAGTGCGCTACCCCCATAGCTAAAAAAGGGCAAAGGAAGTCCAATTACTGGCAAAAGGTTTAAATTCATCCCTATGTTGAAACATGCTTGTGCGAAAATCATAGAACCCATTCCATAGCATAAATATGCACCAAATGCATCTTGTGAGTTGTTGCCTATTCGGAATATTCGCCATCCTATGACTACAAATAGCAACATTATTGCTATTACACCCAATAGTCCAAATTCTGCTGCTGTAGCAGAGAAAATAAAGTCAGTATGTCGCACTTTCAAAAAACGCAACTGTACCTGTGATGCTTGATTATACCCTTGCCCAAACCATCCACCAGACCCTACACTAATTAGGGCTTGACGTACGTTGTATTGGGCTCCAGGATCAAGTGAAGGGTTTAGGAAATTGATTACTCTGTTACGTTGATACTCTTCCATCAGTATCCATATTGCTGGTAAGCCTGCTATGCTAGCACCAGACAATATGGCCAAGTGTTTGGGTCTCACACCTGCAGTCCATAGTATGCTTAGCCATACTATTATAATCATGACTGCTGAACTAAGATCGGGCTGAGCCATTACTAGAGCTGCAGGAATGCCAGCGTGTATTATTGATAGTAATATCCAGCGGAACTGGTTTAGCTGATTGCGTCGGTTGGCGAAAAAGCTTGCAATCCAAATGACACTACCAATTTTGGCTAGCTCAGAAGGTTGAATATAAAACAGTTCAAAAAAGTTAAACCATCGTTGTGCACCGCCAGCTACAACTCCTATTACAAACAAAACCAATAAAGATATGATAATTAATACATAAATGAACTTGGAAAGGCTTTGCCAATAACGATAATCTATAGACGCCAATATCCAGATAAGAGCAAATCCTACAATGGCATATTGTATTTGTTGTCGAGGCGTATCATAAAGAGTCGGATGCTCAAATGTGCTCGATCTGATCATGGCTGTTCCCATTGTTAATAGTAGTACAACTGCCGCTATAAGTAACCAGTCGAAATTCCTCCACAGTTCGCGTCTCTTACTCCCGGTTATTGATTTCTGACTAAATAATGTGGACATTTTGTATTAACCATCTAGATTATTATAAGATTGTTTATTTGATGTATGGTGATTATGCTGATCGCCAGTATTTCCGGTGCTATTTAACTTGGTTGAATGAATCATTTCAATTTTTCTAGTTCGAAATATGCATCCATGATTTCCATAACTATGGGTCCCGCTACTGTTGAGCCTTCCTCACCACTATAAACAAATGCTACCACAGCTATCTCTGGATTCTCATATGGACCATATCCTACGAACCATGCATGTGCTGGCCATGCTCCGAATTTGCATCGCCCTGCTTCTTGAGCAATATTATCACAATATTCAGCTGTGCCAGTTTTGCCAGCTATTGTTACGCCATTGAGTTCTTCTAATTTTTCTCCAGTGCCATCCACCATCACTTTTCGTAGTGCGAGGCTAATCTTTTCGATGATAGAACGTTTAATTGGTGTTTGATGAATTATCTGTGGCTGGAATTCTTTAACAACATTGCCCTCTCCATCCAGAATGTTGCGTATTATAGTGGGCTTCATCAATGCTCCATCCTTATTGATGAAAGGTGTAAAGGAATTTAGTACTTGTAATGGAGTTGATAGAACATATCCCTGACCAATAGAAGATATATACGTATCACCAGTTGACCAATTTTCTCCAATATTAATACGTTTCCAATCCCTATTAGGTATAAGTCCTGATAGTTCTCCGGGTAGCTCTATACCAGTGATTTGGTTATAACCTAACCACTCGGAGTATTGGAATATTTTATCAATACCCAAACCATTTGTTACTCCACCTTCCTCATAGCCACCACCAAGAGCGTAAAAATATACGTCGCAGGATTGCGCTATGCCAGTCATGAAGTCGACTGGTCCATGCCCATCGCGTTTCCAGCAAACAACTTTTCTGGTCTTACCAGGGTCGTTTGGAAAATATCTGTTGACTATTTCAATTTCTCCTGGATCATCAACAAATTGTTCGGGAGTTACAATTTCTTCCTGTAGAGCTCCTGATGCAACTACTAACTTATACACAGAACCAGGTGGGTGCTCCCCACTGATTGCTTGGTTTAGTAAAGGTTTATGCGGATGGTTCAGTAGTTCAGTGTAGTAATCTACTGGAATATACCGCGCGAATTGCTGATTGTCATAGTTGGGCAACGAAACCATTGACAGAATTTCACCAGTCTGTGGATTCATAGATATGACGACTCCATTAGTGACTGGCTGTCCGTCCCTGCTTTGATTTTCTATTTTCATGCGTTGCCTTAACGCAGCCTCAGAAATTGCTTGTAGTTGTGTATCAATGGTCAACATTATGCTTCTACCAGGTATTGGGTTTTTCACTTCACCTATAACTCTTAATTCTAAGCCTGCGACATCTTGTTCTATTAGCTTGGAGCCGTTTTGACCTGCTAGGGTATCTTGCATAAAAGCTTCTACTCCAGAGTAACCGATTTTGTCTCTAGAAGCATCGAATCCTCTTTCTGAATAAAAATCTTTTACTGCTTCTGTAATTGGACCCATATATCCAATTACATGTGATGTAAGTGCGCCTGTTGGGTAATCGCGCATTGGTGTGATCTGTATTCCTACACCTGGGAGGTTGCGAAGCTCCTCACTAAGTGTTAGGGCTACCGTTCTATCTACATTTGGTGCGACAACTACTGATTCATAAGGTGCAATTGATTCTTGTAAGAAAACAACTTCTGTAATGCCAGGTGGTGGTGCATCTTCACCGATCCTATTTCTACTAGCATTTCCTGCATCAAGTGGAGGGGTATTAATCGGCGCTCCAGTGACTGTAGCTATTCGCTGATATATTTCCTGTAATCTTAAATCATCTTCAGGAAGTTCTGCTGGAGTTATGACTACATCATACGATGGTATATTGTGCGCAAGTATTATGCCATTGCGGTCATAAATCACTCCGCGCTGAGCTGGGGCATTTATTCGTGCTTGTCGGTTTTCGATTGCTAGCGCAGAGAATTCTTCATGTTGAATGACTTGCAATCGAAGGAGCTGCCCAGTAAATGCTATGATGGATATAGCCATCAGGCTATATAGTGTTCCAACTCTCCAGGGAGTTACAAATGGTGATGGATTCATCTTATATATCAATGTTGCGCTTTGTTATTCGCAGGGCTATCCATCGTACTGATGGCAGGATTAGAATCATAACAAATACGTTAATCATGATTGAATTAACTAACTTATCCGTTGGTAGATTTGACCATTTAGTTTGCCAACCAGTTGTAGTTAATAATATGAAATATACGATATAGTAGATTGCGGTACCAGTTATGCCTACAAAAATTCTTAGTAGGATGTGGGTTGACCAGATGCGTGAGCTTACCAAATTTGGTATAAGACTAGCCATAGTGAGTGCTATTATATTGGTTCCCATATGGGCTCCTGAGAGCGCATCAAGCATTAATCCACCGAGCAGTGCCCAGAACATACTTTCGCTATTAGGATATACCAAATTCCAAGACAGTACTATCACCAATACCAAATCCAAACTGACTGCACTCTGAAAATTGAAATATGGTAAAAGGGTGCTCTGCAGTATAGCTAGCAGTGGAATTATTAATAGAGCAATTATTATATTTCTCAAAGGTCGTCTGGAATCGGAGTGCTTATGAGAGGGCTGAGTTCGGTGGGAGTGAAGTCAGTAATGATCATCACTATTTCTATTTTGTCCAAGTTAACTAATGGCAAAACTTCTGCCTCTTGAAAAACATCATATGCGCGACTACGGACAGAAGCTATTTCTCCGACAGGAATGTTAGCTGGAAGGGAACCTCCTAGTCCTGAAGTAACAACTAAATCACCCGCATTAATATTATCATCAAGTGCGACATATCTGAGTCTTAGGTCTTTGGATGCTTGTCCGAATAGCACTCCGTCAGCCCGTGAATTTTGAACTCTGACATTAATTGCCATTTGGTCACTGTTCAAAAGTAATATCTTGCTGGCTCTAGGGGTTGCCTCATTGATTATACCGACTAGTCCTGAATCCGTTACAACCGGCATATCACGTTGCACACCACCAGTTGTGCCTATGTCAATAATGACGTACTGTAAGAAACTGCTTGTATCTTTCCCGATTACATTAGCGCTGATGTATGTATGTACATTATCTAATTTAGTGTAATTGAGCAGTGCTGCGAGCATATCTCGTTCATATATTGTTTCGTTCATACGTATGTTCTCAGACCGTAACAATGCTATCTCTGCTGTTAAAGTTGCGTTTAGATTGACTAGTTCCTCTGGAGTATTGGGTGCATTAGCGTAAAGGGGTTCAACCAAAGAGAATATATTGACTTGTAAAGGTGTCAGAATCATACTAATTACATTTTTGAAATTACCTAATGATTGTCTGTAACTTAATGATAATAACAATATTCCGATAGCTATAATTGTTACTGACAGTATTATATTCGTTTGTAATTTGTTTCGGTACATGTCATTGTGTGTTGATTGGGTGACTCGAATAAAGATCTACATACTGTCAGATAATTTGTCTTTAAAATATGCTATTGTGCGTGTTAGACCATCTTCTAATGTTACCTGTGGTTTCCAACTTAGCAATTGTCCAGCCCTTGAGATGTCAGGTTTACGTTGTTGCGGATCTCCTAAGGTACGCTTATCTTCCAAAATAGTACCCGCGGCGTTGTTGGTCAAGCTATTTATTTTGTTAGCAAATTCTAATATCGTGACTTCATGAGGGTTTCCAATATTAGTAGGTTCTGTTAGTTCTGATGACATGAGGAGAAGGATGCCATCTACAAGATCATCTACATAACAAAAGCTTCGTGTTTGTGATCCATCACCATAAACAGTCAATGGCTTGCCTTTTAGTGCCTGACATATGAAGTTTGGTACAACGCGACCATCATTTAATGCCATTCTAGGACCATAAGTGTTGAAAATGCGTACGATTCGGGTTCTAACTCCGTGAGTTCGGTTATAAGCCATTGTCAAAGATTCAGCAAACCGTTTTGCCTCATCATAAACTGATCGTGGTCCTACTGGGTCTACATTACCCCAGTAATTTTCATTTTGAGGATGAACTAAAGGGTCACCATATACTTCCGATGTTGATGCAAGTATAAAACGTGCACCATATCTTTTTGCCACTCCCAGTGCATTTAGTGTGCCTAAAGCACCTGCTTTTAGCGTTTGAATTGGTAGTTGCAGATATCCATTAGGCGCAGTTTGTGATGGGCTTGCTGGAGAGGCAAAATGCATTACAGCTTCTACTGGGTTTGGAAGTTTTATGTAATCAGCTACATTTTGGTTAATGAAGCGGAATACCTTTGTATCAGTTAGGTGAGATACATTGTCTTTACTGCCAGTTATCAAGTTGTCTAGGACAATCACACTATGTCCGTCAGCTATGAGACGATCACATAGATGAGAGCCGATGAAACCTGCTCCGCCTGTGATGAGTATACGCATTTTTTTAGTCAGGTACTACATTAATGCAAACTTGTGCAATTTTACCATAGCAGTCAATTTTCAATCTAAGTACTTTCTGCATTGACCTCAACATTTTTTGTTCGCTGAATCATTGCAATAGTTAACATGAATGCAAAAGCTAGGTCTATGAACCAGTAAGATGCATCAACCAATCCATGAGCAATAAAATTGATCATGGAGGCTGTTAGTCCAATATAAAGTAATCGTAATGTAGGGTCTCTAGTGCTTCTTATATTCTTGTTCGCAGCTTTAAAGAATGCGTAGAGAATCCACATGATAGATGCTAGACCAGGCAAACCCAATCTAGCAGAGAAATCCAGAATCATGTTGTGAGCATGGGAAATGTTTGGATCTTGCCACGCATCTGGAGATATGTATTTACTACGATATGAGTAAAGAAAATTGTCAAGCCCCACTCCTGTTATAGGTTTATCTATTATCATATCAAGTGTACTATTCCATAAATTTATACGGAAGAATGTTGGTCCATTTGTCTGATTGGTAAGGCTAGCTATACGAGGGTGTGAAGAAAAGATAGTAAATACTATGCAAGCAATAGCAAGCAAAACTGACAATGGAAGTATAGATCTTTTGCCTTTGTAATAAATTATAATTGCGGCTGTGGCAGCCGGTATACCTAGTAGCAATGCTCCACGCGAGAAACTAAGTAATATCGCGACAGCCATACAAATACTGGCGGTGATATATGTTATCCGTTTTATTTTGCTGATGTGAGGCTTAGATATGAGTGACATAGCTATTGCAATTGGTAGTGCTCTTCCTAAATAGAGGCCTACATTATTAGGAGAACCAAAGATGCTTCTCAAGCGCATAACTCCATCTTCAGCGGCAATCAAATTAACACCAAGTGCGTATTGTATTAATCCTATGACTGCTACTAGAAATGCTCCGATGACAAAATAGTCACTTATTCTGACAAGCTCATTCTTAGTCAATGGAACTATTCGCACCAAGACGTAAAATAGGACCGGCTCCAGTATGATAACTCTAAATTCCGTTATAGCTGCACCAAGTTCATTGGCACTTAATATAGAAATTAAGGATAGAGTGGCAAAAGTTATAACTGCCTTGTCTAGGGAGCTTAATCTCAGTTGCCATGATGATGTATCTGGACTTAATGAACTGATATTGATTGTGCTTCGAATTAATACAGCGGCTGTTGTTAATAAAGTGAAAACTTCTGTAGTAGAGAACATTCTTTCAAACATTGGTTTAGGATAAAGATAGAATGGTATGACTAAAGCTATCATTGCTAATGCTACAGCTGGACGTAGATAAAAAAGTATCAGTAATGCCACCAAACTTAGTAATGACAGTAGTAGCCAGGGTGATACATAATATGCTAAAGCAGATAGTGTAGTAACTGCTAGTGGCACAAATTCGTTTTGTCGCACAAACAGTTGAGGCAAATTCTGTCCCCATGTCATGCCAGCAGATATCCAGAATACAGTACCTAAACAAAGTGTGAATAGCATATTGACTCTATTGGTAAAGTACAAAATTATATTGCTGAGAAAAGCAAGGATAATTTTATGGTTAAACATCATATATCCTACAGATGAGCAAAACAACAACAAAGCAAATAATGTAATGAGGTTGCTGTCATAGGCAGGTTTATTCCCAACTGAAAATCCAACTATTGCCCATTGGTCCCAACCACGGTCTGCGCGTATCCTAGCAATGTGTTTGCCGGGTTCTAGATTATTAGCTATAGGTATGAGTTCTACTTGTGTTGATAGATTAGGTGCAGTCAAAATTTGATAACTTTCGCCCTTCTGGGTAGTTGGCAACAAATTTGCGGGTTTAGAGTCGATGTCAATATATAGAGTGGCTCGGTAGTCTCCACGTCTAACTATAAGACCAAATTCAGATCCTTCAAAGGTAAATGTTATGTTGGAAGGACCGGTTTGTGGAATGTCAGCTCCTAGGTTGGAGAAATCCCACCCATTACTATATTTGGCGTATGGACTTGCAGCAGGGTGTATTCCGTGACGTGCTGCACTAGTTTCGTCGACGGATAAATAGTTCTTTAAGTCTGTTATTATTTTCCTGTATGTTCCTTTCGGGTTTGTCAGAGAAAAACCCCAGCGTGGATCTTTGATGTTGATTCCTGGAGAATAGTTTTCCAAGACTAATACACCGGCCCAGGGCCATTCATTGCGTGCACGTTCTATAGCTGTGATTGTAAAATTGCTCTGCTGTTCCTCGCTGACTGTGCCCCATGTGGTTTGTGGATTTGTAGCGGCCAAAGGATCGTACCATCCAAACTGACTGGCCCACAATAATTTACTGTTATCACCAGATTTTTCCATTTCTTCGCGAAGTAGTATAAAGCGTGAGAAATTTAGAATATCATTGTTTGTCCGACGATCATCTGGACCTGTGTTGAATCCATATGGTTTTCCAGCTACCGCATCAAAATAATCCTCAGCTCCTGCGGCATACAATTGTCGCAAATAGAGGATATCATTGATGTTTTCCGTACTATTCTCTGTTGTTGGTGCGAGCCCTGCCGTCAGTATTGTTGCATTGGTGTCTGCTTGATGAATGAGAGGATAAATAGTTGCAAGTAGGTTGGAGTATTCCACAGCCGAGGGTGTTCTGCCCCATGCGCTTATCAAATTAGGCTCGTCTCCAATTTGATAAGTATCTACTTGTTCAGAGTAGCGATTAGCAAATGTGTATGCGAATTGAGCAAATTCATTGGTTTGATCTGGGATGTTACTGCTTGTTAACACTGCTATGATTTGCAAATCGTTGGCAATTGCAGAATTTATTAATCTATCGGTTGCAGACCAGTTAAACTCTCCTAAATCCCAATAGAAAGTTTGTCTGACCCATCCAAATCCTGTGTTACTAATAACATCAAATGATTTATCAATTGTTTCTGGTGATTCATCTATCAATTCGACATTAATGCCCAACATATTGCTTGGTCTTGGATCTAGATTTGGAGCAGGCAATCCCAATGAATGTCCACGAATCCGAGTACGATATTGAAATAACAGTACTGCAAGCACAATTAGTGACGTTATTGCTACTATAGGTGCTAAAATTGTTAGCGCTCGTCGCATGTTATTTACCCCAACTTGGTTGACTTGTTTGACTGTCACTGGTGAGTTGTTGAGATATCAATGATTCATTATCTACTATCCAAAGATTGCCTTTATGTATCAGTGCAATTTGTTCGCCGTTTGGCGACCACGTGATATTTTGTGGCTTTAGAGCAGTTTCGCCTGATGTTGGGAAAATAGTCTTGGTATTGCTACCATCTTGTTCCATTACTGATAGTGTGTATCCACTATTGACACTTTGAAGTGGATTGTTTGATTGTAAAAATGCGACTTGAAAACCATAATTGCTTGTTGGCGACACCACTGGATTTGACCACATACCAGTACGTTCAGCTAGAATCGCTTGAAAGCTTCCATCTATAGCAAGTGCAGATATGTTAAATATTTGACTGTCCTCGGGCAATTCTAGTCCTATGGGTTCACCGTGCGCAACTGTGTAAATGAATTTGCTGTCTGGAGACCAGGTCAGTGCGGGAATCCATACCCAGTCAGTCCAAGTTTGATAGTGGGAGAAATTAGTAAGCTGTTTTTTCACAGGGTTAGTAGGATTGCTTAAATCTATGATTCCAATTTTATCTGCTTGAGCATAGGCTATATATATGCCGTTCGGAGACCACGCGAATTGCATGCCATACCATCCATAACTTCCTCCTGCTGATGGCTCTAGTATTGTTGTATGTACAATTTCCGTATCTATTTCATTGAAGGATGCTATCTGAAGATTATTGTGTGCCTGCCATCCAGGTGCTGTTGTGCGAGGTTCACCTGTGGAATATGCAATGCTTAATGGATCTTTAGGAGACCAGGCAGCCCATAATACATTCTGGACGTTCAGTGCAAGCGGTTCTGCATTTGTGGAGTTTGTATCTACAACCCACAATTCGTTAAATGATTCCTTCTGAGCTGTCAGTTGATTTGGTTTGCTAGAGTACAGCAAATATCTACTGTCGTCTGATAGCTCGAATATACGACCGTCTAATAAGCCATTTACAGTCAAAGGTTGTCTAATTCCGCTAGATTTGCTCATGATCCATGCATTACCCGATGATATATATGCTAGTGAACCCTCTATTGGGACGATGGTATAGGTAGCTTGAGAGCCTACCATAATAATTTCATCGATGGGTTTTTTCATCATCGTACGTCGTAATATTGATTTAGATGTTATATTGCCGTCTTCTTTCACAATGCGGTAGGTTATTTGCTCTAGTCCACTTGTGCCTGTTTGTAGCAAGCGACTTTCTCCAACGGGGAGACCATCATTACGTACGACTTGTTTCTCGAAGGGAACTACTATATCTTCGCTTTGCAATTCTTCTTCCACTCTGATGATAGTGACGTCCATCCCGTTGGTGATCAAAGTTGACTGACTCGGTAAAATTCGATCAAGTGGTCCTAGCTCTAATCCCTGTTCTGACAGTAAATCATCAATGTTTGTGCTACTTGTACTAACAGTACTTCTGACTTTGTCATGAATTAATCTAACAGTTACATTTTCAGAACTGGGTTTATCTACTGATTGACAGCCTACAAGTAGTAAAATGGATGCCAATATTATGATTCTGATGGAGCTCATGTTCATAATCGTACCATATCGTTCTTGACTAAAATGCTCACCCAAGATAGAATTCGCTGTTTCACATCGTTAGGTGGTCATGGCAGTAATTTTATTTAGCTTGTCATGGTCCAGACAAGTAGCTTAAATTGATTTTACGACAATCATATGCAAGGTGGTAGTTGATGGAAAGCACATTATTAAAGGCACAAACAAGAACTGTTATCAGCAAAGGCTTAAACCGGCTCAGACGCGATGGTCTATTGCCAGGTGTCCTTTATGGAACCAACATGGACCCGATTGCTCTTCAGTTGCCTGCACATGAAGCGGGACAAATACTTACTAGATTGCAGGGTACGGTATTAATTGATTTAGAGGTTGATGGTCAAAATCATACGACAATTGTCCGAGAATTACAAAAAGATGTGCTGAAAGGGAATCCACTTCACGTAGATTTTATGGCGGTAGATATGGAACAGGTTCTCACTATTACGGTTCCAATCACTCTTGTGGGCGAATCACCTGCTGTAGCTACGGGTGAATATGCAGTTATGGCTAGTTTGTACGATTTAGAGGTTGAGTGTTTACCAAAAGATATTATCAACAGTATAGAGGTAAGTGTGGAGGGTTTAACGGATCTCGGTGACACTATATTAGTATCTGATGTGAATGTGCCAGAAGGTGTAAATATATTGACTGATTTAGAAGAGGCTGTAGCTAGGGTTGCGTATGCAGGAATTGTTGAAGTTGAAGAGGAAGAAACAGATGAAGAAGGCTTGGAATTGGATGCTGAGGATGTGGAAGTCATTGAAAAGGGTAAAGGTGCTGATGATGATTTTGAGGAAGCAAGTGACAATGACGAAAGCACCGAATGATCAATTGGCTTAGTTATAATCTCAGTTTGTGTACTAATTAAACAGCACAATCATTTTGGAAAATGACTGTGCTGTTTTTATTTTATTTCAACTGTGGGTAATCCAAGTGAGAATCAAGTAATCTATATTAGACATGATACGGTTTGATGGGCTTGATCTAGCAGGGCTAGTTTTGTAATTCAATAATCAACAGAAATGATAATTGGTATTTTACGCTCACTAGTTAATGAGATTGTCGACCCAAGTTGTGTTCACGCAATTGTCGTAGAATTATTAGAGGGCAGGCATTATACTATAGACAAAATAGACAAAATTTGTTGTTAATCTAGTTTATAGTAGACTAACATGCTTTTGAGGAATTTGTAGACTTTAGGCTAAGTTTTTTCTATACTATATTTACATTAATGAACACATTGCCATTTCGTTTTTTCCTCTTTTTTTTTAGCGGAGTATTTGCTTTTCATAGTATTGTTGATGCTGAGGAAAAAGAGGGGCCTTTGTATCAAGTACAGGATGGTGATACTCTATATTCTATTGCACAGCAATTTGGGGGTAGTGTACAGTCACTTCAGAGACTGAATGGCATAGAAAATCCATCATTGATATCAATTGGCCAGATTTTGTTGCTGTCGGATTATTTTGGTGTCAGTGGTTTAGTTGATACTCATAAGGTACAACCAGGGGAATCGTTCTTCTCCATGCCACTCGAATTAAATAACGATTTGGATACTCTAATTAAACTGAATCGCATTGTTAATCCTTATACATTGTATATCGGACAGCCATTGATATATAAGATTAGTGACCAGCTGGAAACATACAATCAAGTTGGATTTTCAGTGATCGGGCAGCAGGATACATTGCTGAGCTTGGCCATTAATGCTGATTGTAGTCCCTATGAAATTATGATATTAAACGGCTGGTCAAATGCAACTGTGACTTTACCGGGCGAATTGATGTATTCTCCAGGTAGTAAAACTAATGCCAGCATACTTAGCCCATTTGAGGATATCAGCATATCCAATGAACATCCAAGGCAGGGTCAGCCAGTAGTAATTAGCGTAGATACAGATCAAGAAACATCTGTAACAGGATTTTTTGATGGTACTAAATTGAATTTTTCGTCAATCAACGGAAGACAAGTGTCTTTTTTAGGTGTGCACGCAATGTCTGATCCAGGAATATACCATTTGTGGGTAACTGCTACGAGAAGTGATGATCAGATAGTTACTTTGGAGATGCGTTTGCCAGTTGCGGATGCGCAATATGGGTCTCAGAGTTTAGTCTTGGGACATGATAAGGCCAAGTTGCTAGAGGATGAGAGTGTACGTGTCGCCGAGGATCAAATTATTTTAGATACAGTATCAAACTTCACTGAAAACAAATTGTGGGAAGATGGGTTTGACCATCCTATGTCAATGGATTACATTACAACTCGTTTTGGTATGCGTAGGAGCTATAATGGGAAAGATTACCGAACTTTTCATGGGGGAGTAGATTTTGGGGCATCAGAAGGTACGCCAATCTATGCGCCTGCTGCTGGGGTGGTTGTCATGTCGAAAACACTTGACATTCGCGGAACTACAACTATCATAGATCATGGTATTGGGATATTTACTGGGTATTGGCATCAGCAAGAGTCAGCAGTATCTGTAGGACAAAAGTTGGCTAGTGGGGACCTTATAGGGTACGTCGGTAATACTGGTTTATCTACTGGACCACATCTGCATTGGGAAGTATGGATCAATGGGAACCAAGTCAATCCGTTGGAATGGATGAAGCAAGATATTTATTGAGGAGGATTTTCATTTATGAAGGTAGATGGTAAGCACTTTAACACTATATGGATAAAATCAGATGATGAATCTGTGGTTCAGATTATTGATCAGAGATGGTTGCCTCATAGGTTTGTAATAGAAGATCTAACCACTGTAGAAGAGGCTGCTATTGCTATTAAAGATATGCATGTGCGTGGTGCTCCTCTAATAGGTGTAACTGCAGCTTATGGAATGTATTTAGCTGCTCTTTCAGTATCTGATGAGCCAGAGTCAAATTTTATGCGGAAAATTGATCAAGCTGTTGACATGTTGAGATCTTCGCGTCCTACAGCTGTCAATCTTTTTTGGGCATTGGACCGTCAAATGAAAGGTCTTCGGGATTTTGATGGAGATGTGGAAGGAAAAATTCGTCTATTACTGGATCTTGCGGGTGAAATTGCTGCTGAGGAGCTTGAGTCTTGTCGTTTGATTGGTGAACATGGTGTTGGACTGATTGAATCTATTAGTGAGGCGAAATCCGGGGAAACAGTGAACATCCTTACTCACTGTAACGCTGGGTGGTTAGCGTGTGTGGATTATGGAACTGCTACATCACCTATATATTTGGCACATGACAATGGCATTAAGGTCCATGTCTGGGTTGACGAGACAAGACCACGCAATCAAGGTGCTCGTTTAACTGCATGGGAGCTTGGTAAACATGGAGTTCCACATACCATTGTTGCTGACAACGTTGGTGGTCACCTTATGCAACATGATATGGTTGACATGGTAATCACTGGATCTGATCGTACTGTCTATACAGGTGATGTTGCGAACAAAATAGGCACATATCTCAAGGCTTTAGCTGCACAGGACAACAACGTTCCATTTTATGTAGCTTTGCCTTCGTCGACTTTTGATTGGGAGAATACGGATGGGATTGCTCAAATACCTATTGAACAGCGTGATGAGTCAGAGGTAAAAAACATTATAGGTTTAAATGAGGGTGAGATTCGTTCCGTTGCACTTACTCCTGAAACAAGCGCAGCCGCTAATTATGCATTTGATGTGACACCCTCTAGGTTAGTCACAGCTTTAATTACTGAGCGTGGCATCTGTAGTGCTGATGAAAGTGGTGTGCTGGGTCTTTTTCCAGAAAAATCTGATCAGGTGGGTTAGGTCGCTTAGACAACAATTGTTGATGAATTTTCGGGCATGATAGTGTTACATTATATATTGGTCGAGTTCACATAATTGGAGTTATATTCTGTGAGTGCACATTATTGACAACGTATTAGTTATACGCTTATAATAAAGATAGTACTTGACTCTGGTTTGCCACGCTAAATTTCTCTGTGATACCAAACAACAATTTGCCCGATATAGAATGGATTGAATCTTTTACGCTCCATTCTGAAGACTACGATTACGTAATTCACTTGCTTCTTGAAGCTGGGACTCCTTGGAGTACTGCGGCAATTGTTGTGGCGTTGTTAGAACGCCAACTTCTACAGCGTCAAGAAAAGATTGGCAATGAGCGTAAAGTATGGGATGAAGTTTATAGCCCTGACAAAACCTATGTGTCTGGTCAAACGATTAATTTTCCATTATTAGGTGGTTTAAATGGTGAAGTGATTTCAATTCGTAATGGTGATAATCCCGATTATGGTGAATATGGGGTTTTGCAGGTACGATGTGAGGATGACATTACTCGTGAATTTGTTAGTGGTATGGCAAACAATTCTTTGATTGATAGTACTGAATTTGGACGTAATGGTCATACCAATCCATTGACAGAAACTGCGCAACAGATATTTCAAGAGCATACTCAAGTCCTAGAAGACAAAATTGAAGCTCAATTACTTGAATACAACGATTTGGTGCGTTTGTCCGGATCTTGGTTTCCTGTAGATTTGTTAGTTGATATCAACACTGGATATCTCAACTTGGCTGAAGCTGCTCTAGATTTGGCTGACGGACGTCCATTATCTACAAAGGAACTTTTGAAGGATATCGGCATGACGCCTGATGAGAGTGAAGAGGAGTTGTTGGTCTTTTCTCTTAACTATGCTCTCCAGAGGGATGAACGTTTTGAAGATGTTGGTCCTTCTGGTCAGGTTCTCTGGTATTTGACTGATATGAAACCCAGAGATATTGTTATGTCTGAGAGATATCTTGCATGTGAGTCTGTTGGCTATATAACGGAGTCATTAACGGAAGACATGAGGAATCTGTCTCTGAAGTTGCGTGATGAGTTTAGTGAAAACATAGAAGTGCAAGATACTGAGGGTTCGGTTGAAGTGGTGCTGACTTATCCACATCTGAGGGCAGGTACGCTGCCTTTAAGTGCTTACACAGCACACCTTTTCCCTTCCGCCCTTGTTTCTCCCCGTGTAAAAATAACATTTGTTGATGCGTTATCAGGTCAGCGTCTACCAGGTTGGGTTGCATTGAAAGAGCGTTTTGTTTGGGGCATGGCACCACTCTACAAGAAGTATGATGTGATCACAGGAGCTCGAATTACTATTGCACCGGGAGATGATCTGAGCGAGAGTATCGTATCTATTGAGAAACGCAATCCTATAAAGGATTGGGTTAGGACATTGTTTGTTGAGGATAAAAGATTTTACTTTGAGCTAAGTAAGTGTGCTATTTCTGTGGGTTGTGTTGAAGAAAATATCATAAATGTTGAGGATGTAGGTGGTGTTGATGCCTTGTCTGATGATTTATCACGTAATGGTGTAACTGTTGAAAGAATTGTTGAACTAATGTTTCGACAGTTGTCCCAACTGACACCACAGGGAAATGTTCATACGCACACATTATATAGTGCGGTTAATGTTGTAAGGAGGACTCCCCCAGAATATATTCTTGCAGAGTTGGCCAGTAATTTATCTTATATATATGTAGGGGATGCTTACTGGAGATATTCGTCATAGTATGTCTTGGTATTTAGAATGAAACCCGCTACTGGTGATAAGCGCAGTGAAAATATTGAGATTGCTGTCCATGAAACTCTTTTGCATATTGACTTTGCTTGGTGGGCACTACGTGAAGATGAATATCATACCTATCTCCATAGCCTGCTTTGTGAAAGTCATCAAAAAGAGTTTGACTATGTCGGTAATAGTGAACGCAAGCTAATAGACTGGTTTAATCCTCAAACTGGAGAAGTGTTTTCGATTGATTCAGTTGAATATGTTGTGCGTAGTCATTGCTCGACCCAGGAAGGTTATATACCAGAGGGCATGGCAATGGTCGATTCAGTTTTTCGAGTATTGCTAGCTCATGGAAATCAACCTCTTACCATAAAGGATTTGGCGGCTTTGATAGGGCGCGTAGGTCAAGAAAGCACAATATTCCGGATGCTTGGGGGCAGAAAAGTATACAAGGGATTGCGTCCAGTTTAGCATGAACATTACAGTACAGGTGCGCTTATACGCTTTGCTCCGAGATTATCATCCTGGTCCGGATAATTCTAATCCATTCTCAGTAACAGTTCCTTTTGGAACTACAGTTATTGGTCTTGCAGAAGTACTAGAGTTACCTAATGGTTTGTTGCGCAATGCTTTTATCAATAACGCTGCATGCGAGTTGGATACTTGCCTAAATGATTCTGACTCAATTAGTTTATTCCCACCAGTTAGTGGTGGAAATAAATAAGCTACCTGTTGAAGAGTAGCTTTTTGCAAAGCACAAAAATCGACAAATTAATTTAATTGGCATCTTTTTTGCATCTAGTAAGCTTGTGGAGGGTGCATCTATGGCTGATTACCTTGATTTTCCTGATATCTTCTCTCGGATACCTAACTGGTCGTTCGTTCTCGCTACCCTAGGTATACTTGGTCTTGCTATCAGATTCGCTTTGCGATCGGTAAAGATAGTTCTGGCGCTAAGTTTTTGTGTATTAGTGATTTATCTTGTATTTAATGTCATCTAATCATTTTAGTGACCTTGCTTAGCATTAAGTACTAGCAGGACTCTACAGAGATTTTATTCCAATACAATCTAAATCTGTTTGGCTACACCAAATTGATGTAGTTTTAGTTTGTTGTATGTTATTTGACAGAAATTCTAGTCAATGTGCCAGATTTAGAGGTAACTTGCTTATCTTAGAACCCCTTCACTAAATACAAACCTACCATTGCGTTCTTCTATCATATACCAAGAATTCTTTGCTTGTAGTACATATGGTTTATCATTAGTGTATTCGATTTCTCGGGCACAGTTATGAAATAGACTGCCATCTAGAATCCTTTCTTGATCCAGTTTTCCAAGTTCAATAAGAATTTGCATAGCAGCAGCACCGGTTTTGTCTATGCCGCCTTGATAGATATTAGTACCTTCTTCTCTGGAAGCATTAAGAGCATTGCGTAGGATTGTGTTGATTGGATCAAAAGCTCCAGTGAGTTCGGCTACTACATGCTTAGCGAAATAGTCTGCTCCGCCTTCGACCAGCCAGGGCGTATTAGTTTCTTCACGATCCAATCTTTCTTCGAGTCTCCTACAGGATTCGTCCATTAGATCTTGTTGTAACGCATGATAAAGCTCATGTATGAAAAAGTCTTGTAGGTTTATTGGGTATCTGGGATCATTGGTGTCCCTCATATCAGGCGGTAGGCCCATCAGGACTAATCTAGATGCTGGACATATAGTAATTTGAGTTGATGCATCAGCACCTCTAGTAAGCCAATCACGGTACATTTCTACTTCTTCATAATATCGTACTGGGTCATCCAAAATACAGGGTTGATTGCTAAGCCACGTTTCTATTTCATTCATGAGGTAATCAATTTCATCGGGTGTAATTACTACTTCCATTGTCTCGAATGGGTGAGAGAAACCGCCTTCTTTTACAAATTCTCCGACTGGCCATAATACCATTAGGATATCTGCTCTCCTATTAGCCATTTTAGCTTCTGAATATGAAGCCCATTCTTGCATTATGTCAGTACTAAATTCACTGGTATTCACTATTGTTATTGCACTAGGACCATAATTTGGGATTGGCGTAGGACTGTAATCTTGTTGCTGTGCCTGCGATTCATCTGAATCGACTTCTAGCAAGCTTATTGAATTAAGTATATTTTGGAATTGTTTCAAATGCTCTTCGAAATCATCTTCTGGGCCTGTGGTAGCTTCAAAAATTATTATGTCTGTTTGTTCATTACCAATGATTACACGAGCTTGTTGGGCTCCATCTCTAAGATTGCCTATGCTTATATATCCTGATGGCTCATCTAATGCATTGCGAGATTCTTCCTTGTATTCATCAGATTCAGTGAAAAAGTCCTGTGCGAATTGTTCTAGTTCTCGCATGGGTACGTCTGTAATCATAATTGTTACCGCACCAATTGGTCCTTGGAATTCTATGTCATGCTCGTGTTGGAATAGGGTCCAATTTGCTGGATAACTAAACGACAATCCTGTTTTAGAGTCCGTATAAATGGTTGTATCAGAGTCCTCAGGTATTGTCTTTGTCAGAGCGCTTTCAGTATCTTCTTCGTTGGGCTCATTGGAATCATCTTTTGTATGTTCAGTGTTGTCATTGTTTGAACCATCAAACAATGAGGCATTTTTCAGGTTTAGAGAATCAAGTATGATTTGGAATTGTTCTAAATGCTCCTCGAACTCATCTTCTGGACCTGTGGTAGCTTCTAATAGTATGAGACCAGCTTTCTCGTTTCCAATAATTACTCGTGCATGTTTAGCTCCATCACGGAGGCTACCGATACTCATATATCCTAATGGAGATTGAAGAGTCTCACGAGACTCTTCTTTGTAATTAGACTCTGAGAGATATTGATTGGCCCATTGGTCAAGTTCATGAAAATGTACGTATAAAACTTCGAAAATTACATCGCCATTTGGACCATGAAATTCTACGTAATTTTCACGTGGTATTTGTTGCCAGTTTTCAGGGTATATAATTGATATTTTTGATTTCGAATCTGTATAAATCGCATAATTGATTTCATCTGAATCTATTGCGTTTTTCGGGGTTTGAGTAGGTATATCAATAGATTTAGTTGGTTCTAGTGATTTGGTTGATTCTTCAACTGCTACTCCCGGAGACACGGGGTCTGGAGCGTCACAAGACGTTATTAGAAGAGAAAAAATCACCACATAGAATAGGTGCTTTAGGGTTAAATATTTCATGTTTTAGTTATTTATATTCGCATTTATATTACTAATTATCGCATTATTTTGACGAATTTCATTAAAAATGTTTAACCAAAGGTTAATGCGAATTTGTTCATATTACTGGTAATATGTGGTCATGTTTACTAAAGAATTAGCTAATATATTACTCTTACTCATCAAAACTGATTGTGAAAAGCATTCAGAATATAGTGAGATAAGTGTAGGGATTGACCATCCTAGATCGGTTTCGTCGGTAATGAAGTTTTTCAGTATCTTAGGAGGTGTAGTTTCAAGATTGTAGGAAAATTTGTACAAAACTAACATAAAGGAGGTAACAAATATCCGCTTCAAAGCGGATTTTTTGATTCTACAATTTTGCTGAGTGAACTAATCCTAAACTTGTGAAGGTGATGACGGATTGCTAACTACATGAAACTGATACACGATGCCGCGTTATTTACACTCAAATAGCTAGGTGTGATCAAACTGTATGATACATGGCAAAATATCTTGTTGGCGAAAGCAGATTTACTTGTTTGATGTAAAATAGAATTCGTATATGTTACCTGCCTGTTTCTGAAGTAGTAGTACGTAGCGGCCAAACTTGATTGGGAGGCAATATGTCAGAAAAAGAGATTAAACGTTCAATTGATGATGCGCTTGACTTAGATGACGAAGATATAGATTGGGATAAGCCTGAGGAAGATGAAAGTGTGGTCAAACATACTGAGGAGGATGAACAACAATTTCGTAGAGCTATCGATGATGGCTAATCTGACTGTAGCGATGATCTCTATAGTAAAAAATCATTAGGTCATGAAACTTTATTCTGACAGGACGTTTAGTATTGACACAGAAAATGCTTTCAAGATTGGTCCACATATAGATGTTGTTGAGCATTTATCAGGTAATGTCGTCAAACTAAATCTTGGTGAGCCTGACTTTCCCGTACCAACTCACATAAAGGATGAAATCAAGAGGCAGTTAGATCTCGACAACACTCATTACTGTGACCCGCAGGGTTTGCTGACTCTTAGAGAGGCAATATCTAATCAGATATCTGAGACGCGTGGTATTGTTGTAGATCCTGAGAGAGTAGTTGTTTTCCCAGGTGGCAAACCATCTATAGGATTATCTCAGCAGGTTTACTGTAATCCCGGAGATGAGGTCATATATCCAAGCCCTGGATTCCCAATCTATGAGTCATTTGTGAGATATGTAGGTGCAGTGCCAATTCCTTTGCATTTAAATGAGAAATCCAACTTTGCTTTTACTCCGGAAGCTCTTGCGAATCTGATAACTCCCAAAACTAAGTTGATTTATCTAAACTTTCCGTCAAATCCTACAGGTGGAGTGGTATCACACAAACAGTTAGAAGACATTGCTGAAGTTATTCTGGAACAATGTTCTGAGGAGGTTAGGGTATATTCAGATGAGATCTATGAGAATATTGTGTTTGATGATCAAAATCATACCTCTATCGCCTCAGTTTCAGGTATGGAAAGCAGGACTATAATTGCTAGTGGATTTTCTAAAACTTATGCTTGGACTGGTGGCAGAATTGGCTATGCACTATTTCCCTCCAGGGAAGAAGCAAGTATCTTCAAAAACCTCAATATCAATTATTTTTCCTGTGTTCCTCCTTATAATCAGGAGGGAGCTAGAGTTGCTCTGGAAAGCCATTTGTCGGAAAAATGTATAGGTAATATGGTTGAGACTTTTCAAGTCAGACGTGATGCAATATTGAAGAAATTGAACGAGATCTCAGGGATTTCTTGTACGAAACCTGGTGGCGCATTCTATCTCTTCCCTAATATTTCCAGTGTTTGTAATAAGCTGGGACTGGTTGATTATTATGCTAATTTGAGCTCCACTGATAGAGCGCAAACATCTCCTGCAGGATTATTTCAGATGTTTGCGCTCTATTATCACAACATAGCTTTTTTGGATCGTCAGTCATTTGGTAAGATTGGCTCGGAGGGTCAGCATTATATACGTTTATCCATAGCATCTGATTTGACTGTGTTAGAGGATGGTATTAATAAGTTGTCGGATGCTGTACAAGATTATTTGGGTATTGCTAAATTTTTGGATAGTCGGCCTGATTTAGAATTGTCTTGATTTATACTCATTCTGCAGATGTATCTGTTGCACAGACTACTCTTGATATATATGTTTGCCTGGCTAGAGACAAATATGGACTATGAATTGTATTATTACATATGCTAAATGTAGTAACAAATGTTTTATACTGTTACAATATGTTTCTTACTTACTGGATGTTAAAGAAATAGTATAGGTGTAGATGCATTAATATTATTGTAATTACAAGAATAACTGTCTTAGTAACAAGCTGAAGGTATTAATATAATGAAAAAATCAGTAGAAAAGGTGTAACCAATAGGACAATTATGAGCAAACTTGATAAGAGTCGCGATTTTGGTTTTGATACCCGGCAGGTACATGCCGGAGCACGACCAGATCCAAACACGGGAGCCCGTGCTGTACCCATCTTTCAAACAACCAGTTTTGTGTTTGAAGATTCCGAATCGGCCGCATCTTATTTTGATCTAAAAGAATATGGGAATACTTATTCTCGTATAATGAATCCCACCGTAGCTGCTTTTGAGGAACGGATTGCTAGTCTGGAAGGTGGCTGTGGAGCAGTAGGTTTTGCGAGTGGTATTGCAGCTCAGGCAGCAGCTTTATTCACTATGTTGGACCCCGGTGATCATGTAGTATCCTCAACAGCTATTTATGGTGGTACTATCAACCAATTTAAGCATCAATTTCATAAGATGTCCGTTGAAGTGAGTTGGGTTGATCCTGATAACCTTGATGCTTGGCGACAGGCAATTCAAGATAATACAAAACTTTTTTATGGAGAAACGATAGGTAATCCAACTAGTAATGTGTTAGATATTGAAGCAATTGCAGTGCTTGCACATGAGCATGACATACCATTGATGATTGATAACACATTTGCTTCCCCTTATCTGTGTCGACCCATTGAGTGGGGAGCAGACATTGTAGTTCACTCTGCGACTAAGTTTATTGGTGGACATGGGACCAGTATCGGGGGAGTAGTAGTAGATTCAGGTGAGTTTAATTGGTCCAACGGCAAATTTCCAGTCATAGCGGAACCATCACCAGCCTACCATGGTCTTGCATTTCACGACACATTTGGCATGTATGGATATCTGATGAAGCTAAGATCTGAAACTTTACGTGACCTTGGTGCAGCCATGAGCCCATTAAATGCTTTCTTATTCCTGCAAGGCATGGAGACACTTTCAATTCGTATGGATCGTCATGTTGCCAATGCAAAAGCTGTTGCGGAATATCTAGACCAGCATGATCTAGTAAGCAAAGTCATGTATCCTAGTCTTGAAGGAAGCAAATACAATGTTTTAGCAAATAAATATCTGCCGAAGGGTGCTGGAGCTGTGTTCACGTTTGATCTAGAGGGCGGTCGTCAGGCTGGTCAGGATTTTATCAGTGGTCTCACATTATGGTCCCATTTAGCAAATGTAGGAGACACAAAAAGTTTAGTGATTCATCCTGCTAGCACCACGCATAGGCAGCTCAGTGATGAAGAGTTAGTGGCTGCAGGGATCGGTCAGGGTACTATTCGACTTTCAGTGGGGATTGAGCAAATTGATGATTTGATATGGGATTTGGACCAAGGCTTCTTAGAACTGCAAAGTAAAGATAACAAATAGGTGAAACTAGTATGACCACTACATTTGATGTAACTAGATATCAGGATAAAGGCACTATTCAGAAATTATTACATAATACCAAGACGATAGCTATAGTCGGTCTCTCAAGTAACGTCTTAAGAGCTAGTTATTTTGTTGGCGCCTATCTGCAAAGTCATGGATATCGAATTATTCCAGTGAATCCACGTGAGTCGGAGGTGTTAGGGGAGGCAAGCTATGAAACTCTTATGGACGTTCCGGTTGAGGTTGATATGGTCAACGTCTTTAGAGCTCCTGCAGCCTTGCCTGCTATTGCTGAGGAGGCGGTGGCGATTAAAGCATCTAGTCTATGGTGTCAATTTACAGTGATCAATGAGAATGGTGCACTAATTGGTGAAAAGGGTGGGTTGTCAGTAATAATGGATCGTTGCGTCAAAGTTGAACATGCTCGTTACATTGGACGTATGCATTGGCTTGGATTTAATACCAATCGTATTACCTCAGTTCGTGAAGGCTTACAATAAGTAAAGCAATGGAAACAAATACATGCCAATAGTTGCTCACAATTCTTTACCTGCTTTTGAAAAGTTACGGCAGGATGGTCAAACCGTATTAACTTTGGATCGGGCTACTCACCAGGATATTCGGGAATTGCATATAGGCTTACTTAACTTGATGCCTGATTCCGCTCTTCGTGTAACTGAACAACAGTTTATAAGGTTAGTTGGTAGCTGCAACCAAATTGCCCAACTATTTGTACACCCATTTTCAGTAAATGGACTACCACGCAGCAAGGATACGCAGGCATATATTAATAAATATTACATGGATTTTGAGCAGATACGTCATTTAGGGCTAGATGCTCTTATTATTACGGGTGCTAATATACAAAGTCCTGTTCTAGACCAGCAGATTTTTTGGGAGCCATTGAATGCTGTGTTCAACTGGGCTTTGGAAAATGTTACGTCAGTATTATGTTCGTGTTTGGCCACGCATGCGCTATTAAAGCAACTATATGATATTGATCGCAAATCGTTAGAACGAAAAAAATGGGGTGTATATAATCATTATGTTGTTGAAACGAAACATCCTATTTTGCGAGATATTAATACGCGATTTGACGTTCCTCACTCACGTCATAATGATGTGACTCGTGAGCAACTCCAAGAAGTCGGCGTCGGAGTTTTAGTGGAAAACAGTGATGGTGAGGTACATATGGCTGTCAGTCCAGACCAGTTTCGTGTGGTTTATTTGCAGGGGCATCCTGAATATTATACGGGTAGCTTGCTCAAGGAGTATAAGCGAGATATTCAACTTTTTTACAGCGATGATATTGTAGATTATCCGCCTCATCCTGATAACTATTTTGATATTGAAGCCATGGCCATTGCCGACAATTATCAGGAACAAGTAAGGATTGCTAAAAAACAAGGTAAAGTACAACCTCCTTTTCCAGAAGAGCAGATTCAAATGTATCTACATAATACTTGGAGAGATACTGGTAAAGCAGTGTTCAACAATTGGCTGGGACTTGTTTATCAATTGACCAATGTTGATCGTAAGATACCTTTCACCTCAGGTGTCAATCCGGAAGATCCACTAGGAATACTTTAGCTATTGATTTTGCTTGAAATATACATTTAAGTTGGCGTTGTAGTGGTACAATTTTAACTTCTATCCTGCCCCCGTAGCTCAAGTGGATAGAGCGGCGGACTTCTAATCCGCAGGTTAGGGGTTCAAGTCCTCTCGGGGGTACTATTACAACAAGTCAGTATGAGTGACAGCATGGTATCATCTGCAAACTTTGTGGACCCAAATCAATGCCAAAAATAGTTACTGTTGAACAAATGCATATGCTTGAGTCTGAAGCATTTTCTTGCGGTGTGTCCTATGATCATATGATGGAAATGGCAGGTAGTGCCGTGTTTGAGCATATATGCGAGAGAATTACCGATGTACCCTCCAAAAGTTTTGTGGTTGTTACGGGTCCTGGAAACAATGGAGGAGACGGATTTGTTGTTGCCAGGTTATTAGCTGCGTCTGGTGCCAGTGTCAATGTTTTTACTATAAATACGAATGATAATAATGCTGATAATCAGCAAAAAGCTTTGCTGGCTGGTGCTACCGTGATTACCCCAGAAGATGATTATGAAATGGAGACATATATAAGGGAAATTCGTAGAGCAAATGTTTTCATAGATGCCATATTCGGTACTGGTGCTAGAGTTCCACTCAAGAGCATGGCAGCTAAAATGTTAGGAGTTGCATCAGTTGAATTGGATGGACGCGAAGTATTGCGTGTTGCAGTTGATTGTCCATCCGGTTTGGATTGTGATACGGGTGTGGTTGATGATAATACTTTGTATGCTGATGTTAGTATTACTTTTGGGGCAGCGAAGATCGGTCAATTTATATTTCCAGGAGCAAATGCAGTTGGAGAATTGGTTTTAGCTGATATAGGGTGGCCCTCAGACTTGTCCGCACTTGATTCAATACAATTAAATCTGGCTTCCGGAGCGGATGTTGGCTCAATGATACCTGAACGGTCACGTGACTCTCATAAAGGCACTTTTGGTACTGCTCTAGTAGTGGCTGGATCAATTAATTACTCCGGAGCAGCTTATTTGGCTGCAGCAGGCGCGTATAGGGTGGGTACAGGTTTGGTGACTGTCGCTGTGCCAGGCATTATTCATGGGATTGTTGCTTCACAGTTGCCAGAGGCTACTTATATAATTTTACCTAGCGATATGGGTGTAATTTCTGATTCTGGAGTTTCTATTCTTCGTCAAGCATTTGAAAAAGTCGATTCATTGTTGCTTGGTCCTGGTTTGGGTACTGAAAGGCCAACAGCAGATTTCATACATGGAATATTTTCATCTGTTCAAGATGATGTAAGTGGAGGTATAGGTTTTGCTGTTAAAAGTAAGGGTAACACTAATGCTGAATTCGATATAGTGCAATTACCTCCTACAGTAGTCGACGCTGATGGTTTGAGATTACTGGCAGATTTGCCGGAATGGTATTTGCGTTTGCCAGAGAATTCTGTTCTTACTCCGCATCCTGGTGAGATGGCTTTTCTTACCGGACTGTCAATAGATGATATACAATCAGATCGGATTGGTATGGCTAGTCGCTTTGCGGCCGAATGGGGACATATTATTGTTCTCAAGGGTGCTTTTACTGTGGTGGCTACACCTGAGGGTGATGTTAGTGTCAATCCTTTCGCTACTTCAGCACTAGCTTGCGCAGGGACTGGAGATGTGTTGGCTGGCGTGATTGCAGGACTTCTTGCGCAGGGAATGCAAGCTTATCAAGCTGCTATAGTCGGAACTTTTTTACATGGCCTAGCAGGAACAATAGCCTTGTCAGAGGTAGGTACGACAGCAAGTGTACTTGCTAGTGATGTGCTTGATATGACCCCTAAGGCTATTTCATCTGTTATGTCCCAAGTTGATTCTCGACCCTAAGTTTTAATCGGTATCTTTATTAGTATTACTAGATTTTTTGGTACCGCGCGCCTTTTTTGTGGCAGTTTTTGCAGCTTCGCGGACTATTTCTTCAGCCTTGTTTCGCATCTCAGAAGCCATTTCTGCAGCTCGCATTTTGCCATCTTCGGCTGCATGCTGTGCTCTTTCTTTAGCACTGTACCAACTGTTCGCACCTTGCTCTTTCAGTTCTACTCCTTTTTGACGGATTTGGGTACGGGTTTCTTGACCACTCTGTGGAGCCAGAACTAGGGCAACTGCTGCTCCAACAAGTCCACCAATGACAAATCCAGAAAAAAATGCACCAAAGTCGCTATTGTTGTTGTTTGACATGATTTACTCCTTTATAATTTCATTCACTGTTACTTGTTATTTTATTTACGATTAGGCCATATCATTTTCAAGAACTGTATTGTTCCTGATAAAGTTCCAGCGATCTTCATAATAGGCCTTGTTAGGTTTTCGTTGACCATACTAGCAGTACTAAGCACTGTGCTGAGTGTCTCATTGGCTTGTTCCAATATAGGTTTGATGTCATGTTGTAGTAGACGTATAAACTTGGTGATTTGGAATATTGCTACAATCATCGCTATACCAATAAATAATCCTACAATTGCCAGAGTGATTATCAGTATATCTCTGACAAGTTGTGTGAGTTCGGGATTGCGTACAAGCATAACTAGTAATACTGTTATAGTAACAAACATCAATACTAATGTTATGCCTATGATAGCTGGTAGCCTACATCCAGTTTTTGGATTAGATTCTCGAAACTTAACATCCATTTTGGGATTATAGCATAAATTGGATTCAGACTAATCTGTGATACAGACTGGTCTAAATAAGATAATCAAGCAGTTTTTCAGTGTATAGAGAGATTATTTTTGGTCTTAGGGTAGGCATAAAGTGGATTAACTTGACCTGATAGTTTTTTGGAGTCAAATATATTGTTTGTCAATCTTCAAGGTTGCGTTTTGATAGCCAGTGAGCTAGCACCAAAGCTAATCCCGAACCTATTGAAGCCATACCTGCATTTAGTGGACCAATGGAATATATTGATGATGCCACGACTCGACTAATATTGTGTCCTATGATAAAACCCATCCAGCTAGATACTAGGTAGAGTAGCATCTTACTTGCATTTCCTCCTTTGTATAGGTGGAACAGTGCACCGTAGAGCGTTGCTAATATGATTGCAATTAGATAAGCTGGTGTTGTCATTAGTCAATCACTCCTCCTCCTAAGCAAACACTGTCCTGATAGAATACTGCAGCCTGTCCGGGAGTAATATCATTGATTTGATGATCAAACTCTACTTCCACCTCATTGTCATCAATAGGTTTAATCCAAGCTCCTACTGCTTTTGCTGTGTATCTGATCTGTACTTCAGCTCTGATTTTATCTTTTGTTGTAGTACCGCTGATCCAGTTGACATTTTTCGCTTTCAGGTGGCTTTTTCCTAGCTTAGAAAGCTTATCTACTATTAGAGTATTGTCTGATTGGTTCTTAGACAGAACATATAATGGTTCTGGTGCAGAAATACCTATACCTTTACGTTGTCCGATAGTATACAACGGTAGTCCTTTGTGTTGTCCCAGTGTTTCTCCACTGCTGTTCATAATAGGTCCTGGATTAAGGGATTCTGGAGCGTAATCATGCATAAATCTTCTGTAGTCCTTGTCTGCCAAGAAGCACAAGTCTTGACTGTCCTGACGTTGCGCTACTGGTAAAGCAAAATCGCTCGCTAGCGATCTTATTTTGTTCTTTGTGTATGATCCAATAGGAAACAATGTACGTTTTAAGTCAGATTGACCAAGCATACTTAGTGCGTATGATTGGTCCTTATTGTTATCATGTCCTCGAAGCAGTTGCCATTTGTCTTCATTCTGAATGATGCGCGCATAATGTCCTGTGGCGATACGTGTAGCACCCATAGAAAGTGCTTTGTGCATTAGGTGTCCCCATCGTATATTGCGATTGCATTCAAGACATGGGTTTGGCGTTAGACCAGCACTATACTTATCTATAAAAAACTGCACTACATTCTTGTGAAATTCTTCACGTGAGTCTATGACGAAAAATGGGATATCAAGAATGGCGGCTACTTGGCGTGCTCGTGAAACTGATGCCGGGCTACAACACCGATTTTGACCGTTATTATCCTGTCCTGGCTCGCTCCAAAGTCGGAGCATTATCCCAAAAATATCATACCCCTGTCTTTTAAGTAGCGCAGCAGCAACTGAACTGTCAACACCACCACTCATTGCAACTGCTATTCGATCGTTTTTCACTAAAGAGCGCCTCTCATATTATTAATAACCTTAGGAAGAACTTGTTGTATATATTCTATATCACTGTCGTTTGTATCGCGTCCTAAACTCAAGCGTAATGATCCAAGAGATAATTTCGGTGATAGAGCAAGTGCAGTAAGGACACTTGATGGTTCTGGATTACCAGTCTTACATGCTGATCCTGAACTAGCGGCAATATTTAATAGGTCTAAATGCATTATTAACTCATTGCCATCTATTCCTTCAAATGCAAAGCTAGCATTGTTGGGTAAACGACAAGTGCGATGACCGGTTAGGATTGAGTCTGGTATAGTGTCTAACACAGATTCAATAAGTTTGTCACGTAGAACTTTCATTTTACTGTTGTCATTTGACTTCCTAGCTGCAACTATCGTTAGTGCTCTGGCCATACCTACTATTAAAGGAACGTTTTGTGTGCCTGCTCTCAGACCATTTTCTTGACTGCCACCGGTCTGGTGGGAGTGCTTTAGTGTGTCACGTTTTGCATATAGTAATCCAACGCCTTTCGGTCCGTAAAATTTGTGTGCACTGACAGACAGTAGGTCTACACCCAATTTTTCAATGTCTAATGGCAATTGTCCGGCTGCCTGGACGGCATCGGAGTGAAACAATATATTGTGTTCATGAGCAATTGCAGTAAGTTCCGAAATGGGTTGCACAACACCGATTTCATTGTTTGCATACATAATAGATATCAAGAATGTGTCAGGCCTTATGACATTTTTCAAATCTGTTGTAGATATTAGTCCGTGTTGATCAACTGGCAATATCGTAATATCAAAGCCATGGTGATGTTCCAGTTCTTGGGCAGTTCTGAGGATTGCAGGGTGTTCTATAGACGATATAATTAAATGGTTACCTTTACCTAGCTCACGTGCTTCCAATGCTATTCCACGAAGTGCTAAATTGTCGCTTTCGCTGCCACAAGATGTGAATATAATCTCATCTGCTTCACAGCATAGTATTTCAGCTATTTCCTCTCGTGCTGTAGTGATGGCGTAATCAGTACGCTGACCCCAACGATGTATTGAAGAAGGATTCCCATATTCATTGGTAAACCATGGTAGCATAGCTTCTAAGACTGAAGCATCCACTGGAGTAGTAGCAGCATGATCCATATATATGTGCTTATCCATTTGATGTGACCTAAGAAGTGTTGTTAGAGTTGAAATCCTTGACGCGCATTTACAACTTTATGTTCAAAATTATCTACGAAATCAAGCAGTCGAGTCTCTAATTGTCCCCACTCATGACTGCTTAATATTTCATATATTTTCTCTTTTGTTTCCGCCACTCCAGCTGTAAGTATTTGTGAACAATCTCCATACAGTGTGTACCAGGCGTCAGTGGGTTTTATGCCTAGTTGGGTAATCCCAGGCACAAATTCTCTTACAACAAAATCAAAATATTCCTGCTCTAGATTTGGCTTAATGTCCCAGGTGAGTATTATTTTTACCATTCCGAGCCTCAAGTCATTTGAGTTTAAAAATAAACTACTGATATTTATCCTGTCTTGGGATCTAGCACTCTAACTTGTGTCTCCTCAGGTAAACTAGATTTAATTACTTTGAGGTTAGGCTCAGAATGCACTTTTCCCAACCCCATTTCTTTCAGGAAACGGCTCAATGGGTCTAACTTAACTTTGACTTTGCCAATTCTATAATGCATCGGAATTACTATGGATGGTTCAATCAAACTTATTATTTCTGCAGCCTGAGCGGCATTAAGTCCCTTTCCTCCGCCTACAGGTACAAGTAAAACATCTACTGTTCCTAAGGCTTCAATTTGTGTTTGTGATGGAATAGCATTCATATCACCTAGATGGCAGACGCTTGCAGACTCATAATCTATTACGTAAGCAGTATTAGGTGATGTTTCAGAATTTTCTTCTTGTTTATTGGATGATGTGTTCACACCGGTTATGAACGCACCACCAATTTCATACTCTCCCGGACCTGTAATAGTACGTGCTCCTTTCACATTATCCGAATTGTTATGACCAGGAGCATCATGACTAATAGTGACAACATCTGCCTTTAGGCGAGAAGATGTCAATCCTATACTTTTGTTGAAAGGGTCTGTAACGATAGATGCTGAGTTCCGCTCAGTCAACCTAAAGCATGAATATCCATGCCAAGCGATTTCCATAACTACTTCCTCCTAGCCTAATTATACCATTGGGGTTGCTGTGCATACTGCCGCTAGAGGTATGATTCTATGTGATTTCGGTGTATATTTTGATAATTGAGGTATTCATGATACGGAAATTTATTTGGATTACATACTGTTTGTTGATCATATATAGCTTGTCATCATGTGCTGATAGTAATCCGGCAACTCCACAACCCTTACCAACTTTTGTTCCTCCTGGCATTAGAGATAAACCAGTATTAGAGGGAGATGGTAATTCTAATGATCAGATAGTCAGCCAATTAGGTGCTATCATCAATTATACTTTTGATGTTTCTTTAGATTATGCTGGTCATAGTGCCAAAGTCACACAGCTCGTGGAGGTAGTTAATCCTGGGCCAGATGTTTGGAACGAGCTTGTGTTTTACTTGCCTCCAGGTTTGCAAACTGACCAGTTTGTTCTTAGTGAAGTGAGCATTAAAGATGGTGTTGAGCTTCAAGCATCACAGATGCAAGTCACCTCTGATGGTTTTCTTAATTTTCAATTAGCAAAATTTATAAACCCAAAAGAATCTCGGATTCTAACAATTACCTATGGCCTTGAAGCAACACAAGTAAATTTAGCATCACTTAGACCAGTGGGTGACATTGGGTATAGTGGAGATGTATTGCAATTTGTGAATTGGTATCCGCGACTTGTGCCTTATAGAGCTGGTATAGGTTGGATCAGATGGCCTGATGTTGGGGTTAGTTGGCCTGTTGTCACGGAGGTGTCAGACTATAAATTGTTAGTTAGAGTTACTGATGGGATTGTTGTTGCTAGTGGTGGTCCTATAGAACGTAGAGGGAATGATTGGTACTTTCAAATGGACAATGCGCGAAACATTGCATTTAGTGCAAGTCCGAATTATGAACTAAAAACTAAGACCGAGGCTGGTGTCACCATATATCTATTCCATAGACCCGAAGATAGTTATGCTGGTGATGATGTTCTCAAGGCCGTTATTAGATCGCTAGTGTTGTTCAATGACAGTTATGGGCACTATCCATATCGTAGCTTAGTGATTGCTCAAAATCATTATCGTTCGAGCATAGCTTCTAGCGGATTATTACTTCATTCTGGACAAGGGTTTGATAATTACAGTGGCCAGCCCGATTCATTGTTGATGGTACTTGTCCCATTAACGCTTTCAGAATTGTGGTGGGGTGAATTAGTGGGATATGACGCAATCAGCGAACCTTGGTTAGGTGCGTCCTTTGCAATGTATTCGGAATATTTGTATCTCGAAAAATATTATCCAGATATGCAGGAGTGGTTTTGGACTGACCGCATTAATTACTGGCAGCCAAAAGGTCCTTTGAATCGTACTGTATATGATATGAACAATAGACAGGAAATGTTGCAAAATACTTACCGGATTGGAGCCCGTTTTCTACATGAATTGCGCAATGAAATGGGGCAAAATAAATTCCGAAGTTTCACTCGCGATTTATTTCGCAGAGGTAGTTTTCGGATAATTGATGCGAATGAATTTTTCGAGACATTGCGAAGTTATATCCCAGATTATCCAGAAGAAATTATTGGTCGTTATTTTGATGGGAACATTAAGATGCCTGACATTCTACCTGCTCTAACTCCTGCATACAATCTTGTTCAACCGCCCACAGCAACCCCAGTACAGAGGTTTCATGAGGTTCAGACTGGGGATACTTTGATAAGTATTTCAATACAGTATGAAGTTCCGATGCAGATGATAATTGACCGTAATCGTATACTAGATCCTGCCAGTATACAGATAGGAAGCAAACTGATTATACCTTATCCATAACCTCTTTCATTTGCACAAGATTACAGTATTTTACTGTATGCAAATCAGATCATGGATACGCTTCCACATTGCTAGACTAGCAGTGGCGAGGGTAGGTAGCTGTATGCTTGTATAAGGCATTTCTTTCGTAAGTGGAAAGTGCTCAGGATCGTTTAGTGTGGCGATTGCTCCACCTGATTCTTCAATTATTAACCAGGCTGCTGCTAAATCCCATACTTTGGGTTCCGGTAACACACAAAATAGAGCATTCCCACGAGCTACTAAGTACAGCTCGTAGATGGTCGATCCAAATGTGCGTCTTTTTGCCCGCAAGCCTTCTCCAATTTTGTAATATCGTTCAGTTCCAGAACTACACGTAAAGATTGAATAGCGGTCGACAACAGCTGGTCTTCTAGCTGAAATACGCTTGTTATTTTCGAATGCTCCTTGTCCTTTTGATGCATAGCACAACATGTCCAATATAGGGAAATATAGGACTCCGATTGTAGGATAACCATTTTCTAATCGAGCAATTGATACACCCCAAAGAGGCAGACCCTGGCTGTAATTGGTCGTTCCGTCAATAGGATCGACAATCCATACAGCACTTCCATTATCAGTATATTTTGGTGACAATTCTTCGCTAAGTATGTTGTCCATTGGATATCTGACTTGAATCTCTTCACTAATGAATTGGTCTATTTCCTTATCAGCACTAGTCACTGTGGTTCCGTCCTCTTTAGTTGTTGCGATACTTTTGCCGAAGGAGCTTAGTAACCTTTGTCCAGCAGAATGGGCCAATTGTTTTGCAAATGTTAGGTGATCTTCCTGTGAGTGATGGATGATTTCAGGTTTTGTTTTCATATTGTTTTGGCAAAATTTTAGTTGTAACAAAAATCTTATGATTAATGTGCCATTGCTACACCTATAGGCTGCAGCTTATGTAAAACACGAATAGTTGGAGCGTGATGCTTCAGTACTTGAGTTAGTCTGCGGTAACAATGTGGAGATTCGTCTGTATTAGCCCCTCTCAGTTCAACGTTTTCTCTTTCGATCCAGTCTAACATCATCTGCCGAGAAATCTTGCCTCCGCTTCTTTTACCATTTCGGTACTTGCCAGCGGCTTCAGTGCGAGACATAATACGTCCAGCTCCGTGTATGGTACTGTATATAGCCTTTTTGCTCTCATTAGAATCTAATCCTTCTATAATGACTGATATGTCTCCCATGCTTCCTCCAACAAAACTTCTTTGCTTGGGATAAGCAGGTGTAGCACCCTTACGTACAACCCAGAGTTCCATGTCGTTGTGAAGTTCTTTCCATGCAAAGTTGTGGTGATTGTGAACTTCTTCTAAGATGCTTGCTCCCAAGATTGTTGCAATTTTTCTGCATACCCAATTACGACCAGCGTATGCATATCTACCTGCAAGGGACATAGATTTGAGGTAGTCCTCTCCAATATTAGTGTTTACATTTAGCACGACCGGAGAGACATCATTGGGTTTGCCACCACCAGATTTTATGAAATGGGTAGCAATTCTGTGTCCCAATCCCCGGGAACCAAAATGTACTCCTACCCACACTCTATTTAGCTCATCAATAAAGATGTCGACGTAGTGATTGCCGCTTCCCACGCTGCCTAATTGTGATATAGCTAGGTGTTTCCATTTGATCAATGGTTCCAGTTTCCAGATTGGATCATTGAAAATAGCGTGATCAACTGGTTGTTGATTCTTGCTTCCGACCCCAAATGATATATTACGAGTGATATCACTCATGATAGTAGATATATTGTTACGCACCTCTATTGCTGAAATGTCTAGACGTACTGCCTTGTTGCCACAAGCTATGTCATAACCCACTCCTGCAGGAGATACGGCTTCATGGTATGCAATTACTCCTCCAATAGGTTGTACATATCCATGATGATGATCCGCCATTAGAGCTGCTAAAACTGCCTTATCATGCTTGAGGCAGTTGTTCATCTGTTGGAGGGCACTGTCTTGTAATTGTCCCCATACAGGGATAGTGTCGTGGGTTCTATAGGGCATAACTTACTATATTGGAAATACTTCTTGACAAAATATATTCCAATTATGGATTATCTCTATTTATCATTCTAGGATATGGACTTGTTTCGCGTATATGCTCAATACCACATATCCAAGACACAGTTCGCTCGATACCTAAACCGAAACCAGAATGAGGCACACTGCCATATTTACGTAAGTCTAGATACCAATCATAAGTTTCAATTGGAAGATCATGTTCTTTAATTCGATTGACTAGCGTGTCGTGATCGTGTATTCTCTCTGATCCTCCTATAATTTCCCCATAACCTTCAGGAGCTAACAGATCAGCGGAGTAGCAAACCTCTGGTCGATTTTCTAGTACTGGCATGTAAAACGCCTTTACTTGTGTGGGATAATGTGTAACGAACACAGGTTTATCAAACATTTTTGTAAGTGCAGTTTCGTGAGGAGCACCAAAGTCATCGCCCCATTCGATATCAATCAGAGATTTTTGTTCTGGATCATCCGTCTCGTTTTTGAGATCGATTAATCGTTCAATTGCATTATCATAAGTAATACGAGGAAAAGGCGGTTTGATATTGCTGAGCATACTTATATCTCGACCAAGAAGTGCTAGTTCAGCACTGCATTTTTGCAGACAAGATTGGACAATATGGCTGACAAACTGTTCCTCTATTTCTAATAATTGAACTAAATCACAATATGCTATCTCGGGTTCGACCATCCAAAATTCTGTTAAATGTCTGCGAGTTTTTGATTTTTCAGCTCGGAAAGTTGGACCAAATGCATACACCTTGCCAAATGCTGCAATATTGGCCTCATTGTAGAGTTGACCAGTTTGACATAAGTATGCAGTTTTATCAAAGTAGTCAATTTCAAACAAAGTGGATGTTCCTTCAACTGCAGCTGGCGTGATGACAGGTGTGGTCATCTCAAGAAATCCATTTTCATCTAACCATTCCCTGATCGAACGCATAATGCATGCTCGAATTCGTAAAATAGCCCATTGGCGTGATGAACGAATCCACAAGTGTCTCCGGTCTAGCAAGAATTCAACACCATGTTCTTTAGGTGTAATAGGATATTCATTGACTGACTGTATTACTTGTATATCGGTTACTCCTACTTCGTATCCGCCTGGAACACCCGGTGCTCGTTCATCTTTTCGAACTGTGCCAGTTAACAAAACAGATGATTCTTGAGTCAGCTGTTGAGTTACATCAAAAACTTCCTCACTCACTTCCTTTTGGAAAACTACGCATTGAGCAATCCCAGTGCCATCTCGCAATTGAATAAAGTGTAATTTCCCTTTACCAGTCTTGGCATATATCCAGCCTTGTATGGTAATTGTTTGGTCCACATAGTCGGCAATGTTTTCAATTCTTATAATCATAAATGTAACCTCACAGGTCAACTAAGATAATTGTTTTTACTGTTATTTTGCATTGCGCTACTAATACGATGCTTGATTGATTCTGGCATCAAATCCACGATTATACTTATCTCTCGAGAATTAAAAGCCCCAATGTAAATGATAGTGGCGAGATAAGCACATATACCGAACATTAATCCCAAGAATATGCTCCACTGTAAGCCTATCCATGTTATTACACCCATCAAAGCTGCAGAAGCGATTATTTTTCCGAACAATTGTACCCATGGCGTACGATTTAACTTACGATACAAAGTCCATTGGAATAGAGTACCTAGTATTATTTCTGACAAAATAGTTGATATCGCTGCTGCTCGAAATCCAAATATTGGGATGAAGATAGTATTTACCACAATGTTAAGAACAGTGGCAATTACAAATGACCGTGTTATTGTTCGTACTTGATCAATAGCAACTAAAAGATAGTTAGTCACACTATTGATCCATCCAAATGGGATTGACCATATCATCAATTGTAATGCTATTGCCCCTTGTGGGAGAAAATCTTCCCCACCTAGAATGCGTACTAAAGGTGTGGCTAGAAAGCTAGTTGTTAATGCCAGCGGTAATGCTACGGCAAAAAGCAATTTGATAGCTAAATAGTAGGTTCTAGTTAATGCTTCTTGGTCATCTTTAGCTTGCCGGCTCATTAATGGGAATAGTGCAAAAGTGAAAAATGCAGGAATTATATTGAAAGCTTCAATGAATTTGTAGGAAGTACTATAGCGTCCGACTTCAGCTTGGCTACGCATAGTGCGGATCATAGGTATGTCTATCTTGAAAAATAGAGTTGCTAGTAGATGGTTAAGCATTAAAGGAAAGGAATCCGTAGACATACGTCTTTGTAGTTTTACATTGAATTCAGGATGGGGTTTGAAGAACAACCTTCTTACTAACACGAACAGTGTAAGCATCGTGATTATATTTACTACTATGCTCACACCAGCAAGGCCAACAAAACTATATCCTAGAATTAGTGCAATTAATCCTAGGGCTACTTTCAGAATAGTGCTGAAACTACTAACAGCTGCGGGGTACTCAGCTTTTTCATAAGCATAGAATACGGATGTCAAACCCGTTGATATCGAAGAAAATAGCATACCTATAGCAAGGAGGATTATTGCTAACACAGTGTCGCTACCTAGCAAACCGGTATTTCTTTGGTAGATAACTATAGCTCCAAGAAATAGTGGCATGGTTAATAACCCTAGTGCTATCCGGAAGATAGTGCTGTTAGATAGATATTGGTTTATAGAGTCGAGATTTCTTGAAGCTTCGCGAGTTAACCAAGTATTGAGACCAAAATTAGTCCAGATTTCAAACCATCCAATAATTACTATGGCAGTTGCGTAATTGCCAGATTCAGCGGGTCCTAGTATGCGCAGATAGAACATTGCAAAAATGAAATCTATACTGCGGTTTAGTAGATTGAATCCCATAGGTGCTAGACTGTTTTTAGCGACGATATTTGCCTCTGATGATGTCTTTTTATCTTTATAGAAGACTTGCCATAGCCAGATGGTTGCAAATATCAACAATGTAGCAATGGATATTGTTGATATTACACCGCCTAGTCTAAAGGAGAGCGGACTATAATTGAAACGCACATAGTGTTTACCTTGCTCTAAGTATAATGCTCGGAAGTTGCCATTGGCTCTTATTAGTTCGACTCTAGTCTCTACCTCGTTTACTTCACTGTGCACAAAGACTTGCCATCCAGCGGAGTATGAATCTGTCAACACTAGATATCCAGGCTGGTATAGTTGCGCCTCAATTTGCACTTCATTAAGTCGTGACGAAGTTATTTGCGCAGGCTTTATCTGACATGTTGCCGCTGCGGTTAGCGAGTGGGAATTAGAAATGTCCTGTGTATCTAAAACTATGACATGGTGCGGGTTAATTTCTTGTAGAGTAGATTGCAGATCATTGGTTGTAGTGATGCAACTAGCGGGAAGTGTATAGGCGCGTGGTATGACCTGTTGGTTTTCATATACTAGTGTTTCCCCTTCATACACTAATTCAAACTTCTCTGGACTATTGATCTTTTGCTCACTAATGACATACTTGACATTCAACAAATCAAGTAATGGAGAGTGTAGTCCCTGCCAGGTGGTGATTGGGGAGATACGATTATATTGCAGTTCATTCTGCGGCTCAATCAGTTGCATATAATCAACATACTGGGCAGGTATTATAGAGTCATAACCACGCACATCTTCTACGTCGAATAACCAACCTGCATTAGCGTTAAGGGTCTTGCTCCCATTTGGATCATAGGTGGTAAAGCGCCAGTGGCTTTCATCCTCGTGCAAAAATTCTATTATTGGTGGTTTGTAATCGAGTATTTTAGGATTGCTGCTAGGGTTAAATCCTTGACCTGCTAAAAATAGATCCACTACAATAATCGACCATAGACTGTACTTCCACATTCTATGTTTGGATGCAATGGTTTTCCACAGAACGAATCCACTAAGACTAAATATTATTCCAAATTGCAATACCCAACGGGATTGGTAGGAGAAAAACATACGTGCGTTGGCGAAGGAATTGCTTGCTTTTGCCAGATTCCATAAAGCTTGTTCGAATAATGGTTCTAACGAGTTAAAAAATATGTAACACAGAAAAACCCCAATTGTCACTATAGATCCAATCCACATAGAAATTCGAGCTAGAAGAAGATAGACGACTTTTTTGTCAGAGTGTTTGGATTGAATTATTTCGTTGCTGCCATAGGCTGCCAATGTAGCTAAACATATACTCAAAGGCCAAACCCAACGAAAGGGCGAATGTAGTTGACCCAAGCCTGGTAGGTAATAAATCAATGCGTACAGTGGTGTGCCAAACACAAAAGCTAAACTTAGCGCAGATAGCACAAAAAAGAACCCAATATCTGAGCGTTTGCTTGACTGAATGTTTCTTTTATAAAAGTGTTTAGTAAATGTTACTATCACTAATAAAAGGGGTAGTATGCCTACGTACATTCCGCCCTCAACATAATTCTTCATACCCCAGTCGATCGTGGCAATTTTCTCTCCTAGAGCATTGATGCGAACTGGTGTCCAATCTTGAGTGAACCAGTCAAAATAGGCGTGGTGGGTAGGATTGCCAAAGAAATTTGGTATTAATAGTGTTACTAGTCTTCTGACAGGGTAGCCCCATTCACGCACTTCTGTCAGGCTTGCTGTATCCACACGAAAATTATTGGAAGCTGCTTCCAATAATGGAAATAACTGTACAGCACCCAGTAGAATGCCTAAAATTATCATTAAGCCCATATGAAATATAATCCGTAGAAGATCTTCTCTATGGTCACTAAAGATTAATTTCAATGAATGCCAGGCTGCATATAAGCTTGCTATTAGTAGCGAGTAGGCGACAATTTCCGGGTGTCCAGCTAGTAGCTGGAGGCTTATTGATATTGCGCCTAAAGAAATCCAGGGTATAAACGAATATTTCCTAAAAAGTGTTTTTTGATGTATTAGTCCTCCCACTGCGACCAATATCATAGGGAGCCATACCGCACCCGCTATTATCATAGGAAATACAGCACTTACTATCATGAATAAGCTAATTTGGTAGATGGTCGCACCGATTAATGAACCCCAGCGCCCAATCTGTAGCGTTCGGGCAAATAGGTACATATTGATGCCAGCTAAGACATATTGTGAAACAATAAACCAACCATATGCTTTCGCGAGTGGTAAGAAGTAGAAAAATACGCTGAATGGATAGAACATGGAATGCTGGCCATTGCCAAGAAATGGTGTGCCAGCAAACAAGTAAGGATTCCATAATGGTATTTGTCGTGTTTCAATAGCATGGTTGATGAAACGTTTCCATGCGTAGTTTTCTAGCACTAGATCAGAAAGTAGGGCGTTGTAAGGGGTTTGAGGGGCTTGTATCAAAGAACTAGCAGCGGCAGCTTTCCAAGGCTCAAATTGCACCAAATTATCTGTAGGTATTATTGTTTTGTTACCTATAGTTACACTAGCAAATAACAACAGAGGTGGCAGTATTAAAGCCAGAGGTACGATCAAATTACTAAAGAATTTGTTAGACTTCACTTCTGACGGTCAGCCTGTGTTAACCGACGGTGTCTTTGAGCTACCTGTAAGGTGCGCCACACGGCCTCCAATTTAATTTTTTGTGACATTTTAGAGCGTCCTATGCGTCGGTCTTCGAAATATATAGGAATCTCTTTCACTCGATACTCTAACTTTTCGGACAGATAAGCCATTTCTACTTGAAAAACATAACCATTTGAACGTACACGATGTAGGCCAATTCCTTGTAGTGTACCGCGTCGCCATATCTTGAAGCCGGCAGTCACATCTCGTACATGTAGACCCAATATTAGACGAGTATATATACTGTTAGCAAATACACTCAGTAAACGGCGTCCCAAGCCCCAATGCTCGTCCAACCGGCCTCCCGTAACATAGCGTGAACCTACTACTACATCACTTTCCCTCAAACTTGTTAGCATCTCCGGCAAATAGCGTGGTGAGTGCGAAAAGTCCGAATCCATTTGGACTACGGCATCTGCATCCGTCTCAAGTACATGATTAAATCCTGCAATATATGCACTACCTAAACCGCGTTCGCCAATTCGATGCATTACTTCTACTTGTTCTGGGAATTGTTCTGCCAGTTGATTTGCAATTTCTCCAGTACCATCCGGAGAGTTGTCATCTACTATAAGCACATGGATATGGCCAATTTCTAGATCTAATAATGCATCGATCATGCCCTCGATGTTTTGGGATTCGTTATAGGTGGGTAGCACGATTGCGGTTTTCATGTTTTTGGTCGCAGTGTTGCTTAGTACAAGATACAAAGATTGGTTGTTTTTTTTAACAACACATTAATCGGTTTTTATCGTCACCTTTCTCATAATGACACCACTATCTTGTGCTCTTTGTGGGTTACGTTCAGGTATTGCAAATACGGTATCCATACCTTCGATTACCTCTCCAAATATAGTGTGATTACCGGTCAGATGTGGTGTAGGCACATGAGTGATGAAGAACTGACTTCCATTAGTGCCGGGTCCCGCATTAGCCATTGCTAAAAGTCCGGGTCTGTCAAACTTCAGTCCATTGTTTACTTCATCTTCGAACATATAACCGGGACCACCAGAACCAGTTCCAGTTGGATCACCACCCTGTACCATGAAATCATGAATCACACGATGAAACATGACTCCATCATAATAGCCTTGCTGTGCTAGAAACACGAAGTTGTTGACAGTCATAGGTGATTCATTAGCAAAAAGGCGTAATACAATGTTGCCTAAGTCAGTTTCTATAACAGCCGTATATTCATTTTGCTCGTCAATAGTCATTTTTGGTGGACTAGACCATTCTTTATTGGACATCAAAGATTCCTCCGATAAATTTTCTTCATTTGATTGAGTTTGTAATAATGCGAATATTAGGATGGTCAGTGCGATTGCAGCTACTGCAGTCACAATCCATCGAGCAGCACTAGGCTGTGCTTTGGGCGCTTGATTTGGATTTCGTGATCGGTTCATTTTTGTATTTCCTTTTGCATATAGGTGTGATTCTAACAGATTCTACGTATAGTGATATTGACTAACGTTTTTATGGAACGATTAGATTTTCAATTATGATTGCATCTGTACCATTATTTAGGGTTAAACGATCGCCTGTTTCTGGCAGATACAATCCAATTTTTATGTCATATTCTCCTGGATTAAGTGAAATATAATGAGTATCTACAACGTGTTCATTTGGTACCCACAAACTAGTTGGATATGTGTTATTTACTGGTTGACTATCACTCTGCCCTATTAATATATTGTCCGAGTTAAAAGCATGTACAAAAACTGTATAATCAATATTAGTTAATTGTAGACTTTTCCAATTTAGTTGTATGCTGAATTGTTGATCGAACCTTGTGTTATATCCAACTAGCTGGAACACATTTCCTATTGTATGTTCAGTCCTGTTTTCTTGAATTGTAGCTTTCCACTCTCTATTTATCTTTTCAATTTCTATAGGCATCAAAATTACTTTGTCGATTGCGTCATTATCTAACGAAGATTTAATGCCAAGGTTGTATTTCCCAGGTGTGGTTTCCCTAGGTATTCTAATATACCTATGATCAATGACTATTTCCCCAGGTGTCCATTTGCTAGTAGGGTAAGTGCCTTTGGCAGGCTCGGAGGAGTCTATTATATGTTCGTCCAACATTAAAATGACATTCTGGTTTTGAGATGTTGGATTGATAGAGCGCCAGTACAAAGATAACGGTAGAATAGCCCCTGGTTTATATACATGCTGAGATAGATCATACCCAAATAGCTCAAGATTTCCGAATGTGTCTGATCTATCATGCTGAGGAATAGGTAGCTCGTCAGTGCGTGTTGAAGGAGCGACTTGTATTGGCCCTATTTGTGCAGTACTAGATACTTTGCCATCATGGGATGTAGAAGACAGGGCTAGATTGCTGCTAGGAGAATAAATGGTCACAGCCAAATTATATTGTCCAGGAGGCATTCCTGTTCTTCGAGGGATTTGTGTACGGACAATGATCGTATCTCCTGATTGCCATTGAGTAGACTGGAAGCTGTCATTAAATCCTTGGCTCCAATGATATCCCCATCTATCCACTAGGTCTGCTACAAATCGATAGTCGCTTTTATCTGAATTCAGAATCTTAATTCTTAGATCTACATTTAGATGGCCTTCGGTTTGTAATTTTGGTATTCGGAAACCTGTAATTTCAGCAACCTGTCCAAATTTTGCGTAAACTGATTGAAATTCTAGTTGTGGAATGTCTGTAGATGTATTGAAATGATATGCAAGTAAATCTAAGTTGCCAGATGTGTCAGCCGGTGATGCAACTAGTGCTGACTCCCAAGACGAGATCCAGTCTGCGGGTGGTAACGCAGATTGTGGAAAAACATATAATATGGGTCCTATCGATGGAATAACTAGTGTTTCTCCACCACGTAGCCACATTATGTCTTCGTAGCGATTAGCAAGATAAGCCATAGTGGGATGTTGGTGATGAATTGCACTAACATATGTGTTTTCATAATTACCTTCCTTACTGTTGATATATTTTGCGGCGTGCATTATATCGCCATCATTGACTATATATTGTGTCTCTTGTTTTGCCCAAATATGGAAGTAATCTTTCACTGTGGTAGCACAGGTTAGGGTAAATATGATTGCGATAGCAAACATATAAATACTGGATTTTTGTTGGTCTGTGTTGTACCGGGATACCAATGGCGACAGTAATGATAACAATCCAATTGCGGGAAAAACGAATATAAATGGAAACAATCCAAAGGCACGCACGTTGGACGGGAAAACTTCATGTACCGCCAATGCAGTTGGTAGCAGAAAAACAGGCAGCCAGACGACAAGCAACAACATAGCTGCTGTGTTTATTGGATTGCTTGTGCTCTTGTTTTTTCGAGAAATTGATAGCTTCCAAATTGTGATCAAAAGACCAAGTAAAAACAAACTTGCTGTTATTGGATCAAACAATGTTTTATCCGGAATATTGAAGCGATCATAGGGTTCTCCAGAAACAAACAGCATTCCTAGTGCACCTATTATGCCTTTTGTTATCAAATCCGTTTCTCCGGCGATTGGACCAACTTGGTTTATTCGAGTAAGAAACTCTTGAGGATGTTGATAGAAGTGCAATATCAGTGGCATTATCACTATTAGTAAACCTAATACAAATTGCACCAGATCACCTCTTAAGGGTAGTCTCCATTGTTTTCTGATAGATTTATTGAGGTATGATATAGCGATGGGCAAACAGCTGATTAACAATGCCAGAGGTAGTACTCTTGCCGCTAAATAAGTGTGAAATGTCAACCCAAGCAATAGTCCTGAAAGCAAGAAATCCCTAGATTTATTATGTCTTAGTGCTCGAAACAATAATCCGATTGCTAATGCTTGTATCGCTGGCTGTGTGATAGCACGCAGACCAAATCTTGACCACACTAGATGTGTAAAAGAGAAAGCTACAAATGTAGCTACTGTAATTGCAATAAAGTGTGAATGTCGGTGATGTTTGAGTACCTGTCTAATAGCGAAAAATGTTATTGGGATAGTAATTATTCCCCATATAGCTGCTGTGAATTTTAGTGCAAATATTGAGGACCCAATCATTTTAAAAATTGCTGCCGCTGAGTAAAAGAATAGGACTTCTTTGCCTGTGTAAGCACTGATGAATACTGGTCTGAAACCTTTAAATGCTATGTCTTCTACTAGAATGGCGTTAGCAGCAATGTCATAATGCAATCCAGGTGGAATAGCATTTATGTCATAGAACCGCAGCACCGCAGATGCTAAAGTAATAATAGTTAATAAGGGTAGGGTTATTCTATTGAGCATTTAGTCAGATTATACCGCGTGGTTAGTAACATCCATGATGCTAATCGACTATAATTTACTTGGCGTCCATCATTGGACGCTATTGCTTTACTAGAAGTCCCTATTTGAATGTACGCGATCATATGACATATAGTGAATTTTCAGTAAAAGATCAGATAAAAACCGACACGCGTTCATCCTTAAGTTGGATGATGTCACATTCTAAGCGTCACATCTGGTCAGTAATTGGCATGATTATCCCATCATTTGCTAATGCTGCGCTTGCGGCATGGGTACCTATTCTAATAGGGGCAGCTTTTGATGTTTTTGTGCGCACGCAACCACAACCTGATTATGAGCATCTTTTGTGGTCTTCGACAATGGTCCTTTTGACTCAAATAGCTAGAGCGGTTGGCATTCTCATGCGTAATATCTCAGCCGAGATAATAGGGCAGCGTATGGAGCGTGACACGCGCGATGAGTTATATTCTAGCTTAATAGGAAAGAGCATGACATTTCACGATATGTATGCAGTCGGAGATGTAATGGCACGTGCAACTAACGATGTGCGAGAGATTAATCTTATGTTTAACCCTGGACTAAATCTGGTAATCGGTTCGGGTAGTTTTTTGTTTATGCCGGCTATTTTTGCTTTCTATATACATGCGGATCTCATGATAGTACCGTTAGCGTTTTTGGTGTTGTATGTAATTGCATTGTGGCAGTATTTAGCTGAGTTAAGACCTATCTCGGAGCGAGTTAGACGAACATTTGGAGGCCTTAATGCTCATCTTGCGCAAGTGATAGATGGAGTAGAGACAGTCAAGGGAGCTGCACAAGAAGAGTCTGAGACTAAGCGGTTCCTACAAAAGGCAAAAGAATACCGCGATGCTTTTGTTGATCAAGGTTGTGTAGAAGCGCGTTTCATGCCATTACTACTAATGGGTTTAGCAAATGCATTTGGTTTTTGGCATGCAGTAACATTGTTTAGATCGGGTGCTATCTCAGTTGGTAATGTAGTGGCATACATGGGACTATTGTCTTTGTTGGGTTTTCCAGTTTTTGTATCCTTATTTTCTTATTCTCAGGTAGCGTTAGGTCTGGCGGGAGCACGGCGTATGTTGGAGCTGATCACAGGTGAAACTAAGCTTGATGAGAATGTGGTTGGTCATGAAGGTGTAATCAATGGTGCTGTTAAGTTTAATAATGTGTCATTTGGATATGCATCAGACAATAATGTACTAAAAAATATTTCGTTTAGTGCAGCTCCAGGTCAAACCATCGCGCTTGTTGGTCAAACTGGTTCTGGAAAATCGACTTTAGTCAAATTGATAAACCGAATTTACGATGTCCAAAATGGTAGTGTCATTGTTGACGGCATAGATGTGCGTGATTGGAATCTATCTTCATTGAGAAAACAAATTTCTATCATTGAGCAAGATTTATTCTTGTTTTCACGTAGTATTGCAGAAAATATAGCATTCGGATTACCTGGTGCTACCCAGGCGCAGATTGAGACAGCTGCGCGCGCAGCTCAGGCCCATGATTTCATTCTGGATTTCCAGAATGGATATAAGACCATAATAGGTGAGCGTGGCACTAAACTGTCTGGGGGACAGCGTCAGCGTCTGGCTTTGGCCCGTGCTTTTCTCACGGATCCGAGCATTCTGATTTTGGATGATTCTACTAGTGCGATTGATAGTGCGACTGAAGACCAGATCCAAAGTGCTATTCGTGAAGCATCTAAGGGTCGTACAACATTCTTGATTACACATCGCTTGTCTCAAATTCGCTGGGCGGATCTCATTGTGGTTCTTCGACAGGGTCAAGTGACAGATGTTGGAAATCATGATGATCTCATGGAAAATTCGCTTGCCTATAAACGTATCTTCTCGCACTACATAGGCGATCAAGATTTACTAGGAAAGGGTAATTGAAATGACATCTGTCTTTGGTGGATTAGCCACTGATTCATATGATCGTCACTACAGTGATAGTGATTTAGTTCGTAGAATCTGGCATTACGTTCAACCTTACAAAGTAAGGTTGGCTATAGTTGTCGTATCTTTAATATTGCTTTCTCTGTTAAGCGCGGCTTTTCCTGTGATAGTAGCACAAGGAGTAGATCAGATAGCATCTGGCGGCGGTCAAGCTATACTGATTCGATTGATAGCGATAATCATGGTCATAGGGGTAGTTGTGTGGGTGTTGAACTACATACGTTTCCGAGGCTTTACTACACTGATAGCAGATGTCGTATTAGAGATGCGTAGCGATGCATTTAAAGCAGCGGTATTTCATGATCTTGCATTTTATGACGAACATATCTCGGGCAAAGTCATTAGCAGAGTGACTTCTGATACGCATGAATTTGGTCAAACTATGCGATTGGTTGGGGATATTCTTAACCAGGTAGCAGTAGTGCTGGTACTGTTAGTTGTCCTGTTTAGAATCGAGTGGCGTTTGGCATGTTTACAATTGGTACTTACTCCCCTGTTGTTTTATTTAGTTAAAGGGTGGAGAAAGATTGCGCGTAAGGTCACTAGACAAGGCACTAGAGCTATGGCTAATGTAAATTCAGCCATTCAGGAAGCTATCACAGGAATTAGTGTTGCGAAGAATTTTCGCCAGGAAGGCTCCATATACGGAGAATTCTCTGCAGTAAATACAGAATCGTATAGGATCAACTTTCGGAGAGGTTTGGTGCTTTCGACTGTATTTCCAGTATTACATGGTCTAGTGGGTATAGGCGTAGCGTTAATGTTATATGCAGGTGGCCGTGCTGCTGGTGTAGGTCTAATTTCAGCTGGAGCCTGGTATCTTTTCGTATCAACTGTAGATCGTTTCTGGTTTCCTATCATGCAGCTAGCCGCATTCTGGAGCCAGTTTCAAGGCGGATTAGCTGCGGCCGAACGGGTGTTTGCCCTAATTGATGCAGAATCTATGGTCTTACAAACTGAGAGTACTGGTTCGACTCTCATTCCAGGAGATATTACATTTGAGAAAGTGGACTTTCATTATGAGAAAAATGAGCAAGTACTCAACGATTTTTCCCTACAAATTGCTGCTGGACAGAGTGTTGCTCTTGTGGGACATACTGGAGCCGGCAAATCATCATTAGTCAAATTGCTAGCAAGATTTTACGAATTTCAGAGCGGACTTATATGTGTTGGTGGCAGAGACATCCGCACTTTTGATTTGCAAGATTATCGACGGCAAATTGGTATAGTATCACAGTCCCCATTCCTGTTTTCCGGAAGTTTGGCTGATAATATTCGTTATGCTTGTCCAGAAGCTAGTGATAGTGACATATTGGAAGTAGCTCACAGTATTGGTGATGGAGAATGGCTATATGCTCTTCCGGATGGTATCAAGACTGATGTAGGTGAGCGCGGCTCTCGATTATCTTTAGGCCAGCGACAGCTGGTGGCTTTGAATAGAGTTCTACTCCAAGACCCGACCCTGTTTTTGCTTGATGAGGCTACAGCAAGCGTTGATCCTTTCACTGAATCTCAGATTCAAGAGGCTCTTGATTTAATAGTCAAGAACCGCACCAGTATTTTGATTGCTCATAGATTATCTACAGTGCGTTCAGCCGATGTGATTATTGTAATGCGTCAAGGGAAAATAATTGAACGAGGCAATCACAGTACTTTAATGGGTTGTTCTGGACATTATGCTGATTTATACAACACTTACTTTCGACACCAGTCGCTTGAGTATATCGAAGCTATTGGAAAAAATTAGTTTAAGTATGTCTTATTAGAAGATAAGTCCTATTGCCCGTTCTGGATTTTAAGGATGCCTAGCAAATCTTCTAATAATGCGTACCCAGTTTCCACACGACCAGCTCCAGGACCAATCAATGTTACATCTCCCAACAATTTTGTACTGTACGTGATAGCATTGGTGGCACCACTCACTGAGTACAGAGGATGATTGTGCGGCAGTAATTCTGGCTGTACTCTTGCTTCACATCCATTATCTGTTTTGTCCAGTATGCCGACAAGTTTCCAGCGTTTCTTTTCTTTGGATGCAGCTCTGATGTCTTTTTCTGTAATGTGCGTGATACCTTTGCAGGATACATCTTGCATTCTTAGCGGTACATTCATTAGTAGGTTTGCCAAGATCACTATTTTTCCAGCTGCATCATGACCTTTTACATCTCCATCTGGATTGGCTTCAGCATAACCAAGATCTTGTGCTTGAAGTAGTGCTTCGCTGTAGCTCATACCAGTTTCCATTTGAGTAAGAATATAATTTGTCGTGCCGTTAAGTATGCCTTCTATTTTATTGATTCCAGCTCCTTGCATAACATCCATACCGACACTTAGAACAGGAGTGCCACTCATTACCGTGCCTTCCACTCCAATTTCTACATTGTGTTTGTGTGCTAGATCAATTAATTCTGGGAAATATAACGCTATTGGACCTTTGTTTGTAGTTACTACATGTTTTCCAGACTGGAGAGCTGTTCGAGCGTGTGTGAGCGCTGGTTCTCCAGTTTCTAAATCAGTATAGCTAATTTCTATTATGACATCTGCGTTGCTATCTTGTATGGTCTGCAGAGAATCCCATCCTTGATGCGGAGCTGTGACTCCTTCGAGATTGTTAGTATTATCTATTGAATCTAACAGTTCGGATATGGATAGTCCAGCTGGATCATAGCAGCTACCTTTGTGTATATCACTAATTGCTACAATGACAAATGATGTACCAAATCTCTCTTCCAGCCAGGCGCTGCGATCAAGCAGGATTTTTGCCAGACCTTGACCGACGTTTCCAAAGCCAATTAGTGCTAGTCTGTAAGTATTCACAATATTTGCGCTGGGTTATCTTGACTAGAATGAGATTGAGACATTTGTTATATGCATTTAATTTATATGTGCAAATACTAGGGCTTATTCACTCTGAAAACCTAGCTGATCAACTTCTGGTTTCGGGAAGTCAAAGCCTTCTAAATCAGGAAAATGAACCACTGTTTCTATCGCTGTCCAAGGAATTAATGCACACGCGTCTGCTGTGATCTCATCTTGTGGTCCTGATTCTGAATGCGCAAGTTGAGGTAGATTATAATCTGGCAATTCTACCCACAGGCCGATGCTATCATACCCCTTAAGACGCACATAAATTTTTTTATCCCTAATCCCAAGACCTTTAAGTGGTTGCCCATCTCGCTGTACAAGTAAAACAATGTCATCAATAGCATTATCTATATTCATGCCAAGTTCCTCTTTATAATATCCAAGACGTTTTAATAGTTTACGCTCATGCTAATATACACCAATTTGTTTGACAGCAAGTTATGAATATAGAATTTGTGTTTTCAGAATTGACGTTTGAACTATCCATAAACATCTAGTCTGCGGTATCATGTACTTCTCATGAACATACATATAGTAACCGGGACATTTTGAGATGCCTACAATATTAATAGTGGAAGATGATGACACGGTGCGCGAAGCATTGTCAGCAGGATTAGAGTCTGAGGGGTATGAAGTAATCCTATCTGACAATGGGCTTGATGGTTTAAAACAGGCAAAAGAAGAAGGTCCTGACCTGATATTGTTAGATTTGATGCTTCCGGAAATGGATGGTCTTTCTGTATGTCGTGCGCTGCGGCGTGATTCTAATGTGCCGATAATTATGCTTACAGCTCGCGGTACGGAGATGGACAAAATTGTTGGTCTTGAAACCGGTGCTGACGATTATGTGGTCAAACCATTTAGTCTAGGAGAATTACTAGCGCGTATCAGATCACTTTTACGACGTACTAGGAATGACAAGCAAGAAAACCAAATGCAATTGACCTCAGGCGATATCAGCCTTGATCTTACTTCTCGTCGTGTATCCAAAGATGATGCGGAGGTACATCTGACACAAAAGGAATTCAACTTACTGGCTGAACTTATTAGGAATAAAGGGGCTGTTTTATCACGCGATTTGTTGTTGGAAAAAGTGTGGGGTTACAGCTATGTTGGTAATACACATACTGTTGACGTACATATACGCTGGTTAAGAGAGAAAATAGAGCTTGATCCATCTAAGCCTGTCCGAATAGTAACAGTTCGTGGTGTTGGATATCGGTTTGAGGAATGACGAATAGTTTAGTGCTTATAGCAATCGGTTTATTCGTTGTTTTATTATTTGTACGCTATTACGTACTATCGAAACAACGTATAGATACTATGCGACGTCAAATAAAGGTCTTAACTGATGATCTAGAGACAAAATCCGAGGTAGAGAAAGTACAGAGTGCAAGGTGGCAGGCTGCTAGCAGTGTACTGGAAGAAGCTTTACTTTTGATTGATTCGGAGCTCAATCTGTTATATGCAAATCCTATAGCTGTGCAGATTTTCGGTGACATATCGGATCCAGGAGTTAGTATTGTGAGCTATACCCACTCTGAGGAGTTTGAGTTGGAATGTCGTAGCGTGGTGTCAGGTGAAACTGACGAAGAATTATATGAATGGCAATCTGAGTTTCAGGATAGTGTTTACCAGGTACGAGCATTGAGATTCGATTATGGAGCTGTCCTTGCTTTGTCTGATGTTTCTAACTTACATTATTCGGAACAGGCTAGGCGTGATCTGTTTGCAAACATATCACATGAATTACGTACACCGTTGACTTCAATTCGTTTACTTTTGGACATGCTAATGGCTCGAGAACAGTCTGCGGACACTATATCTGCTCTTGAAAAAATGACCACCGAGACTGACACGCTAAAGGAAATGGCCCAAGAGTTACTAGACATATCGCTGATAGAGTCTGGGCGGTTTGCTATCAAATTGGACTCCGCTAATGCAGTTACGTTGATAATGCCAACAATTGAACGTTTGCAACCTCAAGCTGACCTCAAATCCATACAGTTTCATATGACCGAATGTACAGATGTCCCAGTATGGGCTGATGCAGATCAAGTACAAAGAGTATTAAGTAACATATTTCATAATGCTATAAAGTTTACTCCTTCGGATGGCAGTGTGATTGTTAGTGCAATTGCCGAGGATGAGTGCGTGAGAATTGAAATACAGGATTCTGGTCCTGGAATCCATCCAGATGATTTGCCGCGTATTTTCGAACGGTTTTTCCGGGCGGATCGTACTCGGAAAGGTGCTGGCACTGGACTGGGTTTAGCGATTGCTAATCATATTGTACAAGCCCATGGCGGGGTTATATGGGCTGAAAATGCTCCTGAGACTGGTGCAATCATTAGCTTTACGTTATTACGAGCCGACAAATAATCTCACCTCCTTAATTTAGGGATACCAAAATTCGCATAAATTGATACATGTAAACCCAATGTAAAGGGCATGTCTCTAAATTCATCTGATTAGTTTGATGTAGGAACATTAATTATATTTAACAAAAACTTTATCTCTTATTAATTCAATATCACTTTCCTCTTCTTGTTATTACAGTATAGTGTCTACATGCGAGTGGCACGTAGTCGATACATCATCATTATCTTTGTGATCGGAGCTCTACTATTCAGTGCATGCGGTGCAAAAATCAACAGGTCGCAAAATGCTAATATGATGGATAGTGTTACTTTGACAAATAAGGGATCCGATACCATTGTCAATTTAGCGTTAGCATGGGCTGAGGCTTACAATGAGGCATACCCAAATGTTAGTGTATCTGTAACCGGTGGAGGATCTGGAACAGGCATAGCTGCAATGATAAATGGTACTGTAGACATAGCAAATGCATCTCGAAGGATAAAGGAAAAAGAAGTTGTTAATGCCAAAGAGAACGGTTATGCACCAGTGGAATATGTTATAGCGCGCGATGGCATAGCGGTGATAGTACATCCACAGAATCCGATTGAGCGACTTACATTGCAACAATTGTCTGACATTTTTAGTGGCAAAATTACTAATTGGGTAGATGTAGGAGGCGAGAATCGTCCAATTGTTTGTCTGTCACGTGAAGTTAACTCAGGTACGCATGTGTATTTCCTGGAGTCTGTAGTTCGTAAGGGTAATAAGAATGATGAAACCTTCTTTTCTCCCGGTACTTTGTTGTTACCCTCATCGGAGGGTATAACATCCGAAATATCCCAGAATCCGAACGCTATAGGATATGAAGGTCTCGGATATGTGACAGATGGAGTAAAGACCGTCGCTGTATCTCCAAGTGATGATGGCTTATATATTATGCCTACAATCAAGACTGTAATTGATGATACATATCCTATTTCACGTGCACTGTATATGTACTTACCAGAAGAAGCGACTGGATATACCAAGGATTATATTGACTGGATCTATAGCGAACCAGCACAGTCAATTGTCGAGGAACTAGGCTTTGTACCTGTGAACTAGAGTGTAAGAGTAAAGTGACTGGAAAAGATATTAGGAAGAATGACAAAAATTATGAATAGCAAAATGATCTTCAATACCAAATATCGTCAACTGCTTGAATTTGTTGTGGAAGCAATTATCCGCATTTCAGGTTATTCGGCAGTTGTGTTTGTCGGTCTTATCTTTCTTTTCTTGATGCAGGAGTCACTACCTACTTTTGGAGAATTACAAGCTAGGGATTTGTGGAGTCAAAGATGGTATCCTATTGAGAATTATTTTGGAGTTCTACCACTTTTAAGCGGCTCTCTAATCATTACACTCGGAGCAGCTTTCATCGCTATTCCATTTGGATTGATGACTGCAATATTTATTGCGGAAATTGCGCCTCTCTGGTTACGCGAAATATTAAAACCGTTAGTAGAAGTCTTAGGAGGTGTACCCTCAGTTGTGCTAGGTTTTCTGGGGATTACTGTGTTAGCGCCTCTAGTGCGTGAAGAGCTTTATCTTCCTACAGGTCTTACCGCATTCACTGGTGCCGTACTATTAGCTGGCATGGCCATTCCTACTATTGTCAGCGTAGCTGAAGATGCATTGGATGCCGTTCCTAAAGCATATAGAGATGCGGCACTTGCTCTTGGTGCTACACGTTGGCAAACAATCTGGCGTGTGACCTTGCCAGCAGCTAGGTCAGGGGTGTTGACAGCAACGATGTTGGGAATTGGTCGTGCTATTGGGGAAACTATGACGGTCATGATGGTGACCGGAAATGCACCACAGATGGCATCCGGGTTAGGTTCGCTTTTCATTTCGCTTCGTACTATGACGGCTACTATAGCAGCCGAGATGGGAGAAGTGGCTAATGGAAGTTTACATTATCATGTACTTTTTTCTATCGGACTTATATTGTTTCTTGTTAGCCTGACAGTTAATATTACTGCTTCGGCAGTATTGTTCCGTGCACGTAAACGTACAGAGAGATTGCTGTCTTGAAATAGCTTTAAAGCGATATGATACGTTTATCTAGACACCATACAGAGAGAATAGTATTTGCAGTTATAGGCTTAGCATCTGTAGCTACAGCTGTCCCAATAATTATCATAGTAAGTTCTATCTTTTTCTCAGGCGCAGAAGCTGTGTCATGGCAATTCTTGTTAGAGATGCCGCGTGATGGTATGAGATCGGGTGGTATATGGCCAGCTATTATTGGGACAATCTATCTTGTGGTTGGTACTGGTCTTATATCAATACCTCTAGGAGTAGCATCAGCAATCTATCTCTCAGAATATGCAGCTGATAGTTACTGGACGCGTATGATCCGTCTGGCAATTGTGAATCTGGCAGGTATTCCTTCGGTAGTATACGGGTTGTTCGGATTGGGACTATTTGTGCTATTTCTAGACCTGGGTTCTTCAATAGTCGCAGCCTGTCTTACACTTTCAATTATGACTATCCCCGTAATAATTAGTACAGCGGAAGAAGCGTTGCGAGCGGTACCCCAAAGCTTCCGGGTGGTAAGCGTTGGCATGGGGGCTACACGATGGCAGACTATTCGTCGAGTAGTGCTGCCTCAAGCATTACCGGGTATTCTTACTGGTGTTATTCTTGGTTTGAATAGAGCAGCTGGTGAAACTGCTCCAATTCTTTTTACGGGCGCTGCATTCTTTCTGCCAAAGTTACCTAATTCTATTTTCGATCAGACTATGGCATTACCCTATCATCTTTTTGTTATATCCACCCAAGTGCCAGAAATGCCTATCACGATTCAATATGGTACAGCGACTGTGCTCCTAGCGTTTGTACTGATCATGAATATATTGGCTGCAAGTGTGCGCAGCTGGCAGCGTCGTAAACGAGAATGGTAGGATACTACAATGTTCGATAATCCTAAAATTAGAATAAATGAGTTGTCAGTAGGATATGATGATGGTACTCAAGCTCTGAGTGATGTTTGTTTGGATATTCCTGAAAATGCTATAACAGCTCTATTTGGTCCAGCCGGGGGTGGTAAGAGTACCTTGCTCCGTACTCTCAATAGACTAAATGATCTTCTTGATGTCAGTATATCTGGCGAAGTTATGCTAGATGACACTAATATCTTCGATAGGAACGTGGATGTAATTTCGCTTCGTAGGCGAGTTGGTATCGTTTTTGCTCAGCCTATACCATTGCCCTTTTCAATTCGAAAAAATATAACTTATGGTTTGGAATTGGCTGGGGAGCGACGTCGAGCTAAGTTGGATGATGCAGTTGAAGGTAGCTTACGTTCATCTGCATTGTGGGACGAAGTGAAGGATAGACTGGACGATTCTGCTAATGCATTATCTGGAGGACAACAGCAGCGACTGTGTATTGCCAGAGTGTTGGCTCTAGCACCTGAAGTATTATTGCTTGACGAACCCACTTCAGGTCTTGATCCTATTTCCACCGCAAAAGTCGAATCTTCGCTTCAGATCCTTAAGCAGGACTATACAGTTGTTATTGCTCCTAGTAGTATTCAGCAGACGGCTCGCATTGCTGATTTGGCAGTATTTATGCTACAAGGAGAATTGGTGGAATGGGGCAGTGGTGAAGACCTATTTAGTGCTCCACGTGAAAAGCAGACGGAAGAATACATTACCGGTCGGTTCGGATAGGTAAAATACAATGTCAGATGAGATAACTTTCCAGATTGAGCAGCTAAACTTCTATTATGGTAATACGCAAGCTTTATGTGATGTAAACATGACAGTATTACCGCGTGAGATTACGGCACTTATTGGGCCTTCGGGATGTGGTAAGTCTACTTTTTTACGTTGTCTTAACCGTATGAATGATACTATTACTGATACTAGAATTAGTGGCAGCATAGTTCTAAATGGTCAAAATATTTATGCGCCAAATATTGATGAAACTGAATTACGTCGTCAAGTAGGTTTAGTCTTCCAGAGACCGAATCCATTTCCACAATCTATTTTTGATAACGTAGCTTTTGGTCCACGTGTGTTGGGAATAGCTACTGGTAATGACTTGCATGAATTAGTTGTGCAGTCTCTGCGTGCAGCTGCCCTATGGGATGAAATAAAGGAAGATTTGAAACAACCGGCTTTGTCTCTATCATTAGGTCAGCAGCAGCGTTTATGTATAGCCCGTGTATTGGCAGTTACTCCGGATGTAATCTTAATGGATGAACCATGCTCTGCTTTGGATCCTATTGCGACAAATCAAATAGAGGAACTGATACAGGAACTGAAGGAACACTATACTATTGTTATTGTGACTCATAATATGCAGCAGGCGGCTCGTGTATCCGATAAAACCGGGTTTTTCTGGTTAGGCGAATTGATAGAATTTGATGAGACTACAACTATTTTCACGCGACCATCGTTGCAACGAACTGAAGATTATGTTACAGGTCGTTTTGGTTAGGCATGAAAATTGCTATATTGTCAGATATACACTCGAATATTCATGCTTTAGAGGCAGTATGGAAGGATATTAATTATGTACAACCAGACGAGATATATTGTTTGGGTGATTTAGTTGGTTATGGAGCATATCCAAACGACACAATTGATTTTGTGCGTAAGAACAATATACCAACAGTAATGGGCAACTATGATGATGCTGTTGGTTTTGATAGAGCGAGCTGTGGCTGTGCTTATAATAATCCAGATGATGTCGCACGTAGTAATACTTCTCTCTTATGGACAAAGCAAAATACTAATGTTGAAGGAAAAGATTACTTGAGAGAATTTCCGAAATCTATTCGTAGGGAGCGTTTGGGACACAGATTACTGCTTGTACATGGTAGTCCACGTTCTACTAATGAGTATTTGTTTGCTGATCGGCGCGAATCAACTTTTGAGCGTATTGCTAGAATGGCGGAGACTGATGTGCTTTTATGTGGGCACACACATTTACATTACCAGAAATATGTAGATGGTACTATGTTTATTAACACTGGGTCGGTTGGAAAACCTAAAGATGGTGACTTCCGCGCTGGATATGTGTTGCTAATACTTGACGCAGGAAAAATACACGTTGATTATAGAAGAGTTGATTATAATGTTAGTGCAGCAGCGCAAGCGGTTCGGGACAATGGGCTTCCAGATCAGTTTGCAAGTCAATTAGAAGCGGGTGGAGAAGAGATACTAGTATCAGTGTGACCCATATTGTAATTTGAGGAGTAGGATTATGGACAACATTCAGACTCGTGCTACTTTAGACGAACATCTAAAAGGTATCATGGATGACATAATACGGTTGAGTAGTAAGGTAGATACTGCTATTGATAAATCCATAAATGCTTTTGCTGCTTGTGACGTGGAGCTTGCTCAAGAAGTTATTGCAGAGGATGTCCATATTAATACAAAGCGTTTCGAGCTTGAAGAGCACTGCTTACATATTATGGTTACACAGCAACCTGTGGCTGTGGATTTACGGTTAATTGTAGCAACTATGAATATAGTTACTGAGCTGGAGCGTATTGGTGATTATGCTGCAGGTATAGCTAAATTGGCTGTGCGTGTGGAAATGGTTCCAAAACGGGATATTCCTAATGCTATATATCAACTGACTAGTCAATGTCGTGACATGTTAAGAAGGGCGATGGTAGCCTATACAGAACACGATGCAAATTTAGCATATGATGTAGCAGACAATGATGACAGTCTTGATACTCAACATAGGATGTTGTTCCATAAGCTCGTAGGAGAAACACGTGATGCTAGTCAATCGACTGATTACTTACTATCAGTTCTGTTTGTGGCTCATAATATAGAACGGATAGGTGATCGTGCTACTAACATCGCCGAGAGAGTTATTTTTATGGCTAGTGGTAAATTGACAGAATTGAATGTTACTTACACAGATGATAAATAATTATTGACCATCTGTATTTTGTGTGCTCCACTCAATAACATTAATTCGCATTGATAGCCTCAATTGCAAGATTAGGGTGACCTGTAACAACACCGTCTATTCCTTGTTGTATCATAAGTTCCATTTGATCGGATTTATTGATGTTTACTGCGTGGACTCTTAAACCTCTTAGATGTGCCGATTGTACTAGATTAGGTGTAATAAGTCGTAAGCCGTACCAAATTGGTGGCAACTCCACTAAATGAAAGCTTGGGCTATAGATAGGGGTCAAGAATGCTGCATTCAGTGCAGTAAAGACCTTTTGTTCTTTATCACTAGCGGCCGTGGCTATTTCGGGACACGTTTCTCTAAAATGTTCAAGAACCACATCATTATCGGCCGATACTAGTATCTTTTGAGCCATATTGTAATTTCGAATATTCATGCAGAGTAGGTTTGCTGGAAAGAAATCATCATCTTTAATGTCAACATATATTTGCATGCTATCTATTTCTGCAAATACTTCAGCAATGGTTGGGATGGTGATACCCTGGCCACGGTATTTGAATATTGATCCAGCGTCTTGTGACCATTGATAACCTGCGTCTAGATTTTGCAATTCAGTTAAATTTAATTGGTTTACAGCACCAAATCCATTGGTTGTTCTATCCACAGTGCTATCATGCATAGCAACAAGTGTGTTATCTAAGCTAATTCGTACGTCCATTTGTATTGCATCACTACCGATTGCTTTAGACTGTTGAAGAGCGTATAGAGTATTTTCTGGCCACAGCCCTGAGCCTCCTCTATAGGCTATTATTTGTGTAGTGTGTTCTTTTTCATCCTCGCTGTAGAAAGGATGGGGCGGTACAGATTGTGCTGATGTTGTAAGTAGTCCATAGGTAAGCAGACATATCAATATGATACTAACGCATGCTATAAAGGATTTTTGTGCTTGCTTATTAAGCTTTGTCTGGACCATCAAGATGTTTTGGCAATTAGCGTGACCTACGTTTCTTGCCTTTATACATTGGTGCAGTAATAGGGCATATAGTACTTATTGCAGGATTTAAAAGACGGCTTTCTAATCTAGTTCCCAGATCAGATTTATCAGCAGATGTTGTGATAACTGTAGGTAGACGTGTCACGTATCGATGATCAATCAGTTGCATTAGTTTTTCTCTTGCCCATGGTGTTGCGCTTTCCAATGTAAGGTCATCTAGGATAAGTAGTGGTGTGTTACGTAGCTCTGCAAACTGTTTATCAAAGCGAACCAATGAGTCTGGACTAAATGTGGCTCGCAAATGATCAAGCAGATCCGCCGAAGTAATAAATAGTGCCGGACTACCATTCCGAACGCGATAGTTAGCTACGGCAGCTGCCAAGTGTGTTTTTCCACAACCGTGACCACCAATTAATAACAACCATCCTTCTGGATTTTCGGCAAAGCTCTTTGCAGCTGTTACTGCAATACTTAGTCGTTTGTGATGTTCTGAAGGTATCTCACCTGCTCTAGATTCGAAGGTTTCAAAGGTCTGTCGAGAATGTATTGGTAGTGAGGATAAGTCAGTTTGGTCGGAGTCAGCCCTGCGAAAATCTGGTGCTTGTATGATTAATTTACGTACTAAGTCTATATCTACCAGTCGACTTCTGATACGCGGTTCTATACTTTCCAGATTTACATTACAAGTTATGACAGTCGGTAAAGCTGCATTATATCTGTGATTAATGATTTGATAGAGTTTTTCTTGAGCCCACTGGGTAGGATTCTCGGCACCAAGATCATCGAGCACCAATAGAAATATATTGCGTGTCTGTTCAAACATCTCGTCATAATCAATAGTAGATCCTGGGGCAAAGGTAGAACGTAGGTGATCAAGCAAATCAGGAGTGTTCACAAATAGCACATCTTGACCTTGAGACAAGCATTGATTGGCGATAGCTGCTGCTAGGTGAGTCTTCCCACACCCATAGCCGCCGTGTAGCACAATCCATCCTTCGGGTGTGTTTGCAAAACTTTGTGATTGCTCAAACGCTCGCTGCAAACTATCCTTTTGTCTTGGTTCAGTTGTATTACCTGAAGGAATAAAGTTGTCAAATGTTTTTTTTGACAGTGGGCCTAAAGTAGAGGAAAGTTGTTTTTGATTAGTAATTGCACGTTGTAAATCTTCAAATCGGCAAGAACAAGGATACAGCCGGCCGAACTCTGGGTCTTCTATGTCGGCATTCGAGCTTACAAAACCGATACCAAGGCAATTAGGACAGTCGGCATCTCCCAATCCAGCTACGTTCGTAGATTTGCTATTAACTGTCGAGGTATTCGAGATATTTTCGGCGAGTCTTTTCAGTGTCCGATCTGCCTTTTCCATGTTGACTATCCTTTCCTTCACGCTTCCATCGTTTGAGTATGGCATCTACATAACTCCAAGAGCGTGCATTATTTTCTACAGCTAATTTCATCGCTTCTCTCAACCAGATATCCGGAAATTCTGTTTCTGCTTCAATTAATTTGTCGGCCATGAGCGGGGTCAGTGCTCCAATATTTTGTTCATAAATACTAAATATATTTGGTCTTTCAACAACAACACTTATAGGATCATTAGGATGACTGTTAGGGGTCCAATTACCTTTGGCTATACTATCAACAGCTGATCTTCCTTTAGGTGTGTTAAGGAAGTAATACTGTTCCTCTTTATCTGCGGCGATTGCTATATTAACCTTCAGTAGAGTGCCACGAGCACACGCTCGTTCTAGGGCTTGGTTAAGAGCAGTAACACCGGGTTCATCAAAGTTCTCAATTAATACCTTGTCCTTTTGTAATTCATTGTGACTAAGATATCTGACATCACCTTCTTTTAATCCTAGGTTCCAAAAGCAGTACAGCGTCAATTTTAGTTCATCAAGATTGTCAATATATGGCAGTAGTTCGCTAAAGAACAAATTTGGAACAAGGGTGACACGAGTTTTTCCTTTAGGGAATCCTGAGAATCCTTTCACTCTTGTTCCTCCTGTAGAACTATACTTCTATGTGCTGCATCAACAAATTCAGCGTATTGTGGCAGAAATATCAGATCTATGGAACCAGTTTTTCCATTGCGATGTTTTGATACTACTACTTCAGTCACGTGCTGTCGTTGTGGGTCTTCATCCCATGAATCAGGATGATGCAAAAACATTACTACATCACTATCTTGTTCTATACTGCCAGATTCTCGTAAATCAGACAGCAATGGTTTTTGGCCCGATCGTTGTTCTACACCCCTAGATAGCTGGGCTCCAGCGAGTACAGGCACATGTAGTTCACGCGCTAATGCTTTTAGACTACGCGATATTTCTGACACCTCTTGTACGCGATTTGCGTCACGCCTGAGATCAGTTACCATTAGTTGCAAATAATCGACAATTATTAGGTCTAGCTTGATCTCTGCTGCTAATCTACGACTTTTAGAGCGTAACTGCATAGCTGATATTGATGGTGTATCATCTAAATATACTCCTACATCACTCAACAAATTGACGGAGTGAATAAAACGGTCCATCTGTTCATCTTCGAGCTCACCCATACGCAGTTTATGACTGTCGATATGGCTATCCTGTGCGACCATACGCTGCATTACTTGTTCATTTGACATTTCAAGTGAAAACAAAGCTACTCTCTGTTTGTGGGTGAGCGCTGCATTAAGGGCTACTGAAACCATGAAAGCCGACTTTCCTTTACCTGGTCTACCAGCTACGACAATAAGATCTGATTTTTGCATTCCTCCTAGTAATTTATCTAGATCTTGAAATCCAGTTGGTACTCCAACAATTTTGCCTCGGTTATCGTAAAGTTGCTGAACTCGATCGTAATACTCATGTGCGACCTGTCTAATAGGTACTAAGTCGCGAGTAGAACGACCTTCAGTTACTCCAAAAAGTGCCTGTTCTGATTGGTTAACTACTTCGTTGATGTCGGTTTTTTCATCATAAGCTATTTTAGCCACATCTCCAGCGGCCCTTATTAGCCTGCGACGAGTGGCGGCTTCTTCGACAAGCCTAGCATAAGCTGCTACGTTGAATGCTGTTGGTACTCGTGTTACCAGTTGAGTGAGGTAAGCAAAACCACCGATTTCTTCTAGTTGGTTGCGAGCCTCTAATTCGTCTTTAGTAGTTAGTTGGTCAATTGGCATGTTTTGGTCGTGAAGTGTCATAAAAACATTCCAAATCCATCTGTGTTTAACAAGATAAAAATCATCTGGCCTTATGGTGGAGGCTACCTCAAAGTAGGCGTCTGGATCGATCAGAATTGATCCGATCACTGCCTCTTCAGCTTCTAGGTTGTTAGGTTGAATAAAATCTTGGCTCGTGTTTTCCATCAGCCTTGGTGGCAATCTATATATATACTGTCTATTACAAGAACTAAGTTGATCCAAATTACTCCATACTAATTGTTAAGTGGAGTTTAGAAATGTATAGTGTGTCATAGTAACTAGTTTGTATGCTAACTTTGTGTCTAAACTATTTTAATCTTTTCCTGTATTTGATTCTAAGTTGTCCAAATCAAGTGTATCTACAAAATCTGAAAATGCTGACAAATCACGGTCATTATCTGTGTCATTTTCCAAGTCGCTGTATTGATCCATAATGTTGTCTTCAGGAACAATAGAAGCTTTGTCCATTACTTGTTCTTCCACGAATATTGGTACCTGTGCTCGTACTGCGAGCGCCAAAGCATCAGATGGTCGCGAATCTATCTCGAGCTGTGTCCCATCTTGATTGATTATAATATAGGCATAAAACACATCATTCCTTAGATCCTTGATAATTACATGAGATATCTCACCGCCTAGACTTTCAATAGTCTTGGCTAGTATATCGTGTGTCAAAGGACGTGCCATTTCCATATCCTGTAATTCAACAGTTATAGCATCTGCCTCGCATGGTCCAATCCATATTGGGAGGTAGCGGCTACCCGCATCATTTTTTAATATTGCTACTCGATGCTGAGACATTAGACTAACTCTGATGCTGTCAATATTTACTTCAATCATATTGTTGCCATATGTGTTTATCTTTTTCTATTCTAGCATATTAGTAGGTGCATCTGGTTATTAGGATTCATTTTGTGATTTATGACAGTAATGTTCTAGTAGACTAGTAGTCCATTTTTCCAACGATTGATCATTGTTTGGGTTGCATCGAAAGCTATTTCAGGTAATTGGTTTACGTAGAACCAATCTGCTGCATCGGCATCATCTCCTGCTTTTAAGTCTCCAGATATGATTTGGCCTGTATAAAAAATAACAAAACCGGCTCTACTGGATTGATTTTGGCTAGGAACTAAATCTAAGAGTTTTGCTTCTATTACTCTGAGGCCTGTTTCCTCATTACATTCACGAGATGCAGTTTCAGCAGGATTCTCCCAAGCATCTACGAACCCACCAGGAATAGTCCAAAGTCCCTTTGCTGGTTCTATAGCACGTCTTACGAGAAGAAGCATGTTATTTTGTGTCAACCACATTGCTGCAGCAACTTTTGGATCAAAGAAGTGAGTGTAGTCACATCTGGTGCAAACAGGGCGTTTTGCACCAGAGCGTTCTCTTGTTTCTAAGCCGTTGCCGCAGCGTACACAGAAATTGACATCATTATGGTTCATCACGCAAAGTTGTTAGGTGTTTGTGTAAACATAACATACTTGTAGATCTCACAATGACTAAGTACAAATGGAACAATTTCTAGCTTCACAAGTGACATTATTGCAGCTCTACTGTGGCTCCAGCTTCTTCGAGTGTCTTTTTTGCATCCTCTGCTGCCTCTTTAGCTACAGCTTCCAGAACAACGGATCCGGCAGTCTCTGCAACCTCTTTGGCATCCTTGAGACCCAAGCTACTTACCTGTCTAATAGCTTTAATAACATCTATTTTCTTAGCACCATGGTCTTGCAAGACTACATTCCATTCCGCTTTTTCTTCAGCGGGAGATGCATCAGCACCATCTCCAGCTGCCACTGCTACTGCTGCTACTGGGGCTGCTGCTGATACTCCCCATTTTTCTTCAAGCATTTTCGTTAGGTCAGCTGCTTCTAGAACTGTAAGTTCGCTCAGCTGGTCCACTAATTTCTCTAAATCTGTCATGATACATTCTCCTTTATGATTGTATTGTTAATTGTTTGGTATACCTTATTATTTATATGTTAACTACGTCTTTACAGTCTGAGTTTCAGAGTCAGAATATGCATTCACTACGTTGATTACTTGGCGGACACTGCTTGAAAGTGTTCCTGCAATTTGCCGAGCAGGAGCATTTATCAATCCTAGTAATTGAGCTTGTAATATCTCAAGTGGCGGTAAGTTTGCTAGGGTTGTCAATTCATCGGCAGATAATATTTCAGTACCCATTAATCCGCCCTTAATTTCTACAGAGTCATTCTCTTTCGCAAAATCTGCGATAGCTTTGGCGACTGCTGGTATTTCCCCAAGGGCAAATCCAGTGATTGTGGGCCCTGTCAAGACTTCATCCATTGTTGGTAGACCAGCATTCTGCAATGCCAAACGTGTGAGACGATTCTTAGTGACCTTACATTTCCCCTCAGCTTCTCTGATGCTGCTTCTAAGCTCGAATATTTCGGAAACAGACAGACCTTTATTATTCAACCAAATTACACCTTGGCTACGTTGCAATAGGTCTGTATATGCCTCAACCAATTCTTGTTTCTTTTGTTTACTTATTGCCATATTTTTACTCCTTTGCTTGTAATTCATAAAAAAAGTCTTTAGCTCACATCGTGTAAATAGACGATGAGATGCAAAGACTTTGTGACACAGCCTAACAAGGCATGTTCATTTGAAAGTATTTGCCTCTGCGGGAAATTAAGTCCTACAAAATATAGGGCACCCACTGTCTACGGCGATTTGTTTCAAGTTATAAATTATGTGTGTATCTTCTAATCAGCTATTTCGACCTCCACTAAGTTTGGATCAATTCTTATTGCTGGTCCCATAGTAGTAGCGAGAGTGATACGACGAAAGTAATTACCCTTAGCTGCTGGCGGTTTAGCTCTTCTAACAGCATCAAACAAGGCCATAAAATTATCAAAAAGATTGTCGGCGCTAAACGATACTTTTCCTATAGGAGCATGTAGATTTGCAGTTTTATCTAGTCGAAACTCTATCTTTCCAGCCTTAGCTTCATTTATTAGACGCGGCAAATCTTCAGTTGGTGCTACTGTACCTGCTTTAGGATTTGGCATTAGTCCTCTAGGCCCAAGTATTTTACCTAGACTGCCTACAGTGCCCATCATTTCTGGTACTGCAATGGTAGCATCGAAGTCAGACCAACCATCTTTGATTTTCTGTATTGTTTCTTGATCAGAAATGAAATCTGCACCTGCTTGTTCAGCGATGCGTGCGCCTTCACCTTCTACAAAGGCTAGTACCCGTACAGGTTTTCCCAGACCATGTGGTAACAATACCGATGAACGCACTTGTTGATCCGCTTTGCGCGGATCAATACCCATACGTATATGAACTTCCATAGTTTCGTCGAAGTTAGCGCTAGAATTTTCTTTTGCTAATGTTACTGCATCGCGTGGCGCATACATTTCATTTGCTTGGATATTACTAACTGCCTTGCGATATTTTTTGCCACGTTTGGTCATAATGTTTTCCTCAGAATTACTACTTAATAGGCTGTGATACTATTGTTACCGTCTGATAGATAAATTATCCTTCCACTAATATGCCCATAGACCGTGCTGTTCCTTCAATTTGAAGCATGGCAGCTTCAACGTCTAGTGCATTTAGATCTTTCATTTTTGTTTCAGCTATTTCTCTTATCTGTGACTTGGTGACCCTACCTACTTTTTCCCGTAATGGATCTGCTGCACCTTTATCTACACCAGCAGCTTTGCGCAATAATACTGCTGCTGGTGGAGTTTTGAGTACGAAACTAAAAGACCCATCAGTAAATATTGATATATCTGCTGGGATTACTTCACCAGTTCTATTCTGCGTTCGTGCATTGTACTCTTTGCAGAATCCCATGAGATTTACACCATGAGCAGCTAATGCAGGTCCTACTGGTGGAGCCGGACTTGCTTTGCCTGCTTCTAATTGAAGTCTGATTTTTGCCTGTATTTTTTTAGCCACTATATTATCACCACTATTGTCATATTTTTTCTACCTGTAGAAAATCGAGCTCTACGGGTGTTTCTCTTCCAAAGAAAGATACCATAACACGTACTTTAGCTCTGTCAGCATCAATTTCTGTTACAGTACCAATGAAATCATTAAATGGACCGTCAATTATACGTACTTTCTGATCCACTTTAAATGTTACAGTAATGCGTGGTGCATCAGCCTCCATACGTTGGATAATGTGCTTGAATTCATTTTCTTGCAAAGGTATGGGCTTACTGCCCATACCGACAAAGCCAGTTACTCCAGGAGTGTTGCGTACCACATACCATGATTCTTCAGACAATTCCATTTGTACCAGTATGTAACCTGGGAACACCTCACGTTCGACTGTTCTGCGTTTACCGTCCCTAACTGCGATTTCCTCTTCCGTTGGTACAACAACGTCAAAAATATGTTCATTCATACCCATACTTTCTATACGTTGCTCAAGATTATGACACACTTTATTCTCATAACCGGAATAGCAATGGACCACATACCATTGTTTGCCTGCAACATCTACATTGTTCTGTTCTGCATCAGAGTTTTCTTCTGCGACTGAATCACTGTTTTCATGTTCTTTCTGTTTTTGTTCGAACTGTACTTCTTTGCTGGCTTCTTCAAGCATTTCTTCGAGTGAAGGGCCAAGATCATCTTCAAATTCTATCTCAAAATCTATATCAGATGAAGGAGAATCATCTGATTGATCTTTCTCGAAAATGTCTTCATCCGATTGAGATTCAGAAATAGTATTATTGAGTGATTCTTCAGATAAATTATTCTGCTCGTTCATTTTATTGTATGACCTGTGCAAATATCCAGGTAAAAATTGCGTCGAAAAATCCTAGGAATAACGCACTGAAAGTAATAGTAACTAGCACTACGATCGTGAGATCGGTTGCTTCTGATCTGCTTGGCCACGAAACCTTGCCTAGCTCAGCTCGTGTTTCACGCACGTAGGCTACAATATTTTGTCTTGCAGAAAAAATAGTGAAACCTACTAGTGCAAGGACCAGCCCTAGGATTGCAGGCCCAATTAGTTGTCTGATATCCATGGGTAGTGAATTACCACTTTCATTTCTTTAATCAATGTATTGACCATTCTCTAAGCACCCGTACTCATTAACTTATTATTTTGTTAGGCAGGCGAGGCAGGACTTGAACCCACAACCTACGGTTTTGGAGACCGTTGCTCTACCAGTTGAGCTACTCGCCTATGTTATTTGCGATAGAGCAGGTTACATAGTTGCTGTTGTCTGTTCTAACCTGCTCGTGCTCGACACCTGAAATTACTTTGTTTCACGATGCAATTGATGCTTTCGGCAACGTGCACAGTACTTACTAAACTCTAGACGCCCAGGATCATTGCGCCTATTTTTTTCTGTAGTGTAGTTACGTTCCTTGCATTCTATACAGGCCAATGTAATTACTGGCCTAACATCTTTCCTAGCCATAATCTATTTAATGATT